>NZ_JBHUJB010000020.1:0-95874 GCF_042683245.1 Rubritalea tangerina
TAGTATTGGGAATATGGTGGCGCCATCAGCGGAGTTAGCCGGTGGATCTGAGAGGTATTGAGCTAAAGCTTGCAGAGGTTAATTGCAAGTAATTTGCATAATTGTGGTGGCTCTGGAATATGTCATTTGGAAGTGGGGTAATAGTGTTAGAGCGTGTTAGATAGGGGGGGTGATTGGTGTCTATAATTTTTGAGAGGAGTTTGAGGTTGCAGGAAATTGGCCTGTGGTCTGTTATACATGGAGATTGGTAACTTGGCTCGTCGGAGTTGACCGAAGCTCACAAGGGGAGGGGTTGCTGTATAAATTAAATGAGAATGTGATCATGCCATCGAGACTGTTATTGAGAAGTGTTGTATCGTCAGTAGTGATTGGTTCACTCACGAGTTTGTCTGTATCTGCTAAGGAGCTTCCAGAAGCGAAACGTTTTGATCAGACTGATGGAGTACTGGAGAGGGCGCGAGCTATTGAAGATATTGAGTATCAGATGATGGTTCAACGCGCCACCCAGACGGCTATCTATTTCATGCCAGCAGTGGGAATGGTGGACTTTATTAAGGCAACACGGCGGATCGGAGGTGATCTCAACGATGTGGTTTATTTGAATGAGCCTTTGGGGTCAGATGATGGTTTTTTAACAGCCAATGATGTGACGGCATATTGTTGGGCGTCATTAAGTTCAGAGGCAGGAGCTTTGGTGGTAGAGGTGCCGGCAGCTAGCGAAAAGGTGAGCTATTTTGGGACGATAGTGAATGCCTGGGATCAACCGATAGAAGATGTTGGACCGTCTGGTAGAGACAAAGGCAAAGGAGGAAAGTACGTGTTATTACCGCCAAATTATGAGGGGAAGAAGTCTAAGGAAGACTTAGAGAAGGAGGGCTACTTTGTGTATGAAACTGATACTTATCAATACGGTTTTTCATTTCGGCCGAGGCTCTATGAGGGAGCGAGCGATCAGGATGCTGGCAATTATGCAAAAGGGGTGAAGATTTACCCTCTGGCCCAGGCTGACAGTCCGCCAGCGACTAAGCATATTGATGCAACTCAGAAAAGTTATGATTGCCTACCGTATTATAACTTTACCTATTTTGAGGATATCAACGACGTGGTTCAGGGGAACCCTGTGCGAGTCCAAGACAAGGCTATGACTTCGCTGCTCAAGGACTTGGGTATTGAGAAAGGGAAGCCATTTGCACCAAGTGAGAAGCAGAAGAGGGCGATGCATGAAGGTTTGTTGTTAGCTTATGCTTCGATGCAGGATTTTTTTGTAGCTGATGGGAAGGCATGTGTTCCGCTCTGGAAAGATAAGAGTGGGAAGCTCAAGTCTCAGTGGTTGGTATGGGACTTCGCAGCCGGGCAAGCGGAAGCTGGTTTCCCCTATGAGACTGAGGAATCTATCCTCGTGGATGACCGTGCTGGTGGTAGCTATTTCTGGATCACCTATTTACCCAAATACCTTGGAGGTGGGACCTTTTACCTTACTGGTTTACGCGATTCGGAAGGTGCTATGTACGACGCGCAATCCAGCTATAAATTAAATGTGCCCAAGGATACACCTGCGAAGGATTTCTGGTCAGTTATTGTCTACAGCATGGAAACCAAGAGCTTCATTCGAGACGTGGAGCGTGTGGGACTCTCATCTCGTGATGCTGACACCATGCAGGTCAACGATGATGGTTCTTACGATATCTATTTTGGTCCGAAAGCGCCTGAAGGAAAAGAGTCTAACTGGATTCCTACGGGAGAAGATTTCTTTTTGCTCTTCCGACTGTATGGCCCTGAGAGTAAGGATTTCCATAAGACGTGGATGTTAGGGGATTTGGAGAAAATCCAGAAATAAAGCGGATCAATTGTTGTGTTAGAAAAATGTATTTGTGTTAGGTCGCTTAATCGGTGGGTGTTTGAGCACTTTCGAGGAAGGCTTGGATATAATCGACTTTGGCATCCTCTTCTCGAATGCCGAGGTGGATATGTTTATGGACGCCTTTCTTACCGAGTTTGAGTGGGTGGATATCATAGCGTTCGGCGTATTCGTTGACGAGCCAGCGTGGGAGGGCGGTAACGCCACGGCCGCAGGCGACCATTTGGATCATGATTTCAGTGGTCTCGATCATTTTCTGGTATTTGACGGTTCTGCCGACTGGGGTAAGGAAGTTGGTGAAAATATCGAGGCGGTCTGAGCAGACTGGGTAGGTAAAGAGCGTTTCATCGCTGAGGTCTTCGGGTTTAACAAAGCTGCGGTCTTTGAAGGGATGTTCGCCGCTCACAACGAGGACTTGTTCGTAACCGAAGACAGGAATGAATGTGAGTTCGGGGCGTTTTACTGGGTCAGGGGTGACAATGATGTCGATTTCATGTGCAAGCAGTGCTTCTATCCCGGCGAATTGGAATTTCTGAATGACATCGAGGTCGACGGAAGGCCAGTCCTGTAGGTAGGTCTTCGTGATTTTTTGGAGCCATTGGTAGCAGGGGTGGCATTCCATTCCAATTTTGAGGATGCCTCGTTCACCACGGCTGAACTGGATGAGTTGGCCTTCGGTGCGAATGAATTGTGGTAGGAGGCGTCTTGCTGTGCTGAGCAGGTGTTGGCCGGCCTGTGTAGGAATGAGTTGCCTTCCTTTTCTTTGCCAGAGTTTGACGCCGAGTTGGTCCTCAAGTTTGGACATACTGTGGCTGAGAGCAGATTGGGTAAGGTGTAAGGACTCGGCAGCGGCCGTCATGCTTCCTTCTTTTTCAACGGCGAGAATGATTTCGAGATGGATTCTTTCTAAGTAGGTCATGACTGGAATTTTTTAGGTGGAAAGCGAGGGTGAGATTGAGAGCCTGTTAGGCTGGTGGGATTGTGATTACTTGGTGGGTGAGCCGGCTGTGGGAGTGGGGCGATGTGCTCTGCTTGATCGATCATTGGGGTGTCGGCAATCAATTAATTTTGCTCATGGATGTATGATTAATGACCATTTTTATTCATAGATCAACCCTGATAGGGTGCGAATCATGAAAGCAAAGCCACCCATGCTGCATTGGGAGTGTGGTTTGTGGAGCATATCAGAATCAAACCACAACTATTCAGAGAGAGTGATGAAAACAGAACAGAAAGTATCGGAAGAGATAGGATGCGAGTTGGGGAAGCACAAGGGGTTTAGCTACACCATCAAGAGTCTTCATTTTGATGAGAATTACCAACCGTCTGACAGTACGCGGGTCACGACGAACTTTGCGAATTTGGCGCGTGGGGAGAGTCGGCAAGAAAACTTACGCAATGCGCTCAGGATGGTTGATAGTCGATTTAATGCTTTAGCGCATTGGGACAACCCGCGAGGCGACCGATATTCTGTAGAGTTAGAAATTATCTCAGTGGATGTCGATGTTGAAGGGAAGGGGGAGACATTTCCATCGATCGAAATTTTAAAGACTAAGATCATCGACCGCAAAACACAGAAGCATATTGAGGGCATTGTGGGGAACAATTTTTCATCCTATGTGCGTGATTATGATTTCAGCGTTCTATTGCGCGAGCACAACAAGAGCCGATCGGAATTCAGCATTCCTGAAGGTTTTGGGGAGCTGCATGGGAAGTTATTTAAAGATTTTTTGGAGTCGGCGGAATACAAGGAGAACTTCAGTAAGTTGCCGGTTATTTGTTTGAGTGTTTCTGACAACAAGACCTACCAGCAAACAGAAAATCAGCACCCTGTCTTAGGGGTTGAGTATACGCCAAATGAGACGTCATTGACGGAGCAATACTTCAAGAAGATGGGTTTTGATGTGCGCTACTTTATGCCGCCTAACAGCGTAGCACCTCTGGCATTTTATTTCTTTGGCGACTTACTGAGTGATTATACCAATTTGGAATTGATAGGAACCATCAGCACGATGGAGACATTTCAAAAGATCTACCGTCCAGAGATTTATAACGCCAATGCTGTGGCTGGCAATTTGTACAAGCCGGATTTGAAGCACGCGGACCATTCACTTACTCAGATTGTTTATGATCGTGAGGAGCGCAGTCAGTTAGCTGTCAAGCAAGGGGTATTTGCAGAGGAGAATTTCATCAAGCCCTACCAAGCGATTTTGCAGCAATGGTCAGAGAATTTCGCAGTCTAACAAAAAAAGAAAATAATCAGTAAGATGAAGCAATTATTACCGACCTCGACAGCAGGAAGTTTACCGAAACCATCGTGGCTAGCGGAGCCTGAGAAGTTATGGTCGCCGTGGAAGTTAGAGGATCAGGAATTAGTAGATGGAAAAAAAGACGCCTTACGTATTTCACTACAGGAGCAATGTAATGCTGGAATTGATATTGTTGGTGATGGCGAGCAAACGCGGCAGCATTTTGTGACTACCTTTATTGAGCACTTGGATGGGGTAGACTTTGAAAAGCGAGAAACGGTAAAAATTCGTGATCGTTATGAGGCGAGTGTGCCGACGGTTGTTGGGCCGGTGAGTCGTCCTCGTTCGGTTTTTGTGGAAGATGCTCGATTTTTACGCGAGCAGACTGATCAGCCGATTAAGTGGGCATTGCCTGGGCCAATGACGATGGTCGACACGCTGTATGATGCTCATTACCAAAGCCGAGAGAAGCTCGCATCGGAGTTTGCGAAGTTACTTAACGATGAGGCACGAGAGTTAGAGGCGGTGGGTGTGGACATCATCCAATTTGACGAGCCGGCATTCAACGTCTTCTTTGAGGAGGTAAGTGAGTGGGGGGTGAAGTGTTTGGAGAGAGCCATTGAGGGGCTTCAGTGTGAGACGGCGGTTCATATTTGTTACGGGTACGGCATCAAGGCAAATACGGACTGGAAGAAATCGTTAGGAGAGGAATGGCGTCAGTACGAAGAAGTCTTTCCTCAGCTTCAGCGTTCGAATATCGATATAATTTCGTTAGAGTGTCACAACTCGCATGTTCCTATCGAGTTGATTGAGCTCATCCGTGGGAAGAAAGTGATGGTTGGGGCGATAGATGTTGCGAGTGACAAGGTTGAGACTGCTGAAGAGGTGGCTGCGACCTTACGTGAAGCGCTGAAGTATGTGGACGCCGACAAGCTCTATCCGTGTACGAACTGTGGGATGGCACCTTTATCGCGCGATGTGGCAAGGGGGAAGCTCAAGGCATTACGTGCGGGGGCTGAGATCGTAAGAAATGAACTCATGGCCTAGTGTGGTGTCAGAGAAGTTCTGCCTAAATGCCTTGTTTGCAATTTTGGTAGGACTTTCTCTGGCGTCTCATGGGGTTTACTTTATCTCTTTTGCCTAAGTAAAGGGGCGGCTAGCAAAGGCTTGAAAAGTCATTGGTAGCCGCTTCTATTGCAGTAGTTGATTATGGGAATCATAGATTTTATCACAGCGAACCTCAGCACTGTCCTAGGCTTAGTTGCCACGGGAGCATTTGCTGGAGTTTTGGCAGGCTTGCTGGGAGTGGGGGGCGGTATCGTGATTGTCCCAGTGCTATTTTTTCTTTTCCAGAGTTTTGGGGTGTCCGCGGAATCGGCGATGGTTGTGGCGACGGCTACTTCATTGGCAACGATTGTACCGACATCTATCAGCTCGATTCGGTCGCACCAGCGCAAGGGGAATGTAGACTTCGTGCTGATAAAGCGATGGGCTGGCTGCATTTTGATTGGTGTGCTTGTAGGGAGTTGGTTGGTGACGCAGGTGGATGGCAGATGGCTCACTGCGTTGTTTGGAGTGATTGCGACATTATCGGCCTTAAACATGTTATTTAGGACCGGTAAGTCAGCACTCTTTCCTCAACTGCCCGGCAGGGGGGGGCAAACGGTGATGGCGACATCGATTGGATTTTTCAGTTCGATGGTGGGTATCGGTGGCGGGACGATTTCTGTGCCTTTGCTGACAATGTATCATTACCCAGCGCATCGAGCAGTGGGGACAGCGGCTGCCATTGGGTTGATCATTTCATTACCTGGAGCTTTGACGATGTTGGTCATGGGGAGTACACCGAGTGATGCACCAGCCGGGACTTTTGGTTTGGTGAATCTGTTAGGGTTTCTTTGCATCATGCCACTGACCGTATTGTTTGCTCCGTTGGGTGTGGCCATAGCTACTCAGTTGGATGCGGCAAAATTAAAGAGGGTGTTTGCCGTGGTCTTGCTAATCACTGGCTTGCGGATGCTGGGGCAGCTCTTTCTATAGGGGCTCTCCTGATCTGCTGATTGCAAAATGCTCCTCTGCATTTTGGGAGGATGGATGCGTGATACACGCATGGCAGTCGCACTGCGTTCTCATCCCTCTCAAGGACTGCCGTAAAACAAAAAGACTCCAGCAAGCTGAAGTCATTTTTTATTTTAAGATGGCGGACAGGGAGGGATTATTGTTGCTCCGCTCCTGATCTGCAGGTTGCAAAATGCTCCTCTGCATTTTGGGAAGATGGATGCGTGACACACGCATGGCAGTCGAACTGCGTTCTCATCCCTCCCAAGGACTGCCGTAAAACAAAAAAGACTCCAGCAAGCTGGAGTCATTTTTTATTTTAAGATGGCGGACAGGGAGGGATTCGAACCCTCGGTACGCTTTCACGCACACTCGCTTTCCAGGCGAGCCCATTCGACCACTCTGGCACCTGTCCTGATATCCTGTGGTCACCTCTTGCGAGGTGGGCGGAAGCTACAGAGCGAGGAGGGGGCTGGCAATTCTTTTTTTAGAAAAATCGCCATTGGATTTTGACGTGAGGGAGGATGAGGACTAGATGGGGGGTATGGTAGGCAAGCGAGAAGGGATCATTTTATTGGATAATGGATCATTGCGGGCGGGGGCGACCTTGCAGTTAAGGCAATTAGCAGCTGCGCTAGGGAGCTGCTTGGGGCAAGAGGTGCATCCGGTTTCCTTGCTGCATTCCAGTAAGGTGGCTGCTGAGGAACTGGGAGGAGAGAAGGCGATGACTTTGGTGCCTTTTATGCGTGCGCAGAGAGAATTGGGAGTGAGCCGTTTCATTATCGTGCCTTTATTTTTTGGTCCTAGTGGGGCACTCGTGGATTACTTGCCTAAGCGTGTGAAAGATTTACATGACGAAGGTTGGGCGGAGCTTGAAGTCGAGGTTGCAGCAAGTTTGGTGCATGCAGGTGACCGGCGTGTGGCCAAAATCATGGCTGAGTTGGTCAGAGAGCGGATTGCAGAGAAGGGCTGGGTGCGACCAGCAGTGGCGATGTGTGATCATGGTACACCAGTTAGGGAAGTGAATGCTGTCAGAGAGATCGTGGCGGAGCAACTTTCTGAGGAATTGGGTGATGTAGTGAAGGTGGTGCGGGCGTGTTCTATGGAGCGGCGTGAGGGGGCGGAGTACGATTTTAACGAACCATTGTTAGAGAAGTTATTGGGTCAAGAAGGCTTCGATGGCCAGGTTGTGGTGTCGATGCTTTTTGCTGGGCCGGGTAGGCATGCAGGTGCGGGGGGCGATGTGGCGATGATCTGTGATTCAGCGAGGGAACGGTGTGAGGGCTTGGAGACAGTGATGAGTGATTTGGTTGGGAGAAAAGTTGAGGCTCTGGCGGAGGTACTGGCTGATCGCTATCGCGAGCATATTGGTGTGGTGAGAAAGTAACATTGACGTAAGAGTTGTGATCCGCTACCTCCTGCTCACAACTTAAGTGTTAGTCTACTATGCAGTTTCTCTCCCAAAAAATGACAATGACGGTATTTGCGGCCAGTGTGTTACCCATAATGGCGCAGGAAAAGGTGGAAGTCTTTTCTAGTTTGGAAAGGTATAATTACCAGACGGGTGATGCGAGCTTGAGTGTGAGATCGTACGATGGGTTCGATGACATTGGCGGGACTTCGATTGAGGAGGACAGTTTCAATGGGGTGGGTGAGTATTATGCGATCAACATCAATGGAGGTGGTGACCAGCAGATCCCCTATAGCCAGTTTTACCAGCAATATAAGCGCGGGGTGGAGTATGCAACATCGGCTGCGATGCTCGCGGCACGTCCGATTGATGCCACGTACACGCACGTTTTGCAGACGGCGGATGAGGGACGCATTGAGTTTGAGATCACGGCACCGAATGTATCCTTAGCGGACGGCATACCTGTGGACCCCTTATTCACGATTTCTGGAGTTAGTGGAACCTGGACATCAGGGAACAATGGGATTGGGCGTTTTGAGTTTGATCCGATGTCGGTGGCTGAGTTTACAATCACGCTGAATGCTTATGTAGCGCCAACAGGAGTAGGGACGCACTACACATCTCAGGTTCAGGTCAATAGTATTGGGAATGGCTTTTCTGAGGTAGATACTACTTCTAGTGGTTTGTTAGCGAGCTCGGTCGACCCGAGTGGTTTGAGCCCTTTGGTTTTGACATTTAAAAGAGGTTTGGCGGATGACGCTGAGGATGGTGACCCTACGACTTTCGGTTATCAAGACGGCTCGGTTTTTGAACTTGAGGGTGAGCATGTGAATGCTTGGTTAGAGACGGGTCCTGGATCGATTGGTGACTATGATTTTGAGCTCACAAAGGGTTTTGTGATGCAGACCGTGACTGGAATGGAAATCGCTGCAGTGGCGAGCATTCCTGAGCCTAGCACATCGGCACTTCTGATCTTGGGGATTGGCGGCAGATTGATGCGTCGTCGTCGCTAGTCTAGCGAGGTAATTATCTACGTATGTCCCCTCTGTGATGTTCTGTCACGGAGTTGGGCATTTTTTGTGGGTGGAAAGTGTGATGTGTGCATGGTGGGCACAAAAAAGCCGCAGAGTGAACTGCGGCTCGTTTTTATCGGTGGAGCGGGTAGAGGGAATCGAACCCTCCTAATCAGCTTGGAAGGCTGGAGCATTACCACTATGCTATACCCGCTTTACCGTTAGAAGATCGCCGTGCTGGCGATGTGGGAGGAGTATTAGGCTAGGCCGGAGCTTGGCTCAAGCCTAAATTTGCATAAATTTCACGTGTGGCCTTTGATTTGTTGAGTGTGTAGAAGTGGATTCCATCGACACCTGCATCGAGCAGTTCGTGGCATTGTTGTGCAGCGTAATGAATACCAATACGTTCCACCGATTCTTGGTTGCCATTTGCGCGCTCGAGGGCTCTCAAAAGTTTGGCTGGGTAGCGAGCGCCTTCAGCGAGTTCTGCCATGCGTCGCATGCCTTTTACTGAGGTAACGGGCATGATTCCTGCGATAATGGGGATATCAATGCCTGCGATTTGGCAGCGTTCACGGTAATCGAAAAAGTCGTGATTATCGAAGAATAGTTGGGTGCAGATATAATCGGCACCGGCATCGCACTTGGCTTTCATGTATTCCATTTCGAGGACTCGGTTGGGAGTGGCTGGGTGGCCTTCTGGGAATCCTGCCACGCCGATACCGAAGCCGCGAGGGTCTGGGTGGCGTCCGGAGGCGTTAAATTGTTTAATGAATGCTACGAGGTCGGATGCGTATTTGAAATCGTCGTTGGAGCGGTCGTAATTGGGCTGGTCACGTGGTGGGTCACCACGGAGTGCGAGGATATTGGAGACGCCGGCATTGGCGTAGCGGGTGAGGATGGCATCAATTTCGGCCTCGGTATGTCCGATACAGGTGAGGTGGGGGACGGGAGGGATGCCGGTGGTTTCTTTAATTCTCAGGACGAGGTCATGTGTGAGATCTCGTGTGGTGCCGCCCGCGCCGTAGGTCACGGAGACGAAGGAGGGCTGGTAGGGTTCGAGCTCTGCGATGACTTCGTAAAGTGCGTCTGAACTTTCTTGAGTTCTGGGTGGGAAGAACTCGAAGGAAAGTGATGGGCCGTCTTGGCTGAGAATGTCAAAAATGTGCATGGACGACGGAGTTGTGGAATAGATTGGGGTGGAAGCAAAGCAAAAAGAAAGTCAGCGGTTTGGAGCTGAGACTGGGGTGCTGGGCGTAAGACGGCTTGGGGAATGCGCGTAAATCCTAGGGCAAATGAGGAAAGGATTCGACAAGTTGGGATCCGTGGACGATGATACTAGCCTCAAAGCTAAGGATTAGGTTGGGAAATAGATGCTATGAAGATGAAAAACACGCTCAAACACGTTGTGCTCAGTGGTACAGCGGCTCTTACGACAGTGTTGCCGATGACGGCTGCGGAGACCGACTTCAACGAGGTGGGGAAGCAGATGTCGATTATGCTGCAGAACCGCCACTATGACCGACTTCCATTCGACGCAAAATTGAGCAACAAGATCTTCCGGATGTACGTCAATGAATTGGACTACGGTAAGATGTTTTTCACGCAAGAGGATATTGATAAGCTTGAGAAGCAATACGGTTCACGTCTTACGGAGTTGTTGTTGCACAAGGAAAGCATGCAGCCGGCGCAGGCAATTTATAACCTCTACCGCAAGCGCGTGGATGAGCGCACGGAGTACGCCAAGGCAGTATTGAGTGAGAACAAATTTGATTTTACGGGCGAGGAATCGATCAAGCGATCCCGCCGGGACTTGAAGGAGCCATCGGATAAGGGGTGGCCCGCGAATAAGGCTGAGGCTGACGCATTGTGGGATGGCATGGTGGAAGATGCGATGTTAGCTGAGACTCTTCGCCGCTCGATTATTGAGACGCGGGCGAAGGAACAGGGGAAAGAAAATCCACTGCGGGATGAGAAGCCCATCGCGGAAAAACTCAAACTCCGATACGAGCGTGTTAAGCGATCGGTTGATGATGTTGATAACGAGGATATTGCGAACTTCTTTTTATCGGCGGTGGCAAAGAGTTACGGGCCGCACACGGATTATTTCAGTGCACGTGAGATGGAGCGATTCATGTCCGGCATGAGCAATGAGTTTGTGGGTATCGGTGCATTATTGCAGGCCGAAGAGGATGGAGCGACTAAGATCATGGGGATCGTCAAAGGTGGGCCAGCGGAGACTCAAGGTGAGTTGAAGCTTAATGACCGCGTGGTAGGAGTGGACATCAACAATAGTGGCCAGATGAACGATATTATGTTCATGAAAATCGACAAGGTCGTGGATAAAATTCGCGGAGAGAAGGGGACGAGCGTGCGTCTCAAGGTGGAGCCTGCGGATGGAGGTGAGCCAAAGTTCATCGTGATTAAGCGTGGCAAGGTAGAGATGGGTGAATCCTTTGCTCAGGGCGAGATTATCGAGCGCAAGAATGTAGAGGGTGAGTTGAGCCGCATTGGGGTGATCACCTTGCCGTCGTTTTATGCGAATTTCGACACGGGAGAAACCCGTTGTTCGGTAGATGTTGAGAAGATTTTGCGTCGCTTCAACAAGGAGAAGGTGGAGGGGTTGATTTTAGACCTTCGCGGCAATGGTGGTGGATCACTTGAGGAAGTGCGTCGGATGACTGGCTTCTTCATTGGTAAGGGCCCTGTGGTTCAGGTGAAGGACTACTTGGGTCGGATAGATTTGAAGAGTGCCTACGACAAAGCTATTTTCAACAAGCCGATGGTGGTGTTGATTGATAAATCGAGTGCTTCGGCGAGTGAGATTTTGGCTGGCGCTCTGCAGGACTACAACCGTGCGATTGTGGTAGGGACAAGCTCAACCTTCGGTAAAGGGACAGTGCAGCAGCCAATGGATATTTCTCGCTTGATGCCATTTTTTGCGAATCGCGAGCGCGCTGGTTTCCTCAAGCCGACGATTCAGAAATTCTATCGTGTCTCTGGTTCATCTACTCAGAACAAGGGTGTTGAAGCGGACATCGTGTTGCCTAACATGATGGATGCCATCGATGTGGGAGAGAAGTACCTCTACTATGCCTTGGCCTACGACAAGATTCGTCGTGCACCGGGTTACAAGGCGAGTCCACGTGAGAACCTTTTCGTTGCGCAGCTCAAAGGAAAGAGTCTCGAGCGTGTGAAGCAATCGCAAGATTTTGCTTACCTTGAGGATGATGTGCAGCGCACGAAGGAAAGAATCGAGAAGAACGAGATTTCCTTAAACTTGGAAACGCGTCAGCAGGAATTGGCGGAAGCCGAGACACGCACCAAGGAACGCAACAAGGAACGCATTGTTCGCTTTGCTGAGATGCAGAAGGCTGACAAGGCAGCCATGACCTTCTACAAGGCGCATTTAGAGAATTTGAAGGACGAGAAATTGCCTGTATTTGATCCATCATCTGAGGACGACGATTACATGAGCCGTGCGAAGGATGAGATAGAAGAACTGGATATCACTCCGGAATGGCCATCGGGGCTCGATCCCGTGAAGCGCGAGAGCATTTTCATTTTGGACGACTTGATGCAGATGACGAGTCAGGCCAAGATGGCTGGCGTTCTCAACAAGTAAGCTGCAGATTTTAAGACCCACCCGCTTAGCTAGTGCGCTGAGCGGGTGTTTTATTTCATCGATGGAGGAGGACATTAAGCAGGCTCTGGCTGCCATTTTAGAAGAGGCGATGTGTCGGCTGGAGGAACTTGCTGGTGCGAAGTTTGCTCGGAGTGTGAGTGTGGGGTGGAACAAGCGGATGCGTTCGACTGCTGGGAGAGCCTTTTGGCCGGAGGCACGTGTTGAGCTCAACCCGAAGTTGCTCAGTATTAGTTTGGAAGAAGTGCGCAGAACATTACTGCACGAGTTGGCGCATTTGTTGGCGTACCACCGGTGTGGCAGACGAAGGATAGCGCCTCACGGGGTGGAATGGCAGCAGGCCTGTGCTGACTTAGGAATTCCAGGGGAGCGTGCTACCCATCAATTAGCCTTGCCGAGGAGGCTGCAAGCGAAGAAGTGGCGCTACTGTTGTCCGAGTTGCGGTGAGGCTATCGAGCGGGTGCGTAAGATGCGGCGTTATGTGGCTTGTTACAGTTGTTGTCAGAAATACAACGGGGGGAGATACAACAAGCGTTTCGAGTTAGTTGTCGAAGCGCTGTGAGTCTGAGGCTTATACCATTCCGTTTCGATCAATGGTATTAGTCGCGCACGACGACATCCCAGCCGGCGGCTTCAAATCCGGCTTTGGCAATGGGGCTGATTTTTCCGTAGATGAGGGCGCGGTATTTCATTTGGGGCATCTTGGGGGCGCGCGCGAAGTCTGCAATTTTGGGAGTCCATGCGATGAAGTCGACGGGGGCGACGACTTCGACAACCCCTTGTTTTGTGACGCCCGCTGGCATTCTCACGACAGTGGTGAGAGCAGCATAAGGAGTGGCTTTGTGTTGGGAGGAAAGTTTGTTTAACACTTGGTTGAGGTAGCGGGCTTGGTCTTTGCTTTGGCAATTTGCGGCAATTCCAAGGGCATTCACTCGGTCACCATTTTTGGGCAAGGAAGCGAGTGACTGGATGATACTGTGACGTTTTGCGATGCTGAGGTTTGGGTTGTTGAGTACAACATCGATGAGGGTGTCGCTGGCTCCCATGCTTTGCATGGTCTCGCGATCGCGCAGGAGGAGTTCACCGGGGGTGATGTCGTAAATGTCTTCTGGGAGTCCGACAGTTTTGGTAGCGGTCATTGCAGCAGATGCTCCTCCAGAGACAGCAGAGACTCCGAGTCTGAGAGGGAGGCCGCCTGCGAAAAAGGCCCAAGTGACTTTTTCCATTTCAGCTTGAAGCAGGGCGTTGTCGCTATAGGGGTCGACACCTAGCTTGCGGGCACAGTCGAGTTTGGCTTTATCGAAACCCGCGACGCTTTTGGCTGATTTGGCGAGACCTTTGCCTGAGTTTTCTATGATCTCGGCATTGGATTGTGGGTTCTTATCGCGGTTTTGCCATTTATCTTCGACTTTGTCAGCTGCGTGGCTCACGGAGGAACCGACTTTTTTGAAGAAGTGTCCGACAGTGGCGGGTGCTTTACGGAAGGCTTCCTCTGGGTCTTCGGCGATATTTTTAACGGCATCGATGGGGGCTTCGATAGATTTTTGGAGGCCTTCGGCGAAGAGGTCACTGCGGCTAGTTTCGGCGAGGACTTTGATGGCTCGGACTTCATTGAGTCGCTCGGCGAGTTCGTTCATGCCGTGGCAGCGGATTTCACCGTAGTTGGTATCGATGGTGAAATGGATCATAAAGCCATCGCTTGGGCTGAATTCGCGAATCCGATGGAGGTCGCTTTTCAGGAGGTCGGGGGGAAGGATTTCCGAGGCGCGGAATGTGGGTGGTTGCTCGTATGCCTGTGGGGTTTGGGCTTTGAGAGCGTGGCTGGAGATGAGGATAGCGGCAGCGAGCTTAGGGAGAGCGTATTTCATGGCACTAACAGATAGAATAGAGCGGGATGTGTGGCAAGGAGAAGCTACTGACGAGAGCGTCTCATTAATGTTAGGAGTGCTGGCAGAGCAATGAGGGTGGAGCTGTGTGGTTCGGGGATAACGGTGGCATCAATTTCTAGTCTCAGTGGTGCGCCGGTGAGTCCATCGGATGACCAACTGGATCCTTGGCTTCCAGAGGAATACGACTGAATGATAGGTGAGCCCATGAAATCGGTTTCGAGCAACCAAGATCCTTGATCGACACGGAAGTCACCGAAGGTGGGGGTGACTGGGTCATTGATATTGATAAAGTTTCTCCACTGGCCACCGCCATTGTCGACACCGACGACGACAAAGTAGCTAGTATTAGCTGAGAGGATGAGGTTACCTGTCCATTCTTTGGCTCCGTTGAAATCTTGGACGAGATTGAGTCGTTGGAGGTTGGCATTAGGTTCAGCGAAGCCATCGACGCTCCAGATTTCCATGAAGAGGGTACCGGCGGGGTTGAAATCTCCGATGTTTGCAGTGATGGAGTTAATTTGGTAGCTTGCGTTATCGGTGGTGATGGGGGTGGCTTGCCAGTTGAGTGGGGAGACGGTGATGGAGGTGCTTTCGATGCGGTCGGGGAGGTCATCTAGATTACTGAGAACTACGGCACCATAGCTGAGGGCTTGGAGTGAGAGGAATATGGGGAGGGAGTATTTGAGAGACATAGTGTGGTATGCTAACAGTCTCTAATAGAATGAGTCAATGAGGAACGGGTTGTGATGAAATGTAAAAAGCCTGCCGGTTTTTTCCGGGCAGGCTTTTACAAAGAATGGAGGCTCTTGCAGAGCTGCACTAGCTGAGCTGCGAGACGGCGCGCTTGATGCGTCTGATGGATTCTTCTTGGCCGAGTATTTCGAGGATGGCACCGAGATCGGGGCCACCAGCAGCGCCGGTGAGAGCGACACGCGTTGGGAACATGAGCTGGCCGGGTTTAGCGCCATTGGCTTTGGCTGTGGCGCCGATGCTCGCTTTTGCCTCATTCCAGTCGTTGAGTTCGGAGAATGCGGCAGCGAGTTTTGTGAGGAGCTCTGCGGCTGCCTCATTTTTCTGAACTTTTGCGAGGGCTTCGGAATCGAAGGGGTAGTCGGCATCATAGAAGAAGGCGATCATAGCTGGAACTTCTGTGAGGAGGCGGACTTTTTCTTGGATGGAAGCAGCGATTGCAGGGTATTGCGCATCGGGAGTGATATTGGCGGCCTCGACGTAGGGTTGGGCAGCAGCGGCGAAAGCTTCGGGACTGAGTTTTGCGAGGTGTTGCTGGTTGACCCAGCCACATTTCTCGATATCGAACTTTCCGGGGGCTCGGTTGATCGCTTCGATGGTAAATTTCTCGATGATTTCGGCAGGGCTAAAGATTTCGTTTTCATCTTTAGGTGACCAACCGAGGAGGGCGAGGAAGTTAAAGACAGCTTCGCTGGTATAGCCTTGTGTGGCGTATTCTCCCACTGCAGCGCCTTGGTCACGCTTGGACATTTTGGAGCCATCCATATTGAGGATGAGTGGGATGTGAGCGTATGCGGGTGGTTCGACGCCGAAAGCCTCGAAGAGCTGGAGGTGTTTCGGGGTATTCATGAGGTGGTCTTCGCCGCGGAGGACGTGGGTCATCCCCATTTCGATGTCATCGACCACATTAACGAAGTGGAATGTGTAGGTTCCGTCTGAGCGTTTGACGACCATGTCTGGGTTGATTGACTCATCAGTGTAGTCGACAATGACTTCACCGCAGACTAGGTCCTGCATGGTGATGGGCTTGCGTTCGAAGCGGAAGCGGTAGGCTCCATCATCTTCGTAGACACGATCTGCAGCGACAAGTTTGTCGAAGTAACGGTGGTAGATGTCTAGGCGTTCTGATTGGTTGTAGGGGCCATGGGCTCCGCCTTTCTGAGGGCCTTCATCCCAGTCCATTCCGAGCCAGCTAAGTCCTTCGAAGATGGCAGCGCGCGCTTCATCCGTATTACGTTCTTTATCTGTATCTTCGACGCGGAGGATGAAGGTGCCTCCATGTTTGCGTGCGAAGAGGTAGTTGAAAAGTGCGGTTCGTGCACCGCCCACGTGGAGGTATCCGGTAGGTGATGGGGCGAATCTGGTGCGGACTGGCTTGCTCATGGCTGTGGTTTAGATCGCCAGCATGGATTCGCCTAGAGAAAAATGTGAAATATTGTGGAGGGGTAGGTAAGTGGATCGCGGGGCTGGTTCTCGCTAGATACATGCATAGATGTAGCGGCTGAAGCTCGAGCTAGAGGTGGTAAAATGGGGGCTGTAGGGCACTTTACGCGATTTGTTTATTTCTGCTGGTTCGCGAGTCGAGGCGTGGGTGCGCGGTGGTGATGATTTTGTTTGGGGGGGCTTTTGAGTGAAAAGGGGAGTGAAAATGGGAAAATGCTCTCTTGTCTCTCTCAGCTTGCTTGTTAGCCTGCTGTCTATGAAGAAGGTGGCAGCACACTGGCAGATTTTGATCGCACTAGGTTTAGCAGTTTTGCTGGGGGTGATATTTAGGAATTTCTCGATAGCGTATGGTGGGGAATCTAGTTTCACGGAATTTGCGAGCAAGACGATAGCGACGAGCACATTTATTGGCGACATGTTCATGAGTGCGTTGAAGATGATCATCGTGCCATTGATTGTGAGTTCGATCATTGCGGGGATTGGAGCGTTGGGAGGAGTGAAGGGGTTTGGGCGGATGGGCTTGAAGACTGTGGGGTTCTACACCTTGACGTCTTTGGCTGCCATTTTGGTGGGTTTGAGTGTGGTGAATTTATTTGAGCCAGGTTTGGTCAACGGGCAGCCGAACGAGGAGATTCGCGCGGCATTTGACCGGAGTGTGGATGAAGCTTCTGAGAAGGATTTGGCAAAGGTAGAGGCTGCAAATGAGAAGCAAGCAACTGACTATCTTGATTTTTTCAAGAAGCTCTTTCCACCCAATATCATCAGTGCGGCTAGCGACAATGGCCAGATGTTAGGGCTGATTGTATTTAGTATTTTATTTGGAGTGGCGATGACGAGGTTGCCGACCAAGGAGATGACGACGCTGCAGGGGACGGTGCAGGGGATTAATGATGTGATGATTTTGATCACGCGTTGGATCATGATGTTAGCTCCAGTGGGTGTATTTGCATTGATGTTCCCGGTAGTTTACAAGTCTGGTTGGCAAATTTTCATTGAGATGGGCAGTTATTTTGGGACGGTGCTAACAGCTTTGGCGGTTCACATGTTCATTACGCTGCCATTGATTTTGAAGTTTGTGGGTGGGTTGAACCCTTTATCGCATTTCAAGGCAATGCAGACGGCATTGTTGACGGCGTTTTCGACGGCCTCTTCCTCAGCGACATTGCCAGTGACGATGCGGTGTGTGCAGGAGAATGCAGGAGTGAGTAAGCGCACTTCGAGTTTTACCTTACCCTTAGGGGCGACGGTGAACATGGATGGCACGGCTCTCTACGAGTGTGTTGCAGTTATCTTTGTGGCGCAGGTGATGGGAGTGGATATGAGTTTTGGCCAACAATTTGTGGTGGTGGCTGCCGCATTGCTCACTAGTATTGGTGTAGCAGGGGTGCCATCTGCAAGCTTGGTGGCGATTTTGTTAATCTTGAAAAACTCTAACATCGACGGAGCTGAGACAGCGGTTGTGGCATTATTGAGTGTGGATCGATTGCTCGACATGTCGCGCACTGCAGTGAACGTGTTTGGTGACAGCTGTGCGGCAGTCGTGGTGGGAGCTAGTGAGGGAGAAAAGGTGTTACAGGGTGATTTGCACCATTTTGAGGAAGACATCGAAGAAGAGGGTGACCGTCTGATGCATGATGATCGATGAGTGCTGAGCAGGTCTTAGTTCTAGCTATTTCAGCTTTCTGCCTAGGGGTATCGAAGGCTGGATTTTCTGGCGTATCGCTGATTTCAGTTTTTTTATTAGCGGAGCATTTTGGGGCGAAGGCATCATTGGGTTTGGCATTACCCATGATGTTGGCGGCCGACTTGATGGTGTACCCCTTGTTTCGGAAGTATGGTAGTTGGGGGCCTGTTTGGAAATTTTTGTGGCCGGCCTTGATTGGAATGGGAGTGGCTTTATGGGGACTGAGTGCGTTATCGAACGAGGTTGTTCGGGTAATGATTGGGTGGATTATATTGGGGATGGTAGCGATTCAATCATTCAAGAAGTGGGCGCCAAAGGCGTTTGATCGGATGGCGCATTCACATGGATTTGGGATTGGGGCGGGTGTCTGTGGTGGGGTGGCAACGATGATGGCGAACGCGGCTGGGCCGATAATGCAATTGTATTTGCTTTCAAAGAAGATGCCTAAGATGGAGTTGATCGGAGTGGGGGCGCGTTTTTTCTTATTGGTCAATTTACTGAAGATGCCATTGAATGCGGGCTTGGATTTGATCAGCTGGGAGAGTTTGCGATGGAATGCGTGGATGTTACCGGCGATTGCGATTGGGGTGCTTTTAGGGAAGAAATTGTTAGTGAAGGTACCTCAGCGTGCATTTGAAGCGATGGTGGTGGTGTTTTCTTTGATTGCGGGATTACGTTTGGCTTTTGGATGATTAGGCATGGGAAAATAGCGGGGCCATTGTAATGGCTGTGAGTAGTGAACAGATGGCAGAGTATCTGCATGAAATTCCCCAATGTTAGAAAACCACCAACTGATCCAGGAAATGGAATGGGTTTGTATGAGCCGAGTCTTCGCGGGAGTGGCGTCTCTGGTGCTTGTCGCTATGAGAATCCGCTGCACGAGAAGATTGGTAAAAAGGTAGCGAAGTGTTGTTACGCGTTAAGTTACGGCTACCACCTGATTGTATTTCCAGTGATGACTGGTGTGGTATTGACGCTAGATAGAGCGCATTTTGCGAACTTGATGATGATGTATTGGCTCATAGGTTTGATTGGAGGTGTGATTCTACTGGGCCTTGGGCGTTTGGTATCGAACCACCTGACGCGCAAGGAAGAGCATTTATCCTACAAGGCACTGACTGTACTCTTTGCAGGTGCGGTGGTTCAGTTACTAGTGATCGCCAGTATCGGGTATATGGTGAGCTAAATGGGGACTATGAGGTGGGGAGTTTTCCCAGATGAGGCATGGGTATGCTGTCCTTGATAGAAAAGAGAGCGATGTGGCGGTCGACGGATTTGTCGGGGGCGTCTGGGATGATACGCGAATGTGGGTTTCTGAGTGTGCTGATAAGTTGTCCGCCTAATGCTGAGATGGCGTGGACTGCTTGTAGGTGTTCTTGGTCGAAGTAGGAGGTAATGACGAGGGTACCATTGGGGCTGAGTCTATGGAGGGCGTTGTCATAGATGCGGTGCCAGACTTCGGCGCCATTCCAGTAGTTTTGGTGGCGCATAAAGATGAGGTCGTATGGGCCGTCTAGGGTATGGACGTGATTGAGTTGGCTAGCATTTTGAGTAAGGAAGTGGGCTGTGGCGTGAGGGAGATTTCCCCATCTTTGGTTAGCTTCACCAATTTCTCGGCTACGGATATCGAGGCCCGTGATTTCTAATTGGTGGCAGAGTGGAGCGAGGGTATCGGCGAGAATCCCTGTTTCATCGGCTCTTCCGCATGCCATATTGAGGAGGCGGATGCAGGGAGTGGGTGCGGGGTAGCGTTCTGCAAAAAGTGGAGCGAGGAGTCGCTTGAGCTGGAGGAGGTCGGCTTGGGTGTGTGGGTTGGAGAAGGGCAGAGGCATGTGGGCAGTGATGGATGAGTACGCAGGGCATCTTAACAAGTTTCAAGAGTTGATGCGGATAAATTGTTGGGTAGCAGGTAGGGCTGTGCTAGAAGAGGTGTATGAAGTGCTTGTTTCAGTTGATTTTAGCTTATCTTTTCAGTTTTTCTCTTGTGGCGCAGGAGCAGGAGCCTGAGACGACAGCGCCTGTGGCAGGGGCTGATAGTTACACAGACAAGGTGGTGGTGATTAAGGTAGGGGAAAAGTCATTGATGAATAAGCATTCATTTAAGTACTGGCGCAAGGTGATGCGACGGGCCCAGGACCAGAAAGCGAAGGCGGTGGTGTTTGATATTGATACGCCGGGTGGTTACGCGATTGAGACGGCTGATTTGATTACGCGCGTGATGCCCGATTTGACGATTCCATCGATAGCTTTTGTGAATCCGGAAGCGACGAGTGCTGGTTCGATGATCGCATTTGGTTGTGACAAGATTTACATGCACCCTAGGGGGACGATTGGTTCGACGGGGATTGTGGCAGGAGGTGGTGGGGAGATTGACCCGGTAATGCGTTCAAAAATCGAGTCACTTTTTTCTTCTTACATCAAGATTGTGGCGAAAGAGAAGGGGCGGAATGCTGACGTGATGAAAGCAATGATGTTTCGTGATCAAGAATATGAATTCGCTGACGGCAAAGTTAAAGTTGCGAAGGGTGAGTTGTTAAATTTGATAGCTGACGAAGCAGTATTGTTAGTAGATGGGAAGCCTTTGTTAGCGGATGGAATCTGTAAGGATTTAGAGGAGGTACTGAAGGCTGAGGGCTTGGAGGGTACAGAGGTGGTGGTGGCAGAGCCGAAGGGTTTGGAGGCATTTGCGCACTGGGTTGGCTTGGTCTCACCTTTATTGATCAGCATAGGAGTCTTAGCATTATTTATGGAGTTCAAGACACCGGGGATTGGTATTTTTGGGGTTGTGGCTTTGGTGGCCTTTGCATTGTTTTTTGTGGGTAACAACATTGATGGGAATGTGAGTGGAAGTTGGTTATTTGTGTTATTTATCGCTGGCTTGATTTTGGTTATTTTGGAGTTTTGGGTGATCCCTGGGACTTTCGTGGCGGGAGCTGTGGGGGTAGTTATGATGGGGGCGGCTCTGATCTTGGCGATGGTCGATGTGGATATGCTAGATAGTTTTAAGGACACCAAGGATGGATTGATTGGTTTTACAGCGTTGTTGGGCTGGCCGTTGATTTATATGACTATGGGATTATTTATTGCGGTATTGGGGAGTTTTGTGGCGATGCGTTTCATGCCTGTGATGCCGATGTATGGGAGTCTAGCAGTGGAGGCGGAGCTGGCATCAGGCACTGGTGAAGAGAACCATAACGATGAGTTAGTGGGCAAAGAAGGAATGACAGTGACTGAGTTACGTCCGTCTGGGCGCGTACGCATTGATGGGGAGATTCACGAGGTTGTGAGCCAGGCTGGCTTTGTGGAGGTGGATGCTAAAGTGAGAGTAGTTTCTGCTGATGGCATGAGGATTTTAGTGGATCTCGTCGGCTGATCTTGATTGCATAGGTTGATGCAGGGGAATAGTTCATTTCAAGCGACTCGCTGGACATTAGTTCAGCAGATCAAGGAGTCTAACGCAGCAGACGCTCAAGAGGCGTTGAATGTGTTATGCAGCATGTACTGGAGGCCTCTGTATGCATTTGCTCGAGGTTATGGTCGCAGCATGGAAGATGCGGAGGATGTGGTGCAGGGGTTTATGGCAAAGGGGATTGAGAAGGCATTATTTTCTGCTGCTGATAAGGAGAAGGGAAAAATGCGCACTTTTTTGCTGACTGCATTCAAGCGGTATTTACGTGATGAGCACGTAAAGTCGACGGCACAGAAGCGTGGAGATGGCAAGGTTGACACGACGGATATAGCAGCTGAGGAAGAACGTTGGGCGGATAGTGATGCAGTGGATCCGACAGCGAGTTTTGATAAGCGTTGGGCAATCATTGTTGTGGAGAGTGCCAGAGAGCAGTTAGAGAAAAAGTACGAGAGTGAGGGGAAGACTGAATTGTATGAGGCGCTGGCGGATAGTTTGACTGGCGAGTTAGAAGAAAGCTACCAGAGTATTGCAGATAGGCTGGAGATATCACTCTCGGCAGTGAAAGTGGGAGTGCACCGCTTGAGAAAGCGCTTTGGGGAGATGTTACGAGCTGAGATTGTGGAGACGATAGGTGAGGGTGAGGACCCTGATCAAGAATTGCGCTATTTGATAGGTATTTTAAGTGACTAGTGGGCTTGTGAGTGAGCAAGAGAAAAAGGGGCTGGAGAAAGCGGACGCGCAGAAGATGCTTTCGTGGGCATTGACCGATAAATTAGAGGGGACGCCTAATGATGCGGACCCGGATCTGCCTGGCTTTGAGATCTTAAACATATTAGGTCGGGGTGGAATGGGGACGGTGTACAAGGCCCGTCACGATGGTCTGGGGCGGACGGTGGCACTAAAAGTATTTACTGCGCGTGGTGGTGGCGACCACGAACTTTTCATTGAGCGATTGAAGCGTGAGGGGCGGTTGATGGCGCAACTGGAGCACCCGAATGTTTTAGGGATTTATGATGCGGACATGCTTTCTGACGGGACCCCTTACCTAGTGTTAGAGTATGTCAAGGGTGACGACTTACAGAAGCGGATTTATGAGAGCAAGCGGTTGAAGTTAAAAGAGGCGATTCGAGTGGCGGTGAAGGTATGCAATGGGATATCTGCGGTTCACTCCCTTGGGGTAATTCACCGGGACATCAAGCCTGCGAACGTATTGTTAGGTGATGATGGGTCTGTGAAGGTGACCGACTTTGGCGTTTCAAAGGAGACGAGTGCTGAGGACCGCACGGCATTGACGATGACAGGAACGGCGATTGGAACAGTGGATTACATGTCTCCTGAGCAATCGAATGGGGGGACTGTGGATGAGCGTTCGGACATTTATAGCATTGGGGTGATGCTGTACGAGATGATAGCTGGGGTAACGCCGAGAGGCGCTTTTGAGCCTTTGGCTAAGTATGGAGCTCCTAAGGATCTGGATCGTCTGGTGATGCGGTGTTTACAGCGCGATCCAAACAAGCGGCCAGATTCGGCAGCGAGTGTGGCGATGCAGTTAAAGAGGGTGTATAAGCAGTTGCGGGGGAGGAAGGTTCAGAAGGCGAGTTCGGGGATTTATGCCGCTTTAGCGGGCTTGGCCTGTATAGGGGTATTGGCGATGTTTATAGCTAGAGAGATTCGGGAGAAGAAGTCGGGTGGTGAGGTGATTGGTTCGAGTGGTGGTGGCGTTGTTACTGGTGGAGCTGTGGCGCAGGCCAAAGAAGGGGTAAAAGTATATGGACAATGGATTGATTTAGTGGATGGGCTGGATGTGCAAGAGGCCTCGTTGAGCGGGCAATGGTGGAAGCATGAAAACAAATTAATCACGAACAGCTCGACGGCAGCTTTGATAGAATTTGCTGAGCCGGTGAGTGGGCGTTATGCGGTACGCTTGAACTTTACGAGGGTGTCTGGTGAAGGAACGATTGTTGTGGTGTTGCCTACTGAGTTGGGGAGCTTGAGTGTTGTGTTAGGTTCGGATTCGATTGAAATTCCAGAGTTAGGTGAGGGCAGTAAGGGCGTAAGTGAAAAGCGTCTGCATGATTTACAGTTGGGAGTGGCTTACTCTTTAACAATTGATGTTCGGGGGGGGAAGGTGATTGGAAAGTTGGACGATGCGACTTGGGCAGAATGGCAGTTAGAGGAACCGCTGCGTGTATTACCTCGGAGGTGGAGGAGGGTGGATGAGGGAAGGATTGGGCTTGGAGTGACTGGCGCTCAAGTGATTTTCAATGAGAGCAAGGTAGTGCATCGGGAGCCTAAGTAGCAGGAAGGAATAGGTTTTATCGGTCGATCTGAGGCCGCCAGCTAAAACATAAAAAGCTGGCAAGGATTTTGCCAGCTTTGAGGTGGTGTGGGGGCTTGTTATAGAATTACGAACTGGTATTTGGTGGGGGGAGTTGTGGTGTTATTCCATCTCTCGACTCAAAATAGAGGAATGGAGGGTGGTTACGTCTTGATACTCTGTATGCTCATTTCGACCATTCGTCCGTTCCGGTGCATTCAATGGTATTACTTGAGCTGAGGGTCGCGGATGATGAACCAGCTTTCTTGGTCGGCATTGACGGTGATGCGGATGGATTTGACAGGTGTTAGTTTATCAAATGTTAGGGTGGCGGTGCCGAGTGCAAACACAGTCTTTGAGGAGAAGTTCTTACCATCGCTTGAGTATTCGACAATGCCGTTGGCAATGATGTCATCATTACTGTTAGATTTGCCTGTTGGGACAACGATTTCGCGTAATTTCTGAGCATTTTCGAATGTTATCGTGACTGAGTCTCCTTTTTTTGCACCACGTGACGACCAGAAATAGGTATTACGATCCCAGTCGGTAAGTTTATTAGAGGAATGGTTACCGTAGTTGGGGACTTCGGTAGAAACCGAGCTATTGATGGGTTCGATGTATGGTGAGCGATCGAAGGTGATGTGGCCTTTAGATTGTTCACCAGTGGCTTTATTTTTGAGGACGAGTTGGTAGTGTGCGCCTTTGGTGAAGGTGGGGAGGTTTAGGCGGACAAGTTGTCTACGTTGTTTATTATCGAGGGTGAATGGTGTTGCGGTGGCGACAGCTTTACCATCTTTGAGCAAGGTGATTTCAGAGAAGTTGAGCCCATGTTTGCCGCGAGTGTGGGAGAATTCAGCGATCCAGGGTCCAGCTTGGTCAATGACATCGCTGAGCTCGATTTCGAAGGTGCCGCTTTGTTTAAACTCCCAGTTGAAAACAGGGGCTTTGTTAGCACCGCGTTCGACTTTGCTAAGACGTCCATCTGGACGGATGTGGCGGTAGCGCAGGGCATTCAACTTGTCTACGGGTATAGCTTGTCCGTTGTAGACAGAGCTTTGAGCGGATGGGGCAGAGCCGTCGAGGGTGTATAGGACTTTGGCGTTTGGGTAGGGTGGGTTGATAGTGACTTCACCCTTGGCTTGGGTGGCTGAGGGAGGTTTGACGCGGTACTGGACTTGTACTGTGTCGAGGTAGTCGAGGTGCTTACCTAAGCGTGCATTGAACTGATCCCAATCGCGCTTTGACTGTTTGGTCCAAGCGACTTCGGAAGTGGCACATGCGCGTGGCCAGAGTTTGTAGTCGGCGTTTGCGGGGTCTGGGACAAATTCGGTCCAGAGGGCGCATTGAATGCCTTTGATGCGCTTTTGTTCATCGGCGTTGAGTTGGCCATCGAAGACGGGGTTCCATTGGTAGGCATTCTGGGTGGAGACGATACCAGCCCACCAATGGCCAGTTTCGGAGTGGCCTGGGTATTTCATGTCGAAATAGCAATGGGGGCCGACAGCCATGATTGTGGGGTGGCCTTTTCTGGCGGCGTGGAGTCCTGCGCCGACGCTAATCCATGCCATGACCCCGGTGTCTTTAGAGAGGTGGCCGCCGTGCATGATTTCGTTCCATCCCATCATGGTTCGATCATGTTTTTTGAGAATTTTTTCGAGACGGAGCATGAACATGTTTTGGAGTTGGCTGGGGTGTTTCATCCCGTGTTTTTTCATATACTGACGGTGTTCTGGGGATGCCTTCCAGGAATTGACGTTCACTTCATCGCCGCCGATGTGGATATATTTTGAAGGGAACAAGGCTGCGATTTCGCCGAAGATGGTATCGAGCATTGTATAGTTTTCTTCACGGACGACGGAGAGGACATTTTGTTTGTATCCGTGGAGGCCTTTTTCCGTGTCTTGGTCGGTGGTGGGGAGGGTTTCTGGGTAAGAAGTGGTGATGGCGAGAGCGTGGCCAGGGACATCGATTTCGGGCAGAATTTCGATATGGCGAGCTTTGGCGTAGGCGACGATTTCGGCAATATCTTTTTGGGTGTAGTGGCCGGAGTACTTCGGGCCATCGGGGTCATTTTTATTTTTTTTATCCCAATCGGGTGTGGGGATCTGGGTGCCAGCGCCGCGGTGTGAGCCAATTTCTGTGAGCTTTGGATAGGCTTTAATTTCGATGCGCCAGCCTTGGTCGTCAGTAAGATGCCAATGGAAGACATTGAGCTTATGAGCGGCCATGGTGTCTAGCAGGTGCATGATGTATTTTTTACCCATGAAGTGTCTGGCTTCATCGAGCATGAGACCGCGCCAGGCGAAGCGGGGGCTGTCCTCTATCTTGGTGTAGGGGAGGCTGGTGGTACCATTGTTGTCCTCGGCTAGCTGGAGGAGGGTTTGTGTTGCGTAGAAGATTCCGGTGTTGGTTGCGGCGCGCAAGAGAATGCCATCTTGGTTGACTTCTAACTGATAGGCCTCATCTCCAAGTGTGTTTTTGAGGGTGGGGTCTAGGGTGATGTTGAGAGTCGTGTTTTGTGTGTTTGGTGTGGCATTCCAGCGTTGTTTTACTGCTTTTTGAAGCAGGTCGACTTCTGAATTTAGGCTCTGAGGTGCAGTGATTTTGAGCTCTCCCTGGAAGCTGAGTTTCCCCTCTTGGAAGTTAAGCTTATTGGGTAAAGGAATGAGAGAAGGGGCCGCTGTGGTGGTGAGGGGAAGGCAAAGGGCGCAGGTGGCCGTAGCTAAAAACTGAAGGGTAGGTGTCATCATCTGTATTGTTTGTTGCGCTTAAGAACAGCGTGGGTGGTTGGATTCTTAACAGCGATTTCCTAACGTAGTTATACCATCTCTCGACTCGGAATAGACGAATGGGGTGTGGTAAGGTCTTGTAATTTTGCGCTGCGCGATTTTAGAGTGTATCGGATTATCTTGCATAATGTCATTGTTGTCATTCAGTTGTGATGCCCACCTCACGCCTTCACTCCGCCTTGATATTCTGCAAGCTCATCCCGACCATTCGTCCATTCCGTTTCGATCAATGGTATTATGAGGGGGGAACTTTCAGATGGGAGGCGTAGGGTGATGAGACAAAAAAATCCCACAGTTCCGGAGAACTGTGGGACTCTACCTAGTTACGTGTATGAAATGGGATTATTCAGCACCACCGCCGCGAGGGCCACGCTTCCCTTTTTGGCAGCGCTTCTTGTGGTGGAATGGGAATTTAGCACCAGCTTCACGAGCGGCTTCGCGTTCTTCAGCTGAGAGTTCACCGTCGCCGTCGGTATCGTATTGGGCGATGAATGCGTCTTTAGCAGCTTTTTTCTCTTCATCGGAAAGTTTGCCGTCACCATCGGTGTCGTGCTTAGCAATGAATTCCGCTTTGCGTGCTTCCATGGCTTCACGAGCAGCTTTGCGTTCCTCTTCCGAGAGTTTGCCGTCACCGTCGGTGTCAAATTTTTCAATGATGTGAGCGCGGCGCTTATCGCAGCCTTTCTTACCTTTTTCACATTTACCTTCTTCAGCCTGAGCGAGAGCTGGGATGGAGAGGGCGGCGATAGCGAGAAGTAATGTTTTAGTCTTCATAAGTTTTTGTTGGTTACGAGGACTGAAACCGTGGGGGGAAAGAGAAGTTGCAAAAGTTTCAGATTTTTTTTGAGGCATGGTCGGTGCACAAAAAAATCCCGCAGATTCGGCTGCGGGATTGGCTGGTGAAAAGGATTTAAAGATGGGAGTTACGCCCAGCTGAAGCGCAGGCGGATGTGCTGAGCCTCTTTGTGTTCGAGCGCGATTTGGCGCATTTGGTCTTCGCAATAGTCTTCGAGGTCGTGGTTGTTGCCGAGAGCGAGGCAGGCATTGCGTCGTTCTTGGGTTTCTTGGATGACGATTTCTATTTGGATACGGCTTTCGAGGTGATCACGGAGGGTATTGAGCTTGGAGTCGTACCAGGCTGAGAGTTGGCGTTTGAGTTTGAAGTAACCGGCAACGCAAGCTCCTGGTTCATCGTTGTGCATGAGAGAGAGACGCATGTCCAAGAGTGTGTCCATCTGGTCTGGACAGGCTTGGATGAGAGAATCGAGGTAGTGGATGGCGTCATTGGAGTGCTTCACGCCATTGGAAGTAGATGAGAATGGATCTCAATAGCAAGGTGAAAGCAAAAAAAAGCCTGATGCCATTGAAGGCACAAGGCTTTGATACTGATGGGAATGCTTTACTTTTCCTTATATTCTCCGCACCAATCGGAGGAAGCGGTGACAGGGAAGACAGTGGTGAGTTTTTTTTCTGAGCTCACTTCGAACACGACGGTTTGAGGTGAGGAGCGGCGGCAGTTCCCTTCAGAGCCATTGCTGGAATCCCAGTATGCGCAGGCAGCGCAGGTTTTTGTTTTAGTAGCGGTATCACTCATAACTACCTTAGTGTTGCAGAGAAGTGTTAGGTGGGTAAAGTTCTTTATTTACAAGGGGTTGGAGAGTTTGAGACTCATTTTCAATTATGGGGGGAGTGACATAATTCTTGCATGGTGAGGGAGAGGGTTTAGCTAAGGGCATGGACATCATTGGGATAGATTTGGGGACGACAAATTCGGCAGTGGGAGTGGTAGAGAGTGGGTTTCCGATTTTATTGGCCAATGAGGTGGGGGAGAGGATCACGCCGAGTGCGGTGAGTTATTTGGATGGTGGCGAGGTAGTGGTGGGAGCAGAGGCTTTGAGACGGAGAGGGGCGGGTGGAGAGGTGATCACCTCTGTGAAGCGCTATATGGGGCGTCGTTTTCGGGAAGTTGCAGGCGAGGATTATTGTGTGGAGTTAAGTGAGGCGGCAGATGGTGGGGTATTGGCGGCTGGGAGAAAGCCGGAAGTGGTGAGTGCTGATATTTTAAGAAAGCTTAAGCAAGTTGCAGAATTGCAGTTGGAGAGGGAAGTGGAGAAGGCGGTGATCACGGTGCCGGCGTATTTCAATGATGCGCAGCGGAATGCGACGAAGCTGGCGGGTGAGATGGCTGGGTTAGAGGTGGTGCGGATTGTGAGTGAGCCGACGGCGGCGGCTTTAGCGTATGGTTTGGACAAGTTGGGGGAAGAGGCGCGTGTGGCGGTGTATGATTTGGGAGGTGGGACCTTTGACATCTCGGTTTTGGAGATGCGGGAGGGAGTATTTCAGGTATTGGCGACAGATGGTGATACGCAGCTTGGGGGGGATGACATTGATGAGGCTTTAGCGTATTGGTGCTGGCAGAGTGTGGGAGATGGTGAGCCACTGGCTGAGGGGGAGAGGCAGCGTCTCGTGGATGCGGCGCGAGAGGTGAAGGAACTGTTGTCTAGCGAGCAGGAGGCGGTGTTACGGATTCCATTTTTTAGAGAGGGGATGCACCTTGAGCAGGAGGTGACGCGAGAGCAATTTGAGCGTGTGGTTTCAGCGGTGATTGGGCGGACCGAGGGGCATTGTCGCAGGGTGCTGACAGATGCAGGCATCAAAGATCCATCTGAGGAGCTTGATGCAGTGGTGTTGGTAGGTGGATCAACGCGTATTCCTGCGGTGCGTGCTTTGGTTGAGCGTGTGTTTGGTCAATCGGCTGATGTGAGTCAGCATCCAGATGAGGCGGTGGCATTGGGGGCGGTGATTCAAGCGGGAGTGCTGTCGGGAGCATTAAGGGAGATGGTTTTGTTAGATGTCACCCCATTGAGTTTAGGGATTGAGACCTTTGGGGGATTAATGAATGTGTTGATTCCCAGGAACACGACGATTCCCTGTAAGGCTGGTGAGATGTTTACCAATGCAGTAGCGAACCAGCAATCGATGCGTGTGCGCGTCCTGCAAGGGGAGAGGGAAATGGCCCGCGACAACTGGGAGCTTGGCAATGTGGATGTGTCATTCGATCCAGCGCCGAAGGGGCAAGCACGTGTTGGAGTGCAGTTTTCGATTGATGAGAATGGGATTTTGGAGGTTCTAGCGCGGGATACACTGACGCAGCAGGATACGGTGTTAGAGATTGATAGTGCTGCTGTGGATGTGGATGATGAAGCGGTAGAGAAGATGGTGAGTGAGAGTGTGGACTACGCTTTTGATGACATGTCTGAGCGTATATTCACTGAGGCGAAGCTGAAGGCTGAAGAGCTATTGCCGGCGGTGGAAGCGGGGATGTCGCAAGTAGGAGATGTGATGGCAGCGGAGGATGTGGCTCAGATTCGGGAAGCAGAATCCGAGGTGCGTGCAGCATTGGAGGCGGGTGAGGCGAATCCATTGAAGGCCGCGGTTCAGAAGTTAGACAAAGCTACTGAGCATATGGCAGCAGTGCTGGTAGAGAAGGCGATGGAAGCTGCGCTGATGAAGAAGCTGGGGGAATAATGGCCAAGGGGGGAGGCTGACACCAACTAGGTTATTTTTTACTCAGAGGTTGTGTTAGGACATTTTTATTCAGCCATTTGATGCAGAGGTTAGGCCAGGTTTCAGCGGCTGGGTTGCCTGGGCGTATACCGTAGCCGTGTCCACCCTTTGGGTAGATATGGAGCTGGTAAGGGCGTTTCTTGCTTTGAAGGGATTTTGCCATGACGAGGCTACTGTTAGCGAATCGATCATCGCCGGTGACAAAGAGGAATGATGGGGGGAAGTTTGGATCGATTTGAATATCAGGGCTGAGTGATTGCTGGGGCCCTTGGTCGAGAAAAGCTGGGTAGATGAGAATAGCGAAGTCAGGTCTGGGAGTGTGATTGTCTATTACATCTATTGGGGGATAGAGGGGTGTGGGGTGGAGTGCGCTCACACGGGCGCTGAGTGAGCCGCCAGCGGAAAAGCCGAGAACTCCCACTTTGTTGGTGCTCCATTGTTGAGATTTTGAGCGGGCGAGACGTATTGCGCGTTGGGCATCTTGAAGGGCGCCATCTTGGTTACGCGGGACTCGGTATTGGAGGACACAGGCGGTATAGCCGTGTTTACTGAGCCATTGGCCGATTTCATAGCCTTCCTTGTCGATGGCGAGGATATTGTAGCCTCCGCCTGGGCAGACGATAATGGCGGTGTGGTTATTTGTTTCTGGGGTGGGGTGATAGACGGTGAGTGTGGGGGTGGTGACTTTGGAGAGCCGGGTGACATTGCCTGCTTTGTTAGGGGAGACTTCTGGTGCTTGTTTAGGTGTATTTTGGCCGGGGACTGAGTGTGGCCAGAGGTCGATTACTGCGGGCGTGGCTAGGGTAAGGGAGCTAAGTAGGGTGGTGAGGGTGAGTAAGCGAAAGAACATAGATGAGAACTATTTTTGAAGTTCGAGCATAGCGTCAGCAAAAGCTTGGCCAAGGAGGAGTTGACCTTCAGCATTGTAGTGGACTTTGTCCTTGAGGAGTGGGAAGGGGTCGGTGGAAACCATGGTGGTAGTGGGGATGCTTTCGGACTTGCCTGATTTGGAATCGGCGGCTGCCATTTGCTGGCGGATTTCGGTGCGGTGAGTGAAGCGATCGAGAGCAGGCGTGTAGGGGAGGACTTGACCGAAGACCAGGGGGAGTGGGTCGACATTCATATCTTCAGAAAGGCGATTTTTCAGGAGTTTGAGATGCTTAGCGTAGGTGGTGGCGGAGGTTTGATTTTTTGAATCTTGTTCTCCTTGCATCCAGAGGAAGCCGCGGATTTTGGGTGTGTGTCCAGCGGCTTTGAGTGATTGGACACCTGAGGCGAAGCGTTTTTGCATGGCGAGGTAGAGGCGACCTTTATTGGGGTCTTGCGCATTGGTACCTGGGTAGAAGTTGGTACGTTTCGGGGCCGCTGGGAGCCCGACCCATTTGTTTCGATTCCAGCCGGGGTGAAGGGGCATGCCGCTGGCGAAGTACTTGATGATGTAGATTTCTTTTCCCTTCTGGTTCATGACTTGGCCGAAACCGATCTCGGGGCCGAAGTCAGCTGGTCTTGCAGAGGTTTTAGTTTTCCCTAACTGGATGGTTTCAAAACCTTTGCCAGTGAAGAAGTGCGTGCGGGAAAGGTCGATATCTTGGGCGTTGGGGAGTTGGGCGATTTTGCCAATCCCTTGCATGTTAGACTGGCCACCAAGGAGGTAGACATCCACTTCGGCGGCGGTGAGTGGAAGAACCAAGAGTAGGATAGAAGTGAGTAGGCGCATGGACAAGATACTGCCAAGCGTGGGGGGATCTTTCAAGTTCTGGGAATGGAAATAATCGGGGAGTCGGCGGGGCTACTCGGCAGTGGTTACTGTGTAGGCGCCGTCCGCATGGATATAGAGGGTGCAGTCGTTGTCAGCCTCTGTTTGGATCGGCATACTTTGGTTGTCTTTGATTGTAAAAAACTCACCAGGGCTGAGGGTAAGGATCGGATCTTGGGTGTCATTCAGCTGTCCTTTGACCACTACGATACGAAGTAGACCATTTTGGGATTTGATCTCACCCTTGAAGGTATTTGGGAGGCGGAGGAAGGAGCCGCTTTTCTGTTGGGCGCTAGGGTTGCCCCACAGAAATGCAATTTCTGGAGAAGGGCTTTCGGAGGTATGTGGAGTGATCCAGCTTGTTTGGGCGTGTTTGAGCCAGACAAGGTTAGATGGCACGATATTGACTGGGCGTTCGCCTTTATCGAAGGCCTTTTCTTTAGGCATGACAAGATAGGGGCCGCTATCGATTTCTATGTATGCCATAGCGTCTTTTCCTTTTTCCTGAGGTGACGTGCACTTCTCCGGCTGGTTGTGTCCAGAATGAGCCGGGGGGCATCCACATTTCCGTGGCCTCGGGGTCATCGTTGTGAATCTGACCGCTGATAACCACACCACGGTAGGTGACATTATGGATGTGTGGAGGAGAGGAGAATCCATCGGAGAAGCGCACGAGAAAGCCGGAAGGTTTTTTTGTTGTCCGGTCGTTCCAGAGAGCTCCAGCTCTGGGACCTTTATCTCCGCGTGCTGGATTGAGGGCGCCCCATGAAACTTGGGCGGCAGTTACGACGTCTCTCTTCTTTGTGAGGAGTTCATTCGTTGTGATTTGAGCGATCACGACCGTAGTGGTGAGGCACGCTGTTAGAATAGGGAGGTGTTTTTTCATGAGATGAGAGTAGCTTGTTTAAGGGGGCTCTTGGAATGTGTTGCCTGATTGGGGGAGAGAGGTAGCTCGTAGTTTATAGGCAGCGGGTAGTGGGAGCAAACACGTTTTGTGCGAGCTGAGTTGGAGGTCTGATAGGCTGACTAGATTTCTAATCTGGAATGGGGAGGTTATGCATTCGAAGAAATGAAAGTTTATCCCAATAGCCTCTTTGGAGGACGATTTTGCTGTGGTGGATGTGGAAGAATGCACAGCCTCTCAAGCCCAGAGGGTCTTTCCATTCAAGAATGGCCCAATCACCATCTAGGAAGATATTTTCGATAAGGCAGGTCATCTTCGTTTGGGAGAATTCTGCGGCAAACATTTCGCGGATGGCAATTTTGCCGACAAATGGGGAGTTGGCAACTTGGTGATTGATTGCATCCTCTGAATAAAAGTTAGAGAGGGCTATGGCATCACCGCGGTTGAAGGTCTCCACCCAAGACTGAATGAGCTGTTTGTTATCTAGGGGATGGGAGGGGGGAGTTTTTTGTTATGGGATTAATCCTCGAAGACGATGGCGCGGTTGCCGTCGATAATGGTGCGGTCGTAGGCGTGGTAGCGGATGCCTCGGGCGAGGGCGATTCGTTCGCAATCACGACCAAGGCGCATGAGGTCTTGGGGGGAATGTGAGTGGAGGACGCGTTTGACTTCTTGTTCGATGATGGGGCCTGCGTCGAGATCAGAGGTGACATAGTGGCAGGTGGCACCGATAAGTTTGACGCCACGGTTATAGGCTTGGCGGTAGGGATTGGCACCGATGAAGGCAGGGAGGAAGGAATGGTGGATGTTGATGAGTTTACCTGAAAATTCCTCGCAGAACCAATTGGGGAGGATTTGCATGAAGCGAGCGAGGATGCCGAGTTGGACGTGTTCGTCTCTGAGGATTTTGGCAATGTGTTCGAAGCCGGTATTTTTTAGTTCTCCATCCATTTCGACGTGGTGGAAGGGAATGCCCTCTTTGTCAGCGATGGTTTTGCAATGGGCGCGGTTGCCAATGATGGAGGTAATCTCGAGTGGGAGGTCATTTTCACTGACTCTCCAGAGGATTTCATTGAGGCAGTGTGTGGTTTTGGTGACAAGGATGGCAGTGCGGAGCTTGAAGGGAGCTTCCCGGAAGTGCCATTGGGCTTTAAGTGATTCACCGAGGACGGCGAAGCCTGCGATGAAGGAGGCGAGTTCGACATCGAGGGATGAGGTATCGATTTCTACGCGGGCGAAGAATTTACTATCGAGAGTATTGGTAAATTGGTTGAACTCGAGGAGGTTGCCATTATGGGAGGCGATATAGCTAGCGATTTTTGCGACGATACCGTGTTGGTCTGGGCAGGAGAGTTTGAGAATGAGCATGGCAGTGGGATTCTTTTATAGGATGGTAGCAGTGGGTTTGAGAATGTTTAAGTGCGGCAGCATTTCAAGTGTGGAAAGCTGGCAATAGGGTCAAATGGTCTAGCTTATGGGATGAATATTGACTTTCAATGAGATAGCTTACTAGAGTGGTAGGCTAAAACCCCATAAATGAAATGATGCTATTAAGATCACTGACAGGATTGTTATTAGGAAGTGCATGCGCAGGAGCAGCGATTTTGGTCACCCCGACTGGCTTGACGAACTCGAGCGGAGTGTCGGAGTTTTTTCCCGCTGCCAATTTGATTAATGATTCTGGTTTAAGTGGGGCTGCTGATTTTTCTAATTATACTAGCATCACACATGCCTCGGCTGCGAATACGAATGCTTGGACGACAACGAATCCTAATGGAGCTGATGACTATTTTTTGGTAAGCAGCCCTGGGGTGACGCCTGTGTTCGAATTCGATTTAGGTGGAAGCTATGCTCTGACGGATTTTGTATTTTGGGGTTATCATTTCAATGCTGCGAATGGGAATGAGGCCCGAGAGTTTTTCTTTGAGTTTTCGACGGATGGCGGCGGCTCGTATACGTCATCGACGACTGTGAGTAACAGCTTGAGTGATTTTGCAGTGCAGAATGCGGAGACTTTAAATTTGGGAGGGACATTTTCCGCCAATACGGTGCGGATGACGATTCAGGACAATCATTTTGGAGGCAGTGCGAGTGGAGGTGATCGTGTGGGATTAGGGGAGGTAAAATTTGTTGCTATACCAGAGCTGAGTTCTTTTGGGTTGCTAGTCATTGGTACTGTGGGGGTTTTGGGTTTTAGGAGGCGTGGGTGAAGGCGTGTGCATTTTTTAGGAATCGATGTTTTTTGTCAGGAAATGAAAAAAATGTATCGATTTTGATAAATACCCAATGAGCCGTCGTATAGGTAGGCATGTGAATTGCTGCGCGTCAGCAAATCTCATGTTTTCATTGTGTAGGAGAGGCCGTCTGGGGGAAACCCTTGGCGGCCTTTTACGTGGGATGGAGGATTGATACCAAATCGCAGTTCAAAAGAGGCAAATGATAATTTTTTGGGGGGCTTGAGGCATTGCGTTACGCGAGAGAAGTGTGGATCGGTCTGTTTGTTTATCAATCAGCGCTTTTCTTCAGTTCTCCCGTGCGTACGGGACTTCTTCATCTCGTCTTGATTTCTGAACAAATTGCAGCCTCATTTGGCACTTTTGAATCACGAAGTGGTATTAGAGTTGGAGGTGGAGGAAGTGTGCATGTGGAATTTTCCGATGCACTTTGGGGGCGAAGCAGGGGCGTTGGTCGGTCAACTCGAAGCAGAACTTTTGGGGAAGTTTGGTATAGATGGACTTTGGGGCGTCTTGTGCAGATTCGCCTTTGTAGGCACTTCCTGAGAGAGGTGTGTGGTAGAAGATGGAGCGGAGTCCAAGTTCTTCACGAATAAACTTCAGAGTGGCACTGAGCATGGCTTCATCCCAGAAACGACTCAGAGGTTGGATGTGTTTGTTCCAGTATTCCTCAAAGAATTTCACTGGATATTCGGTTCCCCATCGCTTGAAGGTCTGACCGTCTCCGTGTTTTTTGGCGCTATGGAGGAGGCTTTTTGCTTCACGGATGCGGTCGTTTTGGATTTCCTCGATGAGGACTTCGCCGCTTTCCCAGTCTAGGTCGATACGGGCCCAAGCGAGTGTGCGATGGCGGGATCGACTGACAGGGTGGCAGAGCCACTCAAAGGGGTCATTCTCTCGCAGGACGTTGTATTGGTCGAGAAAGCGAGCATCTGATTCATTGAGGTTGAGCTGGAGGACGAGATTCCAGCATTGTTTGTTTTTACGGGTGGTTTGAATCCATCCATCGAATGAGTCGACAGCAAGGCGGAAGGTTTCCGCTTCCTCGGGATAGATGAGGTTGATGTCTTGAGGGGCGATAGTTGAGCCTCCGAGTGCACCTAGCCACTGGCGGACTTTCGGTTTTTGCATGAGTTTGCCGAAGCGTGATTCGCGGAGTTGTTGGATTCTTGTGGGTTGGGTGATTTGGTATTTGAGTAGTTCTATGGCATACCAATCTTTGCCATAGGTGTAGAGGCTGCGACCGCTAGGTAAGCAGTCGATCAATTCCTCGAGATCGGATTGTTTCATCTTGTCTGGGGCGCAAACCATGACACGGAGAAAGTGGTGTGCATACAGGGTCACGACTTTGTAAAAATCATAGCGATTCGAGAGCCAGAGGTTGGCTCACGGAAGAAAACTGCCAATGTTAAGTATCAAGGGCAGTGGCGGGAATCAGCTATGGACAAGAGGAAGAAGCATGGCTTTAGTCGTTGCGTTCTAAGAGGTAGTGGTAAGTGTTTGGGTGGTGGGTCGTCAAGTCTACTTTTCTAACATTCTAACAATTTTTGATATGTCGAGAATACGACTTGTCAATGGGGGGCTTTGGTTCATTCAATGCGCGTGTTGTTTTGACACGTAATCGTTTTATTAGATTTATGAAAAAATTATTGCTTACGAGTGCGATGGGAATGGTCGCATTTTCTGGTGTTCGGGCGAAAGATGCTGAGTGTGTGACTGACGGAAAGACTGGTTTGTTAGATCAAAATTTTGTGACTCTTTCAGGTGGTTACTTAAAGGGTTTTGAACAACCTTATATGGCTGTGAAATTGGGGTCTGAAGTGGGTCAATGTGGTAATATTTATCTTCAAGTATTAGGTCTAACTGATGACGAATTTTACGCAGATGGGATTCCAGAAATCAGCGAGGATGTACAGTTGATTACCTTTGGTGGAGGTTACACCCATTATGTTCCTGTTAGTGATGATGGGGCATTTTTTGCGGGAGCGAGCATGGGGGTTGCATACAACTCATATGATGCAGCATTTCAGGGGCTAGATCTATTGAAGTTAGAAGGGAACTCATTCTATGCTGATGGGAACATTGGTTATGAGCATTTCCTGACAGATAACCTTATTTTGAGTGTGTCAGGAAAACTTCTTTGGGTAGGTGACTACAGTGATGGAAGTACTATTAATGAAGAAGGTCTTCCTGCGCATTGGAAGTTTGAGCACAAGGACATCTACTATGGTGTTGAAGCTGGTTTGACCTTTATTTTCTAGGTCTACCTGGACGGCTTTTGGTCGGCCAGATTTACAAGTGACCGCATGGTTTTTACCATGCGGTTTTTTTATGGTGTGGTGGGGTAAGAAAAAAGCTGCAGTTAGATAAACTGCAGCTTTTGAGTGAATTATGTTAGGTCGTGTTAGTTTGCTACGATATTGACGAGGCGACCAGGTACGACGATGACCTTGCGGATGGTGTTGCCGTCGGTAAAGCCTTTTACTTTCTCGTCGGCTAGGGCGATGGCTTCGACTTCTTCTTTGGGGGCGTCTTTAGCGACCATGAGCTTAGCGCGGACCTTGCCGTTGACCTGAACGACGATCTGGATTTCAGATTCGACGAGGTATTCTTCGACGTACTGTGGCCATTGCTGTTCTGACAGCAAGTTGGCAGTTTTCAGTTGGCAGTTTTCAGACTGAGTTTGGCTGCCTGTGGCAGCATCATTTTCTGAACACTGAACACTGAACTCGGACACACTTTGAATCTGTTGGTTGATTTCCTCGGTGATGTGTGGCGCAAATGGATTGAGCACCTTGAGGAAGTCGACGAGCAGGCTCACTGGGATCTTCTCAGCCTTGGTGAAGGCATTGGTGCAGATCATCATCTGTGAGATGGCTGTGTTGAAGGACATGGATTCGATGTCTTCGCCTACCTTCTTGATGGTTTCGTGCACGACCTTGAGGAGTGCTTTGTCAGTCGCTTCTTCCTCAGTGATCTTTTCGGAGAGTTCCCACTCGCCAGCTTGGTTTTGCGTGAAGACTGCGCGCCAGACTTTGCCGAGGAAGCGGGAGACGCCCTCGACGCCCTTCATCTGCCACGGTTTCACTTGCGTGAGTGGACCCATGAACATTTCGTAGAGACGGAGGGAATCCGCACCGAATTGCTCAATCACATCGTCAGGGCTCACGGCGTTTCCAAAGGATTTACCCATTTTGCGATTGATAGGTTCAAGTGTAATACCTGTCTCTTTTTCTGTGAAAACTTTACCATCAGAGTTGATGTGCTGTTCCTCGACCTTGTGACCTTTGTAATCAATATTCGCTTTGCGATTTTGCGCATCCACCACATTACCCTCAGGGTCTGTATAGTAGAAGTATTCTGTCTCCCCAAGTATGAGGCCTTGGTTGACGAGCTTCTGGAATGGCTCGTTTGTGGAAAGGTGACCGAGGTCGAAGAGGACCTTGTGCCAGAAGCGTGCGTAGAGGAGGTGGAGCACTGCGTGCTCGGTGCCGCCAACGTAGAGGTCGACGCCGCCTGGGTTGTCATTGCCACCCATCCAGTATTCTTCCGCTTCCTTGGAGATGAAGCGCTCGGAGTTGTTAGGGTCACAGTAGCGGAGGTAGTACCAGCAAGAACCTGCCCACTGCGGCATGGTGTTGGTCTCGCGCTCAGCGGTTTCGGAGTACTTGATCCAGTCAGTCGCTTTTACCAATGGACCACGTGGGTCGCCTGTTGGTTTGAAGTCGTCCATCTCTGGTTGGAGCACAGGAAGTTCGTCTTCAGGCACGACTGAGTGTTGGCCATTTTCCCAAAGAACTGGGAATGGCTCACCCCAATAGCGCTGGCGTGAGAAGAGCCAGTCGCGGAGTTTGTAGTTGGTCTTGAAGGTGCCTTTTTCGTTATCGAGAAGCCACTTGATGATCGCCTTCTTGGCGTCCTTGGTCTTCATGCCATCGAGGAAGCCAGAGTTGATCGACTTGCCGTTGCCAGTGAAGCCGCGCCAGTCGACTTTTTCGTCGTTTGGCTGAACGACTTGGATGATTGGAAGCTCGAACTTGGTGGCGAATTCGAAGTCGCGCTCGTCGTGCGCTGGCACCGCCATGATAGCACCAGTGCCGTAGCCCATCATCACGTAGTCAGCGATCCAAACTGGGATTTTCTCACCATTGACTGGGTTCGTGGCGTAAGCACCAGTGAAGACACCGGACTTGTCCTTGTTGAGGTCGCCGCGTTCGAGGTCGGACTTGGAAGCACATGCCGCGATGTAGGCTTCGACTTCGTCTTTCTGATCAGCGGAAGTGATTTCAGCCACTAGGTCGTGCTCAGGTGCGAGCACCATGTATGTCGCGCCGAAGAGGGTGTCTGGGCGGGTGGTGAAGACAGTCACTTCGTGACAGTTTTTAGTTGGGTCAGCGGCTTCGCCGTTTGCCCCATGAATAGTGAACTGGACTTCAGCACCAGTGGACTTGCCGATCCAGTTGGTTTGGAGGGCTTTGATAGAATCTGGCCAATCGAGTGGCTCGAGTTCGTCGATGAGGCGTTGGGCGTACTTGGTGATGCGGAGCATCCACTGCTTGAGTGGGCGGCGCTCCACGGTGTGGCCTTTTGCTTTCCATTCCTCGACTTCCTCGTTCGCGAGCACCGTGCCGAGGTCTGGGGACCAGTTTACTGGAGCTTCAGAGATGAAGGCGAGACGTTGCTCGTCGATTTCCTCGCGGAAAAGCCCTTTTGCTTCGAGGTCGGAGATTGGCTTTGCCTTTTTCTCTTCTTCGCAGAAGTAGGAATTGTAGAGCTGGATGAAGAGCCACTGGGTCCACTTCACGTAGTCAGGATCAGTTGTGTTGATTTCACGGTCCCAATCGTAGCCGAAGCCGAGTGACTTGAGCTGCTTGCGGAATTTGTTGACGTTCTGCTCGGTGGTGATGCGCGGGTGTTGGCCAGTTTTGATGGCGTATTGTTCCGCAGGAAGGCCGAATGCGTCCCAGCCCATTGGGTGGAGGACGTTGAAGCCATTCATGCGCTTGTAGCGGCCAAGGATGTCAGTCGCGGTGTAACCTTCTGGGTGTCCGACGTGGAGGCCTGCACCAGATGGGTAAGGGAACATATCGAGAACGAAGTACTTCGGCTTAGACGGGTCGAAGTCCGCATCGCCTGGATTTGGTGTGCGGAATGTTTTGTTCTCATCCCAAATGGATTGCCACTTAGGCTCGAAGACGTCGAATGGGAATGGTTTCATGGTATTGGCGGAGCCGAAGTCATTTTTCAGGAATCAATGGGCATGGGAGCCAGAGTTCTGATACGACTTGCAGCTAGAATTGAAGTTGGTTGTTGGTGGGCGAGGGGCAGTTTACCACTCGCATGAAATTGATGTAGAGCTGTGTAGCGGATGTGAGGCGTTGGTAAAGAAAAACTGATTTCGCCGATTGCATTTGGATAAATTTTTAGACATTTCGGGAAACGCGCGGCGCTAGAGGGCATATTTACCTACACGTTACTATGAAACACACACGATCCATCACGATGGGGATGCTCAGTTTTGCTGGGCTGATTTTACTTCGGCAGCAATGTTTTGCGGAGGCAGCGAGCGGCGAAGCGGAAGCAGCTGCGAGTATCGACTGGGTAAGCGAGTTACAGAAGGGGGGGGCGACAGGCGTGGCACTTTTTGTTGTGGCAGCAGCGGGTGTGTTGTTTGTGGTGGAGCGTTTGGTAAACATGAGACGCTCGCACATTGTGGGGGAGCAGAGTGTGGTGGCGCAGGCTGTGGCATTGGCTGAGAGCAAGGATTCAGATCAGGCCAAGGCGTTGTACCAAGAGCATCCATCAAGTTTTACCAAAGTGGTTCAGCATATGGCCGAGCATCAGGATTTAGAGCCTGCGGAGGTGCTAGAGAGTGCCGCGGATTTGGCGGGACGTGATATTGAGAGCCACCGCCGCAAGATTTATGGGCTTGGAGTGGTGTCGACCATTGCCCCCTTGCTTGGATTGTTAGGAACGATGGTTGGCATGATTGAAGCTTTTTCAAAGTTTTCTAAGCTCACTGATAGCAGTGAAGCTGCATTGGTTTTGGGGGATTCGATTGGTAAGGCTTTGATAACAACGGCAGTTGGTTTGATCATAGCGATTCCTTCATTGGCTGCATTCCATTACTTTAAAGTACGATTGGGAGCTCTTGCTGATCAGTTGGAGGCTGAGTTAGATGCTGTGCACCGCAAGTGGTTTCGTAAGAACGCATAAGAGTCGGAGTTGTGCGAATCAAAAGAAAAGGGGGGAGTGATGAGGATGGTGTCGAGGTGTCGATGTCTCCTTTGATCGACTGCGTGTTCTTGTTGTTGATCTTCTTTTTGGTGACGACGATGCTGAAGAAGACGGAACGGAGGATTCCGATCCAGCAGCCGGTCGCTGAGTTAAGTTTGGCGACGCGTGCGCAGAATGACGCTCAGTACATTGGGATTACCGAAGAGGGGGCATTGATGCAGCCCAATGGGAGAATGGATGCTTTTGGAAATCGACTCTATGATCCGATTGGAGATTTGAAGCTGCATCTGCAGCAACTAGCGGCACAAGGTGGACAAGAGAAGCCACTCGTGATTCAAGCTAACAAGAATCTCTATTTTCAGGAGACATTGAAGGTGTTTGATATTTGTACGATTCAGGGGTTTAAGAATGTGAAAGTGACGATGGACTCGGACAACTTTCAATCAATCTATCGAAAGGGGGGAGATGAAACTTCGGAATAAGCATGGGGATGAGGACGAGATTGAGGTGTCGATGTCTCCCTTAATTGATTGTGTCTTTTTGTTACTCATTTTCTTTTTGGTGACGACGATGCTCAAGAAGCCGAGCAAGGACATTGATGTGAATCTGCCGTATTCTAATGCGGCGGTGGAGATGGAGCCGAATGATGACACGGTGATCGGGATTGATCGTCAGGGGCGGTTTTATTTTGATGGGGTACGTGTGGGAAGGATGGAGCTGCGCCAGTACCTTAGCGAGATTGCTGCGAGTAATCCCGAGCAAGGGATCCGATTGGACTGTGACCAAAAGACAAAAAACATACACGTCTCAGAAGTGTTAGATCTTTGCAATTTTTATCAAATTAACAACGTGGGAGTCCGCACATACGATGAAAGCTACAACCAATAAGCAGGACCCAATGGAGCTACGCCAACGCAGGGGGCGCAGGGTAGCAGGAGGGGCGACATTAGCATTGGCGGCGGCACTGGGTGTTACGGCCATAGTGCATCCGGATTTATTTAGAGCGGAGCTTTCGATGCCAACGGCTGAGGAGCGTGAGAAGGCGAAGCAAGAGCGCAAGAAAAAGAAAGCGCAGAAGCCGAAGCGTAAGTTGAGCAAGAAAGACATTGAGAGGTTGGCAAAGCATCGGGATGCCAAGGCTCGGAAGCATCTGGTAGAGATATTGGTGCGGCTGGAGAAGCGGATTGTGATAGCGGAAGAGAAGGAAGCTGAGACAACGGCTAAATTTAGAAAGAGCGAGGATTTATTTGAATCGCTAGTGGGGTTGATTGGCCAGCACACTGAGAAAGGCAAGGTGGCTATCAGCGAGGATATTCGGGCATATAACGACATGCGGATGCATGGGCGAGGTGGTTCGTTAGAGGTCGCCAAGGACTTACGTGTGGTATCACGTGGGGCGTATGAGATGGAGCGGCTGGGTAAGCAATATGCAGCAAACCCAAGTGAGGCAGGGCTTGAGATGGTAGTAGCGAGAGCGGAAGAGCTCCAAAAGCAACTCGCTGTGGCTGAGGGGAATGGTGTGATGGTGCGAGCTCAGACTCAACGTTATCTGAGTAGTATTTTGACGAATGCGAAGGCCTTGCGGACACAGGATAGAAATCTTGCTGTTCGTGGATTTGCGCAGCCAGAAGACCATCCGTTGAGTCAGCCTGAGCGTCGGGTGTTGAGGAAGTACTTGGCACCCTTAGAGATGGATCAGCTGCATGCTCTTTCACAGGAGATGGCGAGTCATTATACGAATTTGATGGGAGACGTAGAGGCTGGTGAATTAGCTGAAGCCGCGGATATTCCCTATCCTGAGGCTCTGGATAAGTTAGCGCATCAAGCGTTTGCGAAGGACAACTTAGAGGAAGGATTGAATCAGGCCATGCCAGAGAATATGGATCAGTTAGACAACTTCACTGATGCTCTCAATGAGGCTCAAGCGAGTGCTGAGCGGGCGCTGGCGGAATCAGGTGGGCAGGTTCCAGGAAAGCCTGGCGAACCAGGTGAAGGGGAAGAGGATAGCGAGGGCGAAGGTAAGCCTGGCGAGGGGGAACAGGGTGAGGGACCGTTTGGTAGTGGTGGTGGAAAAGGCACTGAGAACTCGTCTGAGAGAGGAGGAGCGGATGGACTTGGGCAGCGCAGTAAGGAAGCGGTCTGGAGATCGTTAGCGTTAGAGAGTAGCTTAGCGGCGGCTCAGGACCGGCTCAAAGAGGTGAGGGTGGATGGCAGGGCTGTGTTAGCGAATGTGCTGCCGGGACGGAGGTTTACGGCTAAGAGTCCGAGAGAAGGTTATGTATTCATTGATACCTGGCATATTATTGGGCCATGGGATGCGAGTGTTTCTCGCTACAATGCGGTGGATTTTTCTCGGATTTACCCACCTGAGACAAAGTTAGACTTAGATGCGGTATTCACGAGTGGAAAGCGCAAGCGGGTATACGACGACGAACGTGGTTATGCTGGGCGGGGGGAGATGGATGGAAGGTTGACCTGGCAGTTCTATCAGAGTCCTACGGTGGAGGTGCGCATTCCGCGTGAGCAACTGGCTAACGATGCACTCTATTTTGCGTACACTGAGGTGTTTTTTGAGCAAGAGACGGAGATGTACATGGCGTTTGCCTCTGATGATGCTGCTAGGATCCGGGTGAATGGTGAGATTGTGTTTCAGGACACGGGGTTATCGCCCTATGTGATTGCCGAGCAGGTTCGGAAGGTGCGGTTCAAGCGAGGCATCAACAAGGTGTTAGTACGTTTGGTCAATGGTCCTGGGCCTTGTCGATTCTCGCTCTTACTGACACCGGGCAACGAGTAACATTACCGTTCAGAGGGGGCAGTGGTTTGTGAATGAAGGCTGGGTGATGTGTGGGTCAACCAGCCTTTTTCTCTAGGAGTTGGGCTGCAGGGCGCTAGCGATTTGTTGGAATCGTAGCGGGGCCGAAGTTGAGGCCAGATCCAGCGCTGCCTGAATTTTGTGAAGCGTAGTTCATGCGGCTGAGGCTGACCATGAAGTTGATTCCTTTGATAAGTTCATTGGCCCAGATGAGCATACCAACGATAGGGATCAGGAGGAGGCAGACGAAGGCGCCGATACTGAGGCGTGGGGCGTTTTGGGTATTTTCGTAGCGCTCCATGATGGAATTCCATTGTTTAGGGAGGCCACCAATGGCGATGAAGAGCCAAACGATGTTAAAAAATGGGATGAACAGAAAGCCAATGGCCTTACCTGGAGTGATAGTGGCTCCGCCAGGCTGGAGGCATTTGTATGCCTTGTAGATGAAGATGTAATGGAGGATACCAACCCACATGAGGGAGAGATAGCCGATACCGAAGAGTGCGAGACCGGCTAGGGCTTCGTTTTCACCTAAGGTTGAGAGGTAGGCGCCAAGGACCATGATGACGAGTCCACCGAAAAGGAAGGAGCAGTATTTGGCAAAGCTGGCGCCGGTGACGATGGTGGAGGGGTATTGGCCACCAGTAGTTCCTGCTTGGCTTGGGTCGGAGGTTGGGGCTGCATAGGCATTTTGGGCAACTTGCTGCGGCTGGCCAAGTGCTGGTTGAGCTGGTTGAGCTGGTTGAGCTGGTTGAGCTGGTTGAGCTGGTTGAGCTGGTGCGGGAAAGAGACCTTCGACTTGAGCTGCGGGGATCCAGCCTTCGAGGCCTTCGGTCCAGACTTGTGAGGTGGGAGTGATATGCCCTTGAGCGGCGAGAGCTTGGAGCTCAGTGCCAGCGATGGGGCCCTGTTGTTGGTTATTGGCATCGAGGTAGTGCCATTGAGGGTCGCTCATAATTGTATCTAGGTAATTGCCCAATGTACCTATCTGATAGGAGGGGGAGGAAGCAAGAGAATCTTACAGGAAGTCAGTCATCCTGTGCTTGGTTATGAATGACTTGGAGTGGTTCAGGAAGTGACCGGATATGGATATCTGTTTGAGGGAAAGCGATTTCGATGTCTGCATCACGGAAGGCGGCGTCGATTTGGTAGTGGAGGTTTGATCGGGTTTCGATGAGGTCATCGTAGTGGTTAACGAAGCCGCGGAGGATGAAGTCGAGTGAGCTAGCACCGAAAGCTTGGAAGAGGACGGAGGGGGCGGGGTCGTCGAGGACGCGTGGGTGGTCGTGGACGATTTTGGTGAGGATGTCGGTGGCTTTTTGGGTATCGGAACCATAGGCGATACCGACGGGAATTTCGAAGCGCTGCATGTTATCGGCCAGGGACCAATTGATCAGTTGTCCGGTGATAAATTCTTTATTGGGGACGAGGAGTTCTCTGTTATTAAATTGTTTAATGGTGGTGGCTCGAATTTTGATTTGGGAGACTCTACCAGTGATGTCACCGATCGTGACGATATCGCCGAGGCGAATTGGACGTTCGAAGAGGATGATGATACCGGCGACGAAGTTGGCGAAGATTTCTTGAAGTCCGAAGCCGATACCTAGGGTAACTGCGGCAGCGAGCCATTTGACGCTGCCCCATGAGACACCGACTTGTGCGAAGGCTGCGAGGCCACCAGTGGCGATAAGTCCATAGCGCAGGACGGTGGTGATCGCGTAATTTCCACCAGGGCTGAGATTAAGTTTACGCAGGACGCTGAGTTCGAGTAGGCCGGGAATGTTACGGGCTGCGACTAGGGTGAAGGTGACGATGATGATGACTCCGAATATGTCTCCTAAGCTGATCCCCTTGTGGAAGAAATGGGAATCATCGGTGGTAGTGGCGTTTGAACCGGAGGCAGTCTTTGCAATATCTGTGATTGGTGTAGCTGGGTCAGAGGTTGTTGTGTGGGAGGCTGGCTCCGAGCTAACAGGGGCTTGGACGATAGAGACTTTATCGAGTGCGCCGAGGGCAGGGAGTACGGGTTTCCAGATATTCCAGAGGCCGAAGACGATGATGATGACGGTGAGGAAGCGGACGATCCGTCTGGTCTGGTGGGTGACGGCTGTGATATCGACTTCTGTGGCTTCGAGTTCTTCTAGTGAGGGGGGGGATTCTTCAGTATTGTTGGTTTCTGCGGCACGTAGTGCTTGGTATTTCTTGCGAGCTTGGTGTTTAGCGAAGTTGCGTCTTGCGACGAGGATCCAACGGTAGCAGAGGCTCGCAAAGAGGGCGGTGGCTCCGACGAGAGTGATGCTGATAATGGTGTCCGTGAAGAGTGTCTGAACGGAGTCGATGTAGCCAATAGCGTAAGCCAGAATGAAGAAGAGGGGGAGGGCGAGCCCAATAAAGTAGAGCAGTTTGAGTGCCCAGCTAGGCGTATTCTCAAATGCGAGGAGTTGTTTTTTAGGAAGGAGCAGGCTGTGGGTAAAGGCGATGCTCAAGAACATCGCTAAGATGAAGCTGATGCGGCCGGCTGGTTGGGCTGTCGCGGCAGGGAGGGCAAATGCCAGAAAGAGAAAGATGGGGATTGTGTAGAGTGCCCAGGTGCTGTGGAAGTAGATGCGTTTGAGCTTGTGTTTGTCGGTTTCGATGTGGGCATCTAACAATCCGTGGCTCACTGAGAGGCTTTTGAGAAATGATAGAAATGAGAGTGAGAGGGCGGCGATGGAGAAACCGATAGACCAGCTATGTGGTGAAGGGCTTCTCCACGCTAGGAATATGAGAGCGACAGGCAGTACTTGTGAACGGACAAGGGTGACGAAGAGGGCAAGCAGTGATGGCTTAATAGAATCGCAGTGGCGGTCTTGAACATGCACAGCGAGGGTTTCGATACTTCTCTTTGCTTTCGATTGGACGGCAAGCAGGAGGGTGAAGGCGAGAGTGGCGATGATCCAGAGAATGGGGAAGTTCTTGCAGTCTTTTAGGAGCCCATCGGATAGTTCGCCGAGGGATTGTTTCGAGAAGATGCTTGCGATGGCGTCAAGTTCGGTTGTGAAGTCGCTGGAATTGATAGGTTGGGCACTGGGAATCCAGAGCAGGCGTTCGTCTAGGTAGTTTGTGTAGTTTTCGGTGGCGTTGAGTGTTGTTTTGGTTGCTTCACTGAGTTGGCGCAGGGTGGTGATGTAGGCTTGGTATTGATTGACGAGAGTGGGTGGTGAATGGGGTTCAGGTGAGGCGACGAGTGGAGGGGGCGTTTCGGTGAGGTCGAGAAGTTCGATTTCGGCATTCGTTGTCTCGATATTGACTTGTTTGAGTTGTTTGCGAAGGGAATAGGTTGTTGGGAGGCTGAGTCTTTGTTGGCGGAGAAGCTGGCCGGTTTTGGCATCGATTCGCAGGTCGGCTGACTCGATTAGTTTGATGCGTTTTTCAGCATTAGATCTGTAGTCGTTAACTCGGTCGAGTTGGGATTGGGTTTGGGCGAGTTGTTTTCTTGCGGCGTCGTGCTGGGTCTGAAGCTCAATGGAAACTTGTGCTGAGGAGGGAGCAGAGTTCGGAGTGTCCGCGCTTTGAGCGATGAGAGGGGGGCTCAGAAGGAAAAGGAAGAACAGAAGGTAAGCCTGAATCTGTGTGGGATGCTGTGAGGTGGTCGCCATAGTATCCAAGAGTGTTAGGGAAGGAGAGTCGTCTTTGTTAGTTAAGTTGTGACATACGCGCACGGAGATTAGTTCTCCTGTGAGTGTCTAAATGTTAGATTAAAGATGTCACAAATGTGTTAGATGTTTGGTGATCTATCAATCTTCTAATAAAGCAGAAAATGTGTTGGGAGGCAAATAGATCCAGTTGTTTTAGTGAGGGGGCTAGGATGTTGAAAGCAGGGGTGGACATCTGGTGGAGCGATGTGGGGGGCTGCTTCGGATCCTGGGCGATGGTGAAGCTTGGCCAGAGCTTGGCTAAAGATTATGGTGAGGAGGGGAGTTCAGCCCTGCATTTTTTCGAGTTCGATGCCTTTGGTTTCGTGGACGAATTTACGGACAAAGAAGATCGAGATGAAGGCGCAGATGGCATAGAACCCGTAGGCTCCACCGAGGCCGACACCGGTGAGCATGATGGGGAAGGTCATGGTGATACCGAAGTTGGCAAGCCATTGGGCGAGTCCACTGACAGCGAGGCCTGAGCCGCGCATTTGGTTAGGGAACATTTCGCCGAGCATGACCCACATGACTGGTCCCCAAGAGAAATTGAAGAACATGACGAAGAGGTTGGCAGCGACGAGAGCGGTGGGGCCACTGGCTCCGGTGAGTTCTAGATTACCTGCTTCGCCATCGGCCGAGATAAAGACGATAGCCATGAGGCTGAGGGTGATTGCCATTCCAATGGAGCCGATGAGGAGCATGGGCTTGCGCCCAAGTTTATCGACGACCATCAATGAGACTGAGCAGGCGGCGATACTGAGACCGCCGCTGATGACATTGATGAGGAGGGCATCGCTTTCGTCAAAGCCGACAGATTGCCAGAGCACCGAGCCGTAATAGAATACGACATTGATGCCGACTAATTGTTGGAAGACGGCGAGGCCTATCCCCACCCAGACGAGTGGGCGAAGGCCTAGCATGGGACCCACAATATCTCGGAAACTTGGACGGTGGTCTGCTGCGAGCGAGGCCTTTATCTCCTCGTATTTTTGTTCTGCCTCGTCACCCATGAGTGATTGGAGGACCTTGAGGGCTTTTTCTTTTTGATTTTTGGCAACGAGGTAACGCGGGCTTTCTGGGATACAGAGGAGGCCGAAGAAGAAGGCAAGCGAGGGGACAATTTCTACCCAGAACATCCAGCGCCAGGCGTCATGGCCGAAGGCAAGTTCGTTGAGTGCTGAGCCACCCGCCATTTTGACGATGACGAAGTTGCTTAAGAAGGCGATGAAGAGGCCGCTGATGATGGCCATTTGTTGGATTGTGGTGAGGCGGCCGCGGATTTCTGCTGGAGCGATTTCACTGATGTAGGCAGGTGTGAGGACAGAGGCTGCACCCACAGCCATGCCGCCAAGGATGCGATAGAAGATAAATTCACCTGAAGCATTGGCGATTCCGGAGCCCCAGGCACTGATGGTGAAACACACTGCGGAGACAATGAGGATGGTTTTTCGGCCAAAGGAGTCGGCTAGGCTGGCGGCAAAGAAGGCGCCAAGTGCACAGCCTAGGAGCATGGAAGCCACATTGAAACCTGAGCCCACATTGTCGGTTTGGAAGGCGTCCTTCATGCCGTCGACGGTGCCATTGATGACACCGCTGTCGAAGCCGAAGAGGAAGCCACCAATCGTAGCGACGATGGAGATGAGGATGATGCGACTCAGGTGAGATTGATTATTCATGAGGGTAGTGTGGAGGTGTTAGGGCGGGTTACCACCAGGCTTCGGCTTGCACGCCCATATTGAAGCCTTCAGAGGCATCGCCGTAGTTTTGGGGTGCGACGGTGCCTATTAGATCATCGGACCAGGCAGCATAGGTGAAGAAGAGGCGAATGGCTGGGCGGGAAAAGATGTCGCGTGCGGGGGAGATTTGAGGAGCAAAGGTGATCTTATAGACTTCTCCGGAGAGCCCGCCCGATTGGTCACCGTGGTCGACGCCTGCTTCGAGAGCCAGGGAGAGGTAGTCATTGAAGTAATAGACTGGGCGAAGACCTAATGAAAACCAATTGACGGAACCATTTGCAGCTAGTCCCGTGTCGTAGTAGTCGTAGACGAGGGTAGCTGATAGATTGAGCTGGTCAGAGGGCCTGATCACCGTGTCATTGACCAAGCGGAAGTGGTGGACATCGTCGGAGTTCAGTTCGGTAGGTGGCTGGCCATCTGGAGCGGCAACGAAGTTATAGTCAGGTTCGGTGGCTTTAAAGTTCGAGGCTGCACCTCTGCCGTATTGCAGCGCGGTTCGGATATTTCCATCACACCAGCTCTGGTAATCGTGGATGAGGCCGATAGCAAAGCCGTTGCCACCATTGACGCGCACGTTTTGATTGTTCGGCATTTCACTATCTTTGATGTTAGCGAGGTCGAACCAGAACATGCCTTTACCTCCGAGGAGGTCGACATCGGAGAGGCGTAGATCGAGGCTATTTTTGCCACTTTTTTGGTCCACCTCGCCTGAGCCGTTACTGTTGAGTTTGTCGATGCTGCCGCCTAACCACGCGACTGAGAGCTTGCCGAAGTCGCCAATGGGGATGTGCTCTACTCCTCCGCCAAAGCCGCTCATATCGAGGTAGTAGAAGTCGTTCATGTGGACGTCATAGCGATTGTAGAAGCGTTGACCTGCCCAGAAACTGATGTCTTTTTGGTCAAACCAGACTCCCTTGGCTTGGGCGAAGGCTTCACGCAGTGAAATGGTAGAGTCTGAGGTACTCGAGCGTGGAATAGAATAGGCTGGGCGGAAGTGGACAGAGAAGTCGACATCCTCAGGCAGGTTCTGGAAATGGTAGCCGAAGGCGGTTTCTACATAGGTGTCGTCTTCATTGCCCAGGCGGTACTTTGCTTGTGCAAGAGGGTTACGGAATGCCTCCATAGTATTACCGGTCGAGTCGACACCTAGGCCTGAGCGGAAATAGCCATTGAAGGTGAATCCACGAGAGATGTCATCTGCGGCATCAAGCTCGTTCTGGAGCGCCTCATTGGTTTGTTCGATAGAGGTGGCCTTCTGGACTGCTAGAGCCTTGGTGTTACGTGAAGCCGCAGCGGCTGCAGATGTGGCTTTTTTCTCAATGTTTTGATAGCGTGTTTTCTCTGCCTGCTTGGCTTGTTCCATTTCGGCAATGCGCGCCTCAAGGCTCGCGATTCGATCTTCATAGGACTTTTTTATCGCGGTGACTTCGTCTCGCAGAGCAGCGATCTCTGGGTCATCACTTGCGTGAGACACCGTTGATAGGCTGGCTAACAAAAGAGAGCAGCAATAGAAAGAGGGGACTGGGCGTCTAACTAGATAGGGGATTAGCATTATCCTTACTCATAACCTATTTTGTTATAGGAGAAAAAGATAAATCCGACAGGTTTGGTGTTAGGTGGGCGAATCTTTCAAAAACTCGAGACGCATTATGGATGCGCTGGGCTAGATGCTAGTGTGGAGGTGTCGCAGCCTATGTTAGATTTATGGATTTTATCCATCACTTCATGATGGGAAGAAAGGCATGGTGGAGCAAAGAGACTTAGAGGTTTTTGTGTGGGGGGATTATTTTGAGATATCGGGTCGTTTTGGCTGTGGGTCAAAGAAGCGGGCGCCGGATCCGATACGGTTGTAGTCACCGATATCGGCACGTGCTTGATTAGCGAGTTGGGTGAGGTCGGCGACGATTTCTGGGTGATGGGATGCGAGGTTGGATTGTTCTGAGGGATCGGTTTTTATGTTAAAGAGGAGTGGGGCGGAGTGGTCTAGGATGTCTTCATCTTTTGTATAGACATTCCATTTTTTAGCGACATTGGTGGTGCGAGGGAGGTGGAGTTTCCAGTCCCCTTTTCGCACTGCCATGAGTTGGGTGAGGGAATAGTAGAAAAAGGAATTTGAGGGGCTTGTGGCGTCTTTCGTATTGTGAATGAGCGGGGTGATATCTTTTCCATCGATGATTCGGTCTTGGGGAAGAGGGGCGCCGGCTAGAGCTGCGAAGGTGGGGAGGAAGTCGAGGGTGCGAGCGATCTCAGAATTGGTGTGACCTGGGGGGACGGATTGAGGATTCCAGACGATGCAGGGGACGCGGGCGCCTCCTTCCCAGGTATTGACTTTATAGCCACGGAGTGGGTGAGCGGAGCCACCGTGTGAGACCTCTCCGCGTTTCTGGTGGAACTTACTTTTCGCCATATACCAGGGCCCGTTGTCACTGGTGAAGATGACGTAGGTGTGTGCGCTCAGTTTGAGTTTGTGGAGGGTATCGATGAGTCTCCCGGTGTGGAAGTCGAGCTCTTCCACGACATCTCCGTAGAGGCCAGCGGAGGACTTACCTTTGAAGCGTGGGGTGGCATCGAGTTTCACGTGGGGCATTGGGTGGGCGAGGTAAAGGAAGAAGGGTGAGTTTTGGTTTCTCTCGATGAATGCGATGGCTTTATCGGTGAGTAGTTGGGTGCAGGTGGCCATATCAGCCTTTTTGGAGACAGTGGTTTCATTCTCCATGAGGTGGAGGGTGAGGTCGTTACTCGATGGGGTGCCAAAGAAGTAGTCGAAACCTTGTTTTCTGGGCATAAGGTCGGGGTCGAAGCGGGTTTGGGAGTGGCCAGCTTGGTCCCATTTTCCGATGCATGCAGAGAGGTAGCCAGCGGGCTTGAGGACTTCTGCGATGGTGAGCTCTTTGGAGTGGAGGAAGGGGTGGGTGGTTACCTTGTTTTGCTTTTTTGCATTTCTGAGTGGATAGCAGCCAGTGAGGAGGGCGGAGCGTGAGGGGCCGCAGACATTTTGTGCGTAGAAGTGGTCGAACTTCATGCCTTCTTGAGCGAGTTGGTCGATGCGGGGGGTGCGGATGTTTTGGTTACCAAAGCAGCCGAGGTCGCCATATCCGAGGTCATCGGCGAAGATGACAATGAAGTTCGGTTTCTGGGCGTTTACTGAGGTGAGGGTGGCAATGAGGCCGAGGAGGGTGAGTGTTGTGAGGATGATGTGGCGCATGATGAGGTGGTCTTAGGGGCCTTCTGGATACGAAAAATGGCCAGATGATCTATCTGGCCATGCAGAGGGTGAGGGTGTCACCTGAATGAACTGGTTAGAGGGACTCTAAGTTCAAAAAGTTAGAGTGACTGTTTCCAGCGAGCGACTTCGGCTTTAACGTTTTCGATACTTGGGGCACCGGGGTTGGTACGCGCTTTGAGAGCGGTCTCGAGTGAGAAGACGGCATTGGCATCGGCACCGTAGTGTTCGGAGATTTTGCTGAGGTCGATTTTGTCGAGGGGGGTTTTTGATTCGACGGAGACGGCAACGGCTTGGCCGACGAGTTCGTGGGCTGAGCGGAAGGGGACCCCATTTTTTACGAGATAGTCGGCGAGGTCAGTTGCGAGGAGCATGGGGTCAGAGGCTGCAGCTTCACAGGCCTCGACATTGACGGTCATATCGGCAATCATCTCGGCATTGACTGCGAGGGCAATCTTGAGTGTGTCGATCGAGTCGAAGAGAGGTTCTTTATCTTCTTGGAGGTCTCGGTTGTAGGTGAGTGGTAGTCCTTTGGCGGCGGTGAGGAGGGAGACGAGGTTGCCGTAGAGGCGGCCGGATTTGCCACGCGTGATTTCACAGACATCTGGATTTTTCTTTTGAGGCATGAGGGACGAGCCGGTGGTGTGGGCATCGGAGAGTGTTGCGAAGCTAAATTCGCTGGAGCACCAGAGGATAAGGTCCTCGGAGATGCGGGAGAGGTGGGTGCCAACGAGTGCGAAGTCGAAGAGGAGCTCCATGATGTAGTCGCGGTCAGAGATCGCGTCCATGGAGTTGGTTGTGACTCTATCAAAGCCTAGTTCTTCGGCGATTTGTTGGCGGTCGAGATTGATCGTTGATCCAGCGAGAGCGCCGGATCCGAGTGGAGAGACATTGACGCGTTTGCGGGCATCGGCAAGGCGGTCGATATCGCGGGCGAACATTTCGACGTAGGCGAGGAGGTGGTGGCCTACGGTGACGGGTTGGCCACGTTGGAGGTGGGTGTATCCGGGAATGACGGCATCAGCGTATTGCTCGGCTTTTTTGAGAAGCGCGGCTTGGAGCTCTTTGAGCTGTGTGGTGATGGTGTCGATTTCCTCACGACAGTAGAGGCGGGTGTCGGTAGCGACTTGGTCGTTTCTGGAGCGGGCGGTGTGGAGTTTTCCGCCGGCTGCGCCGATGCGTTTGGTGAGTTCCGACTCGATATTCATGTGGATGTCTTCGAGTTCGATGGAGAAATCGAAGTTACCGGCGTCGATGTCTTTTTCGATTGCTCGGAGGCCGGCTTCGATTTGTTGGAATTCGTCTTGGGTGAGGATACCAGCTTTGACTTGGGCACGGGCATGAGCGATGGAGCCTGCGATATCGTGTTTATAGAGGCGCCAATCGTAGGAGATGGATTCTCCGTATTGTTGTACGAGGTCTGCTGTAGCTTTTGAGAAACGTCCTTTCCACATGAGGGGTGTCTTAGAAGACAATGGGATGGGTGTGAAGTGATAAGTGCGAAATGGGTTAAGAAAGTGCGAGCGGGGATTTTGCCGGGGGCGATATGGGGCTAATCGCTTTGGGCGGCAAGTTTTCGGATTTGGCTGGTGGTTTGGCCGGTGAGTCGTTTTACGAAGCGGCAGACTTCATCTGCGGCGGTGAATCCGAATTCGCTGGCGAGGGCATCGAGTGTGGCATCGGTGGTGCGAAGTTTTTCGGTGACAAGGCGGCAGCGGATGGATTCAATTTCTTTTTTGGGGCTATGTCCGAGAGCGGTGATAAAGCGTTGGCGGAGGCTTTCGCGAGAGACGCCCAAGTGTTTCGCGAGTTCGGAGACATGGACGGGGCGCGAGTGGCTGGCTTTGCGGATGTAGGCGAGGGCGTCTGAGACGAGTTGGTCAGGCAGGGTGACGTGGTGGGTTGATTCTCTGGGGATGATAGGGGCTGGTGGGAGGGTGAGCCAAGTTTCAGGGGGGATGGTCTCTCGCTGCATGAGGCTATCTAGGAGTTTGGCTGCGGCGTGGCCGATGAGCCTTCCCGGGTATGGGATGGAGCTGAGGGGTGGTTGGGTGGTGTGGCAAAAAAGGATGTCATCTGAGATGCCTAGGAGGGGCATTTCTTGGGGGCAAGCAATGCCGAGGGACTTGAGCAGGCGTGCAGTCCAGACACCGGCGATATCGTCTTTAACAAGGATGCCGCATGGGCGCGGGAGGTCTTCAATAGCGGGGCGTAGGAGCTTTTCAATTTGTTGTGGGCGTGTTGCGTGGGGGAAGGCTGAGGCGGGGATGTCGATCTGGTGGAAGTGTCCGTGGTGTTTGAGTACTTGTTCTTTAAAGGAGGCGAGGCGGATACTGGAGTAGAGACGCGTGGATTCGTGGACATAGGCGAAGTGGCGCAGTCCGAGAGCGGCGAGGTGTTCGTGGGCTAGGATGGCGAGTGCGTGGTTGTCGATGGTGACGCGTGGAAAGTCTGGGGTGGGAGTGGGAATTTCAGCGCTGAGGTTGACGACGGGGATTCCAGCTTTCTTCCAGGCTTGTGCTTCTTCTTTGGTGTGGCGGTAGACGAGGAGGCCGTCACCGCGCCACTGGGCATCGATGGGGCTGGGTTCGATATCTCCCCCACTCGGGTGATCGAAGTGGAATTCGAAAGGGCTTTGGGTTCGGCAGTAGTCGAGAAAGCCTTCGAAGAGTCGTGAGGCGTAGCCGCTTGTCCAGTCGGGGAGGCGGACGCCGACTTTTTTTAATTTGGGGGTCATGCTGGTGATGAGGGTGGCGGTTTTTTGCGTTTTTGCCAAGAATCTCTGCGTTGCGCCCATTGTGGGATTGTGAGTGCTTGTGCATGATGGGCTTGCTATGAAAAAACAATCATCGGTTTTAGTAGGTGGAGTGCTGTTAGCGACGGCGCTTCCGATGTCGGCAGCTCAGTTAGTGGGCTTATGGGAATTTAACAACGCGGGGAATTTGGGGGAGGCGACTGTGGGGACTGACTTAGAAATTAATGGATCGGCTCCGACATATTCTGCAAGTTTGGCAGATGGTGGGGCCACTTCATTGACGGGAGTGATTACGACGACTCAGGGCGTGGGGAATCATCTGACGGCGACTCACGGGATTGGTGCTAATGGTGGGGGGAGTTTCACGAATGCATACACATTGGTATTTGATGTGAAGCGGCCAGCGGCTGGAGCGTGGCGCTCATTTTATCAGACTGATCTGACAAACTCTAACGACGCTGAGTATTTCACGCGCAGTTCCAATAACACCCTAGGGCGTACTACGATCACGTATACTGGGTCGGGAATGGCAGCGGACACCTGGATGCGTTTGGTTATCTCGGTGGAAGCGGGCAGCAGCTATGAAACGTACATTGATGGGTCGTTATTCCACACACATAGTGCTCCGGGAGTAGACGGTGGTTATGCCTTAGATACTTCCAAGGTATTACTTTTTGCCGATGAGAATGGCGAGAACAACTCACTGGATATAGGCATGGTTGCGATTTATGACGATGCGCTTAGCGCTGCTGAAGTGGCGGCACTCGGGGGGGTAAATTCTGTGGTTGCTGTACCAGAACCTACGAGCGTCAGTTTGTTAGGTCTCGGTGCTGTGGCATTAGTTTTTCGTAGAAAACGTCAAGGCTAAGAGCTCTTTTCATTCTCTACTCGTTGGCCCCTATCGCGATGCGGTAGGGGCTTTTTTGTGGTGGCCAGTCTACGAAGAACTGGGTGGGTTATACCATCTCTCGACTCGGAATAGACGAATGGAGTGTGGTTGAGTCTTGTGAAGAGTGCGCTTCGCGATTTTGGAGTAAATCGGATTATCTTACAGAATGTCATCGTTGTCATTCAGTTGTCCCGCGCGTGCGGGAGGCCTTCACTCCGCCTTGATATTCTGCAAGCTCATTCCGACCATTCGTCCATTCCGTTTCGCTCAATGGTGTTAGAAGTCGTAGAGTGAGAAGGAATGGATTTTTCCGGCGAAGAGCGGGTCGTTGAAGAGGGAACGTCCGAGCCAGCAATTGAAGTCGGGGAGAGATTCTAACTGAAGTTTATTCGGCATTACTTGGGAGCCCACTTTTTTTCCATTTACGATGAGGTGGAAGGCGTTGGGGGTGTATTGGGCACGGACATGGTAGGCTTTATTGAGTTCGAGAGGTTTCCAATCGATGAAGACTTCTTTGCCTTTATGTCTGGCCGTGAGGCGGAGTTTACCTGAATTTGCTTTGGGGATGAGAGCGATGTAGTCGAGTCCTGAGTCTGAGACTCCCTCGCCGCCGCGGGTAGAGCCGAAGCTCCAGACTTGGGCCCACTGGTGGTTTTTATTTAGGGTGAAGTGGGTGTCGATGGTGAGGTTACCTTTGACGCCTAGTTTGGCGGCTTTGCTGGCGGAGTATTTGGGGAGATTGAGGTAATTATTTGTGTTGGCTTGGGCTGATGATTTGCCACCGGTGAGGGTGATATTGTTTTTGGTGAGGATCGGCTGCGAGTGGATATTTTCGAGTGATTGGGTGGTGATGGCACCTGAGTGGTCTGCGTACTTTGAACGGGTTTGTGTGACGAGCTTGGTGGGGATATCACCGAGTTGGAGGCTGAAGGCGTTGCGCGTGTAGTTGAGGACATCGGCAATTTCTTGGTCATTGAGGGAGTTATGTGCGGGCATCACGCCATTGTATTTTTTTCCATTCACCGTGATGGGGCCACTGAGGCCGTGGAGCATGACCATGATGGCGTGTTCTGGGTCACGGCTGAGCCAGTCAGAGGTATCGAGTGGGGGGAAGACAGAGGGTGTGCCTTCGCCATCTGGTTGGTGGCAAGCGATGCATGTGGCTTTATATGTTTTTTCACCGCGTTTGGCACTGAGGGAGAGGGGGACGCGGGGGATGGCAACGGTAGTGATAGCTTCTGATAGTCCGTGATGCTCTCTGGCGAGCATGAGGGCGCGTTTGAGGAGAGGGTCTTTAGCAATTTGGTTTTGGAGTATGCTTTGGGACTTGCGCAGTTGGGACTGGGTCTCTGGGGTTTTTGGTACTGTGGAGCTATAGAGTAGGGTGGCAAGCGCATCTGAGGGGGAGCGGCTTTCGATAGATTTTAAGAGTTGGACAGATTTGCTGCTAGATGGTGGTAGGTATTTGAGCACTGCAGCAAGGTGACTGTTAGGAAGCACGTCATTTTCGAGGATGAAGTCGAGTGGGGTGTCAAGCTGGCCCAAAGTATGGATGGCGTGCAGACTGCCCGGGGAGTTTGTTTGAGCTATTTTTTTAAGGTGAGGGATGGCCTTACTTCCATGGTTGAGGAGGAACTCTTGAGCTTGTTGGCGCCAGAACATGTTGCTGTGGTCGAGTGCTGTGATGGCGTTCTCGAGTGAATCTAGAGTGGGTGAGGCGTGGGGTTGGGCATTTTTGGGAGTGATGCGATAGATTCTGCCGTGTTTTCGATCACGAAAATTGGTGATGTAGGCATTGCCTTTCCCTTTTTCTTGATCATCACCGTAGACGTTATGTTGGACGATGGCGTTGTACCAATCCGCGATGTAGATGGCGCCATCGGGGCCTACTTCTGCGGCGACGGGAGCGGACCACGCGTCAGCGGATGCGTAGATATTGTATTCTGAGTGGGAGAAGCTGAAGCCTGATCCTGTGGGGGTGTGGCGGGCTGCTGAGACGAGTTTGCCAGTGGGGGCGCATACGAGGGCGCGTTGGTTCCACCAAGTTTTGTCGAAGAGGCGTGCGGTGTAGATGGTATGGCCGGCGGCGGCAGTGAAGTGGTCTTTCCAGTCGACTTGGAGGTAGTCGAAGGTGATGGGGTAGATTTTATTTTTATGGTCAGCTCTGGGCGTTTTTTGAGGTTTGATGCTGGAGCTTTGGTAGAATCTATTAGGAATGCCGAGATACCATGATGGGTTCATGTTAGCAGTGGAACCTGTGGGGCGACCTTGTTCATTGAAACTGAGCCCCCAGGTGTTGTTGGTAGTGCCTTGGAGGGATTCGAATGCGGAGCCATCACGCTTGAATCGAAAGAGTCCTTGTTTGAGGTGGTGGGATTTTCCAGCCACTTGTGTTTTGACACCTGAGTAGCCTACGGTGGCGTAGATCCAGCCATCGAATCCTAGGCGAATGTTAGAGACGCAAGCATGGGTGTCGTAGAGGTTGATCCCTGACCAGATGATGTGGCGTTTATCGGCTTTGCCGTCGTTATTGGTATCTTCGAGGTAGACCATGTTTTTTCCGTCGGTGGTGATGCAGCCGTTATCGATGGGGAGGACGGAGGTGGCTATGGTGAGTCCTGAGGCGAAGGTTTTTGAGGTGTCTGCTTTTCCGTCGCCATTGGTATCTTCGAGGATTTTGATGGTATCGAGACCTGGCGAGTTCATGACGAAGCTATTGGGGTAATCGTAGGCTTCGACGACCCAGAGGCGGCCGGTGCGATCCCAGTTGATGGCGATGGGGTTGATGACCATGGGTTCGGAGGCGAAGAGTTCGAGCTTCATGTCGACGGGGACTTGCGCGAGCTTGAGGGATTCAGAGGGAGAGAGGGGGAGTTGGAGTTGGTTGTTAGGGATGCCTCTATCTTGTGGTTCATCTTTCCATTGCTTACCTTGGATGATGTTAACGGGTGGGGTGGTGTATTGGAGTAGTGGGAGTTGGAGTTGTTCGAATTGTTTGGAGAGTGTTTCACCGACAGCCCATTTGATGCCATTGAAGACGAGTTGTTGGTAATCTGGGTGGGTCCAGCAACGGTCATCGTGTCCGCTGGCAGTGTAGAAGACGCGTCCTTTGCCATTGGTGCGCACCCAGGTCCAGGGTTCTTGTTCGCGTTTCATGAGGACGCGTTTATCTGGGTTGATACGTTTGTGGACGTAGGTTTCATCCCAGACGGTATACTCGTTGAGTTTTTCAGTGATGGGGTGGTTGCGGTCGGTGATTTTGGGGGTGAAGACGCCTTTGCCGTGGGAGGCGAATTGGGCTCCGAGTAATTCGATGAACTTATCGGAATTACGGAAGCAGCCGCAGGCTGAGTGGAGGAAGACGCAGCCGCCTCCGTTATGGGAATAGTTGAGGATCGCTTGTTCTTGGGCGGGTGCGATTTTATCGTGATTTCCGTAGAGTAAGAGGGCGTCGAACTGAGCTAGGAAGTTGGGGGTGATGTCATTGAGATCTTGTGTATAGGTGAAGTTGACGCCCCGTGGTCCGAGGGCGCGGCGGATGGTGCGGAACTGGTGTTTGGGTTTATGGGAGCCATCACGTGAGCCGAGGAAGAGCACTTCGAGTCGACGCGGTGATGCGTCTGCGTCTTCAAGCTTGGAGCTAGAGTTGTCGGCATGTGTATTTTTTTGAGGCAATAGAAAGCATGCCAAGAGCAGGAGTAGGGCTGTAAAAAGTGAATAACTACGAGCGGTCTTCATGATAGTAATGGATGCGTTAAGTAGGCATGTGCTCTTTCGCTGTCTCAAGAAAATGTGGATCCTGCTATAGGCTATGAGGATTCTTCTACTTTAGTGAAGTTCTGGTGTGGTGTCAGCTCTGAGCTGATCAAAATTGGTTGGGGGGAAGGTTCAGTTATGACTAGGCGCGACGTCGGCGAGTGAGGGTGGTTAGCGCGCTGAGTCCGAGCAGGAGGAATGTGCTGGGCTCTGGAACAGCGATGGTGTCGGCGCCAGCGGCAAAGTTTGCGGAGATCTGAGACTGGGTGAGAGCTCCGTCCCAGATGCGCAATTCATCGATTGAGCCTTGGTAGTCGTCATCGCCAAAGTGGACGGCGGAGCCGAGGTAGAGCTCGGTGAGGTTGAGGTCGCTGAGCAGGAATCCTTTGAGCGAGGCTGAATAGGCGATTGGGGAAGAGTCCCCGCTCCCTTGGTGATAGAGAGTGATCGTATCGGTAGTCGTATCCCAAACTGAGGCCATGTAGAAGGTAGAGCCATCAAAGTTGGTTTGTTTGGTGGAGGCGGCTACACCTTCGATGCCATTGGCGGCTCCTTGTGTGAGGGCGATGAAGCCTGAGCCTTGGCGGCGAGGAGTCATGGCTAGGAAGTTGTTGTTAGATCCATTGCCAGCCATGAAGACCTTACTCCATTCATTGGTACCAGCTCCGTCCATGGTAAACCACCCTTCGATGGTGATCGCGCTGGCTGTGGTGATGGTTGTGGCAAGTGTGGTGAGTGAGGAGCCATTGGCTGAAGCGTTATGAATACGAGTGCCATTGCCAGGGAGGCAGAGTGCACCAGCATTGATGGTGGCAGCCCCGTTGAGGGTGAGATCCGCTCCGGCGACGGCATCGGATGCGTCGTTGGTGAAGCTATAGCGGTGGGAGAGTGTGGCTGCTTGAGAGAGCGATGCAACGAAGAGGCTTGTGATGAGGGTGGGGATATATGTCTTTTCATATTCTGATGGGTCTGTGCATGCGGAGTGATCCGCGTATTCGTTCATAGCATCAGCTGGGTGGTGGTAGGCGAGCATCTCTCGTGTAGAGGAATCCACGAGAGGTATTGGGAGATCCACACTCAATAAAAAGTTAGGGGTGGATGTTTTGGGATCTGAACTGGGAGGGTTGGGTTCCGAATTGTTTTTTGAATGCGGCGCTGAAGACGATGGGGTTTTTATAGCCGACATCGTAGGCGATGGATTCGATTTTGAATTCGGTGGTGAGGAGCATTTCTGCAGCGCGTTGCATGCGCAGCCAGCGGAGTTGTTGGATGGGGCTACGACCGTATTGGCTTTTGCAGAGGCGTCTGAGGTGTTCGGCGCTCATGCATGAGATGCGGGCCATGGAGTCGAGGTTCCAGTCGAGCTCGAGATTTTTTTCGACGGCGAACCAGAGTTTCCAGAGTCGGTCGTCGTGTTGGTGGGAGGTAATGAACTCACTGACGTAGATGTGGACGAGTTGGGACCATTGTTGGGTGACGGCGAGGCGATCTGGGGATTTAGCTTCCTCGAGGAGTCCTTGGATAGCGGTGAGGAAAGGGATGTGTGGGAAGGGGGCGACGAGGGCTTGGGTTGAGTGGATGAGAGGGGTTTGCCCTTCGGGGTGGTGGTAGCGCACCCAGCAGAATTCCCAGGGGGATTGGTTATCGCAGCGCAGGGCATTGGTATTGTATGCGGGGAGGAGGCATGCTTCGCCAGGGGTGCAGGTGTGCCATTGGCCATTCACAAGAATGCGACCTGAGCCTCGTGTGGTGACGAGGAAGAAGGCACCACTTTGGTTCATGCGGACGACCTGGTAGGGGGAATGGGCGTGCATGATGCCGAGGTGCTCGATTTGGTAGTGTGTGAGGGAGGGGGCGACTGGGTGTGGGCGGAGCCACTCACGGGGGTCATCGCTGTGGGCGCGGGCGCAGGAAAGCTGGGTTTTCTGTCCCCAAATGTGGGTTTCTTGGAGTGGTTTATCCTCAGTATTAGGAGCATCCATGGAATGAGAGTAGCATAGCTGTGCTAGAAATGTGGATTTAGAAATGGGAGATGTGGAGGGGGTGATAGGAGATTTTCTGGAGTGTGGGAGCGGCGGGCGTAGGAATGGGTGGGTAAACCAAAAAGAATTATTATGCCAAATCCATGGACAGGAAGGGGAAACCCCTACACGAGAGAGGAAGTCATTGAGCGGCTTCAGAAGACCATTGCACGCGAAGAATCGATCATAGCAGCGGGAGCCGGGACCGGAATCTCTGCAAAGTTTATCGAGAAGGGAGGTGCCGACTTTTTGATTATATATAACTCAGGGCGCTTCAGGATGGCTGGGCATGGTTCGACGGCTGGTTTGATGGCCTATGGAGATGCGAATGCTGTGGCGATGGAGATTGGCGAGTATGAGGTATTGCCTGTGGTGGATGAGATTCCGGTTTTATGTGGTGTGCATGCGACGGACCCAAGGCGGCGGATGTGGCATTGGTTGCAGCAGGTGAAGGCGATGGGCTTTTCAGGAGTGAATAATTTTCCTACACACACCTTGGTGGACGGGCATTTTGGGAATGTGTTGAAGGAAACTGGAATGCACTTTGAGAAGGAATATGAGATGGTGGCATTAGCGCGCAAGATGGATCTTTTTACCTCGGTGTATGTGACGAGTGCTGAGCAAGCAGTTGAGATGGCGAAGGCGGGAGCCGACTCGATTATTGCGCATGCTGGGACGACGATTGGGGGATCGATTGGGGTGACTGGGGCGGTTTGTTCGATGGATGATGCCGTGAAGTTGACTCAAGAGATTATCGACGCAGCTCGGTCGGTGCGGGATGATATTCTTTTTCTCACTCATGGCGGGCCGATTAGCACACCTGCGGATGCAGCTTATGTGAATGAGCGCACGGATGCTGTGGGATTTGTGGGGGCGTCTAGCTTGGAGCGGATGGGGGTGGAGGATTCCATCACGGAGTTGACCCGGGAATTCAAGCGCATCCCATTGGGGGCTACTGGTCCGATTGGGGTTTAGGGTGGTTTTGATTCGATAAAAAAAGCCCAGCTCGTTGAGTGAGCTGGGCTTTTTTGTGGGTGTGAGTGGTACTACATTTTGCGATCGATCATGGCTTTACGTCTGAGGCCATTGATCCAGCGTTTGTATTTAGCAGATGATTTTTCACGTTCGACGTTGCGTCGTACGATTTTGCGGACATCGGGGTCGGACATGCCGGGAGCTGGGCCGAGGGTTTTCTTTTTGACGACGATGATATGGTAGCCGCCGCCGTCTTCGAGTGGTCCGATGACGGAGCCTGTAGGTTCTTCGAAGATCATGGTGGCGATGACTGGTGAGAGGTCGATGCGGTCGATATCTTCTTGGAGGCCGCCATCTTCAGCCCAAGCATCTTTGGAATGTGCTTTGGCGAGTTCGGCGAAATCGTCACCGGCTTTCAGCTTCTCGACGATTTCTTCAGTGAGTTCGAGTTGGCTATCAGGGGTAGCGAGGAGGTTGTCTTCATCGACCTTAGGGATGTAGATCTTTTGGAAGTCGCATTTATCTTTGGTTGTGTCGCGCAGGTCGGGTTTGATTTTGGCGTATTCTTTGCGCATTTCCTCAGGAGTTGCTGGTGGGGTATCTGAGAATTGCTGGGAGCGCATGGCCTGGACGATGAGCTGTCTGTGGATGAGCTCGCGGTATTTTTTAAAGGAAATGCCTTTAGATTGGAGTTCTTCGCGGAAGAGTCCGACGTTATTGTTGTAGTCGTTACGGACTTTTCGGCGGATTTCGGAGTCGATGATATGTTCAGGGATTTGAGCTCCGATTGATTTGAACTCATGGAGGACGAGCTCACGTTCGATGAGTTCATCGAGGATTTTGGTACGAGCCTCTTCGAGTTCTTTGTAGTAGCTGGGGGTTTTTCGCGGGTATTTTGTGGAGAGGTATGCGCGGAGTGGGGCGAGGGCGAAAGCGACTTCATTTTTGGTTACGACACGGCCATTGACTTTGGCGGCGATTCCATTGAGTTCAACGGCTGCTGAAGCGGAGATAGCGAGTCCGATGCCAAGGAGAAGAGGAAGAAGAAATTTCATAAGCGATTTGCAGGAATGCTTTAAGCGCGGTGTACCGCGAAATGAGCGACAAGAAAAGACCTATTCGTCTTTCTTGACACAAGAATCCTGTGACAGGGCTGTCGCAGAACTGGGAGACTGTACTATGAATCTTGGGGGAAGTGCAACTTCTTCCTCACTGGGTCATCGGTGTGGTGTTTGGCGACGAAGGGTTGTTTTTGGGGTTTGGTGATCTGCCCGTCCGGGGAGCCGTCTTGGGCGTCGATGGCGTAGACGCGATCTGCGAGTGTTTGGCGGGTGCAGATGCCGGATTCGTGGAGTAGCTCGGTGAGGGCTTCAATGACGAGAGTGGACTGGGCGAGTTCTTTTTCGAGAGCTTGGATGCGTTGTTCGTTGTTGCGGGATTTATACCATCTCTCGACTCGGAATAGACGAATGGAGTGTGGTTGAGTCTTGTGAAGTTTGCGCTTCGCGATTTTAGAGTATATCGGATTATCTTACAGAATGTCATCGTTGTCATTCAGTTGTGATGCCCACATCACTCCTTCACTCCGCCTTGATATTCTACAAGCTTATTCCGACCATTCGTCCATTCCGATTCGCTCAATGGTATTAGCTCGGGCGAGGATATTGGCTCGTTCGGTTTGGATACGTGCTTGGTTTGCTCTTAGAGAATTGGTTTCAGCAATCGTTCTGAGGTGGGAGGCGGTGGCAATTTCGGGGAACAAGACATCAAATAGGCTCATAGTTTGAGGGTACAGGCTGTGTGCTGGATGCCTACTACAAAGCGGTGAGGATTGTGTAGTGATTGATGATGCGGTTAGATAGTTTTAAGGAGGCTAATTGCTTCGTTGAGTTTTTTGGCTGGGGTGGCTTCTGTGAGTCGGGGGAAGCGTGATCCATCGAGCATGATGTAGTTCCCATTGCGGGTGAGCATGAGGCGCTGGCCTTGGATCTCGATGGAGGTGATCATTGCCTTGGCGGCGGCGAGTTTGAGTGCTGTGGCTTGGAGCAGGAACTTTACGGGTTTTGGGTGGCGGCCGAATTGGTCTTTCCAGTCGTCACCGATGCGGCGCAGTTCTTTTTCGCTGACGGACTCTGCGAGTTGTTTGTATGCGCGGATGCGCATGGTGGGTTCGGTCATGTATGCGGCGGGGATGTATGAGGGGAGGTTTGTGTCTTGTGAGGCGTGGTTAAACTCGGTTTCGTTAAAGGTGAGGAAGTCGGCACGCAGGGTGACGTCGATACGAGCGTGGACGTGGTTGCCACGGAGGCGGTCGATGGACTGGCGCAGGAGTTGGCAGTAGAGGTCGAAGCCGACGGCAGCGATGTGTCCGGATTGCTTGGTTCCTAACAAGTTGCCTGCACCACGGATTTCGAGATCACGCATGGCGATTTTGAAGCCAGAGCCAAGGGCGGTGTATTGTTTGATGGCATTGATGCGTTTGCGGGCATCACCAGTGGTGATCATTTCGCGAGGAAGGAGGAGGATGGCGTAGGCTTTTTCGCCTGCGCGGCCAACGCGTCCGCGTAGCTGATAGAGGTCGGAGAGTCCGAAGCGGTCTGCGCGGTCGATGAGGATGGTATTGGCATTTGGGATATCGATGCCCGACTCGATGATAGTGGTGGCTAGGAGGATATCGGAGTCACCATTGACGAAGTCGCGCATCACAATTTCTAACTCCTCCTTATCCATTTGGCCGTGGCCGATGGAGATGCGAGCCTCGGGGACGAGGTCGAGGAGTTTCTTTTTCATGAGGTCGATTGTTTGGACCCGGTTGTGGAGGAAGAAGACTTGTCCGCCGCGTTTGAGTTCGCGCTGGATGGCGTCGCGGATGATGCGTTCATCGTAGGCGCAAATGGAGGTCTGGACAGGCACTTTGTTGGGGGGGGGCGTATCGATGGTGGACATATCGCGCGCGCCCATGAGGGAGAGGTAAAGGGTGCGTGGGATGGGGGTGGCTGAGAGGGTGAGCATGTCGATACCACGCATGCGTTCTTTAAATTTTTCTTTATGTCTGACTCCGAAGCGTTGTTCTTCATCGACGATGGCGACGCCTAGGTTTTTGAATTGGATATCATCGGAGACAAGGCGGTGGGTGCCGATGACGATATCGACGGAGCCATCGGCGAGGCCTTTGATGGTTTCGCGGATTTCTGAGGGTTTGCGGAAGCGGTTGAGGAGGTCGATACGGATTGGGTAGTCGGACATGCGCTCGCGGAAGGTGCGCCAGTGTTGTTCTGCGAGGACGGTTGTGGGGGCCATGAGGCAGGCTTGTTTGCCGCCGGTGACAGCCTTGAAGGCGGCGCGGATGGCGACTTCGGTTTTGCCGAAGCCGACGTCACCGCAGATGAGGCGGTCCATGGGTTTGCCATTTTCCATGTCGAGTTTGGTGTCCTCGATGGCTTCGAGTTGGCCGGGTGTTTCGGTGAAGCGGAAGGAATTTTCGAACTCCCACATCCACTTGGTATCGGGTGGGTGGCCATTGCCTTGTTGGGTTTGGCGTTCGGCTTGGATTTTGAGGAGTTGGGCTGCGTAATCGAGGATGGATTTTTCGGCGGCGCGGCGGGATTTTGCCCATTTGGCGTCGCCGAGTTTCGAGAGTTGGGGTGTTTTTCCGCCCATGCCGACGTAGCGGGCTAGGAGGTGGGATTGGTCGATGGGGACGGAGAGGATGGCGCCATCGCGGTATACGATATGGATTTCCTCTTCACCATCTTCGTTGGTTTCGATGCCATCGAAGCGGCCGATCCCGTATTCGGAGTGGACGACGAGGTCTCCTTCGTTGATATCCTCGATGTTGGTTTGTGCGCGTGCGCGGCGTTGGTGGTCGAGTTTATTGGCGCGGCGAGCATGTTGGTTTTGGTAGCGGCCAAAGAGTTCGGCGGAGGAGAGGACTGCGAGTTTTGCGGCGGGGAAGGTGAAGCCTTGGGCGAGCTCTCCGCGACAGGTTTCAATGGATTGAAAGACCGCGTCGCCCATGAGTTCGGCGAAGCGTTCTTTTTCGCCGGCATTGGCGAAGACGAGGTGGATTTGCCAATGGTCTTTTTTCCACTCGGCGATTTGTTGGTGGAAGGCGTGTCGTTTTGATTCTTGGAGGACGAAGTCACCAGCTTCGAAGGCGCCGAGTGGGCTGCCGTGAAGGGCTGTGGAGAAGTCAGCTTCTCCATTTGCGAGGATGGGAGCAGCGGGTGAGAAGTGGAAGAGTGCTTGCGGGTGTGGGGATTCGTCGAGGCTGACAATGGCGTCATCGGGGCTGAGGAAATCAGCGAGCGTTGCTGAGTTATCGGGGTCGGTGACAGCGAGTTCGACGGACTCGAGTTTTTTGCGTGAGGTTTGGGTATCGAGGTCGAATGCGCGGATGGAATCGATTTCGATATCGAAGAACTCGATGCGGATTGGGTCTGGATTTTGCCAGGTGTAGATATCGAGGATACCGCCGCGTTGGGCGAATTGGCCACGGTTATGGATTTGGCTTACGCGTTCGAAGCCTTGTTTTGTGAGGTCTTCGAGGAGGGTGTCGATATCGACTTCTTGGCCGAGGGTGAAGTTGAGGCGGGTGGCGGCGAGGGAGTCGGGGGATGGAGCTGCTTCGTCGAGAGTTTCAGGTGCGAGGAGGACGACTTCTGGAGTTTGAGTGTGTGGGGGGCTGCTGAGGGCGTGGAGTTCAGCGAGTCGTTCGGCCTGGGCCTCAGGGTCTGCAATTTCGCTGGAGCGATCGGCTTGGGAGATGGCTCTTAGGAGGTGGGCGTGCACTCCCCAGAGTGGGAGTTCATCAGAGAGGCGTTCACGGAGGCGTGGCAATGGTGAAAGTAACCAGATGCGGCCGGTGGGATGAGACTTGGCGTAGGGGTGGGCAATGAGTGCGGTGAGGAAGGCGGCTGCAGCATTTTCGACGGGGCCCAGAGTTTTGGGAGCATGTGCACGAGCTTGCTCGATCCAGGAGGCTGGAGCGCATTGGGTCTGAGCGTGTGAGAGACCGGGTGCTGGAGGTGTAGGCTTTTTCTTCAAAGAGAGTTAGGAGCACGGTTTGGTAGGGGGAATTAGCACAGCTGGGGGAAGGGTGCAAGGATCACTCAGGAGCTTTGAGGAAATTGGTATTTTAGGCGTGAGCTGATTGGTGTTTAGGCTATGGTTTTGGCATGCAAAGAGTCTTGCAAAAGGGAAGGTATCGCCATTTCAAAGGCAATGTTTATGAGGTGGTAGATGTGGCACGCTGTAGTGAGACGGATGCGCCTTACGTGATTTATAAGCCTCTGTATGAGGAGGGTGAGGGCCTGTGGATTCGGCCGTTAGAGATGTTTTTGGAGACTATCGAGCGCGATGGAGTGAAAGTGGAGCGCTTCTGTTATCTTGGCGATTAGATCGAGAGTGAGCGGACCCAGTCTTCGTAGTTGCGATCGATGTCGTCTTTGGTGGATGGTTTATTGATTTGGTGGTTGAGGTGGCGCATTTCACGGACTTCTTTCGGTGGGAGACCGAAGTATTTTTTGAAGCTTCTGGTGTAGGAGCCGTGGTCGGAGAAGCCCCATTTGTACCCGATTTCAGCGATGGAATGATGGAGGAACTCTGGGTTTTGGAGGTCTGAGAAGCTGCGCTTGAGACGTTGGTCGCGGATGTAGTTACTGATTCCGCCGAGTGGTTCCGTGAGTCGATAGAGTTGGGCGCGTGAGAGGCTAAAGGCTTGGCAGAGGGAATTGGGAGAGAGGTTGGGTGAGGCGAGATGGAGTCGGATATGTTTTTTGATCTCCATGAGGATGGTTGCGGGGAGGGTTTCTGCGGTTGCGGGGAGGATATCTGATGCGTGTTGGAATGCTGAGGAGGTGAGGTCGAGGAGTGAGCGCTGGATACTGGCGCAGGACTCGTTAGTGATTTGCGGTCCTATCTGGTAGAGCGATAGCATGTGGTTACGCAGGAGTCGGGTCATGGGGCGGTTCCTAGGGAGGACTTGGCCATGCCATTTTCCTGCGGTGGGGATATAGGATTCGATGAGCTCGCGGGGGAAGAGGGCGGAGAGGTTGTCAAAGTCGGTGTTAAAATTATCTATCGGGCGGGCGAGGTCAAAGATAGCGATATCACCCGCCTGAACATCTGTGCGGATTTTGCCAGCGCGGAAGTCGACTTCCCCTTTGATAAAGAGTTGGACCATGATGGAGTCGATGCCATCAGCGTTGATTGCTTTTTGGGTGCGGACGTACTGGGCGGCATTGGAGCGGGTGCGAGCCAGCATGATTTGGTCGAACATGAAGGCATCAAGGTGAGCCTCGAACTCTCCAATGTTGGACTTTTCTTTGGCTTCGATATCGAAGAGCACAGAGATAGAGTCGCGAAAGACATCGTATCGGTCTTCCGCGGCGACAAGGTCGGTGGAGAAAGTAGTGCGGGGGATGCTGTCCATGAGAGAGGAGAGAAGTTGATTAGAAGGAATTGGGAGTGGTTTGACAAGGCGTTAGAGGGGGCGAGTGTGGAAGGTGAGACAAAGTGCATTGAGTTTGAGACATAATGCCAAGCAATTCAGGGGGGAGTTTGTTACACTGTAGCTATGATTTCATGACCTCCCAATGGTTCGAGCACTGAGATCATGCAAATCCCCCCAATGCTCTTAGCGATTTGCCCCCGAGATGGCTGAGAGTGTGCTGGATTCCTAGACCAGCCCATGGTTTAGTGCTCGAGCCTATCTTTTTTGTTTGTGCCGATCAAGGTGTGCAAGAGAAAGCCAGTAGAGTGTAGCTACTGGCTTTTTTTGTGTGGGGGGAAGAAAAAAACCGACAGGGACAGCCCTGTCGGTTTGGTGAAAGAATCTCTTTCGCGTATGAGATTATGCAGTCGGTACGGACTGGATAGTTTTGATAACGCGGGAAGCGATTTGGTATGGGTCGCCTTGTGAGTTAGGACGACGGTCTTCAAGGTAACCCTTGTATGCGTCGTTCTTAACGAAGCTGTGTGGTACACGGATAGAAGCACCACGGTCAGCAACACCCCAAGAGAACTTGTCGATGGACTGAGTTTCGTGGAGGCCTGTGAGACGCTGGTCGTTGTCAGGACCGTAAACAGCGATGTGCTCTTCACAGTTTTCTTCGAATGCGTCCATGAGCTTGAGGAAGTATTCCTTACCACCAGTTTCACGGAGGTACTCAGTGGAGAAGTTACAGTGCATACCGGAACCGTTCCAGTCACCCTTAACAGGCTTACAGTGCCACTCAACGTCAACTTCGTACTCTTCACAGAGACGGAGGAGGAGGAAGCGAGCCATCCAGATTTGGTCAGCAGCTGTCTTGGAGCCCTTACCGAATACTTGGAATTCCCACTGACCGGAAGCAACCTCAGCGTTGATACCTTCGTGGTTGATGCCTGCTTCAAGGCAGAGGTCGAGGTGAGTGTCAGCGATTTCACGGCCGATAGAACCAACGTTCTTGAAGCCAACACCGCAGTAGTACTCACCTTGTGGTTCTGGGTAACCGCCAACTGGGAAACCGAGAGGACGGCCGTCTTGCATGAGGAAGTACTCTTGCTCGAAACCGAACCATGTGCCTTCGTCATCAGCGATAGTAGCACGTGAGTTAGATGGGTGTGGAGTGCCGTCAGGAAGCATAACTTCACACATGACGAGAACGCCGTTTACGCGAGTTGGATCTGGATAGAGAGCCACTGGCTTAAGGATACAATCGGAGTCGCCACCTTCAGCTTGCTGTGTGGAGGAACCGTCGAAGCCCCACTCAGGAAGATCTTCGAGAGTTGGGAATGCTGTGTATTCGCGCATCATGCACTTAGTGCGGAGATTTGGCACTGGTGTGTAACCGTCGAGCCAAACGTAATCGAGTCTGTATTTAGCCATAATTGTGATATGTTATGTTCTGCTTTAGAGAGATGGAGCGTATCTCCATCCACTTCATGTCAGTACATGAAGCAATAGGTGTGCCAAGTTTGATGAAAAAGATTCATCCAATCCTTTTCATCGAACATCGAGAACGATGAGGGTGGTATCATCCGACCCGTCATTTTCGATGGCGCGAGTCATAAGAGCGTCTGCGGTAGCACTTGTCGAGTCTGTGTTTTGGCTAAGTGCTTTGTGGATATGTTTTTCCCAACAGCCGTCGATGATGCCATCTGAGCAGAGCATGAAGCGGTCGCCTTTTTGGTAGGGGATGGCGGCGACATCTGGGCGCACGCGGCGGTGGCCGCCGCCGATGACTTCGCAGAGTACGGAGCGTTTGGGGCTGGTACGGTATTGGCGTTCATTTATTTCACCCCGATGAAGTTTCCTCCATTCGAAGGAGTGGTCGTGGGTGATTTGTTGGGTTTGGCCGTCACGGTGGAGGTAGAGTCTGGAGTCGCCGGCGTGGGCGACGTAGAGGTTTTCTGGGGTGAACCAGGCGAGCGTGAGTGTGGCGCCCATGCCTTTAAATTCGTTAGAGGACTCGGCTTTTTCGTTAATGGAGTGGTGGATTTCTTTAATTTGGGCTTCGAGGAGTTCGAGGTAATCTGGGTGGAAGCCTTGGGCGGCGGTTTTAAAAGTTTTAGGGATGAGGAAGGTGAGTGCTTTCAGGATGAGGGAGGAGGCTAGGTAGCCGGCATTTCCGCCGCCCATGCCATCGGAGACGGCGAAAACGAGGTCTTCGGTATCGAGGAGGGACTCGGAGGTGTGATCGAGTTGCGTGGCACCGGAGACACCTGCGGAGAAGACGAGAAAAGAATCGTCATTTTCTGTTTTACGGGAGCCTGAGGTGGAGGCGGCGGACCAGAGGAAGCGGGATGGCGAATCGCTCATGATTGGGTCGGAGTGAGGGGTGCGCTTACGCTTGTTCTTTGGGGTTGGGGAGTAGGGTGGCGAGTTCGAAATCGATGACGCAGAATTGACCTTCTTTTGGGTCGTAGGTGACGTTACGTGGTTCTGGATCATCGTGTTGGACGCCGTATTCTTTTTCGAGTTTTTGGAAGAGCGAGTCGGATTTTTTGCGGGAGATATTGGGGGCGGGGCTACCGCAGTTGGTGGTGACGAGGTAATTTTCCTCGAGTTTGTAGTCGATGAGTTTTGGGACGTAGGTGCAGCCTCGTTCTTCGAGTGCTTTGAGGATTTTGACTTCTGTGGCGCAGCGTTTGTCGGCATCGGTGCCGCGGAAATATTTATGAACGTTGCCGTAGAAGTCGATTTTTACGAGTGAGCGGATGCCGTCTTTAAGGTTTCTCATGGGGATGTGAAGTTAGGATGTGAGAGTGAAGCCGATGAAGCAGAGGAGTAGTCCTAGGACAATAGAGCCTATGGCGTAGGAGGCTGCAAGGAGGTATGCGTGGTTTTGGAGTAAGATTTGGGTGTCGAGCGCAAAGCTGGAGAAGGTAGTGAATCCGCCGAAGAGTCCGGTGATGAAGAGGGGGTGGATCCACTCTGGATGGTGTGATTTTAGCCAGCCATAGAGAAGGCCAATGAGGAGGCATCCGATAAGGTTGCAGCTGAAGATTGCCCAGGGGAAACTGAAAGTATTAGGGCTCTGGTTTTGGTTATTGATCCAAGTGGATAAAGCGAATCGGGCGCTGGCACCCATTCCTCCGCCGAGAAAGATCAAAAACAAGTGATTGAGAGCCATGGCCTATTTCTTTAGCACACCGTGGCGGGGGCTGAGAAGAAAAGAGATCAGAAAGAGGGAGCCGAGAGTGACGATGATGGCGGGGCCGGCTTGGATGTTTAAGATTTGGGCGAAGTAGATGCCAGCAATGGAGCTGAGTGAGCCGATGATGGCGCCACCCCAGAAGATGGCCGAGGTGCGATCTGTGTAGAGCATGACGATGGCGGCGGGGGTGACGAGCAGACCTACTGATAGGATGGTGCCGACGGCTTGGAGTGATGCGACGAGCATGCAGATGAGAAGGGTGAAGCTGAGGTATTGCATGCTGCGGACGGGGACCCCCTGAGCGGCGGCCACATTTGGCTCGAAGAGGGTGAGTAGCATGGGGCGCATGAAAATGTTAGAAAGGACGAGTGTGATAGCACTGACGATGAAGACGAGATTGAGATCTTCTATGGAGATGTGGATGATGTTGCCAAAGAGCCAATCGTGGATGCTGGTGGAGACGGGGAGGATAGGTAGGAGGGCGATACCGATAGCAAAAGCGGTGGTGTAGATGATGGAGAGTGCTGTGTCTTGGTGGATCCGGGAGTTTCGGCTTACGAGTGTGGAGCCGAGGCCGACAGCTAGGCAGGCGAAGAGGGCGCCAATAAAGGCGTTGGCCTGGGTGAGTTCACGGGTGATGAGAATGGCGAGTGCGATTCCCGGTAACATGGTATGGGAGAGAGCTGAGACCGAGAGTGCGCTCCGTCTCAGGTTTACGAAGCCACTGAAGAAGCCATTTGAAAAACCAATGAGCGCCGCACCGAGGAGTGCATTCTGCATAAATTGGTTAGAAATTACGGAGTCGATGAAGCTCATGGTCTAGCGGTGGGCGAAGGTGGCATTCAAATTTTCTTCGCTGAGCAAATCCTCACTGGGGCCGAAGCCGAAGGAGCGTTGGTTGATGAGGAGGGTTTGATTAAAGAGCGTTTTGGCGGATGCCAGATCGTGGTGTGATGCGATGACGAGGCGGCCTTCGAGGGCGAGTTGGTCGAGCAAGCTGCTGAGGGTTTCGGACGAGGGTTTATCGAGTCCAGTGAAGGGTTCATCTAACAACAAGACATGGGCTTCTTGAGCGATAGCGCGGGCGAGGAAGGCTCGTTGTTGTTGGCCTCCGGAGAGTTGTTTAATTTGGCGATTTTGGAGGTCATTGAGGTCGAGGGTATCGAGGGCATTCTCGACGGCATGGGCATCTGATTTGTCGAAGCGTTTAAACATGCCGAGTTGGGGGTAGCGTCCCATTTCTACGAGGCCTCGGACGGTGATGGGGAAGTCCCAGTCGATTTCTTCGCGTTGTGGGAGGTAGGCGAATTCTTTAGACCATTTTTTGATTTGAGTACCGCGCCAGCTGATAGAGCCATGGGCTTTAGTGACGAGGCCGGCGATGGCTTTAAGGAGGGTGGATTTTCCGGCACCATTTGGTCCGATGAGGGCGACACGGTTTCCGCAGGAGGTATTGAGTGTAATATCCTTAAGGGCGGGGATTGAGCGGTAGTTCACGCAGAGTTTGTCAATGACCAGGTCATGGTGGTCATGATGGTGCGCACAGCAGGAATGTTGGGGTGCGTCGATGGTGACAGGTGGAAGCTAGAGTTAGACTTACCAAGAGAGTTCGGCGATATCGGAGATGTGGTCGTCACTGCGGAGAGTGACTTCACGTGATGCGTGTTGGGCTGGGTTAACGATGACTTGAACAAAGTTCATGTCCTGAGGTGTGACCCATTCGATATCGACTTGGAGTTCTACGTGGTGGCCGTTGAGGTTAAGGACACCTGGTCCGCTCCATTCAAGTTCTGAGATGTCAGTGAGTTTGAGGATTTCTTTTTCCGTGGACGGTTGAGAAATGGTGACGGATTTAGGGATAGAGGAGAAGAAGAGTTCGAAGTCGGTATTCAGTGCGGAGTCGTCGTGGTCACCGTGATTGTCTTCTGATGGGTGAGGATGTGGGTGGGGGTGTGGGTGGTCATGATCGTGATCATGGCCAGCATGTTTTTCTTGGGCGTCGAGGGAGTCGGGTAAAATGAGGGTGCGCATGCCCATGTAGAGTCCGAGTAGAACAACGATGGTGATGGCTGTGGCAATGATGGGTGAACCTTTCACGATGTAATGATGTTAGAGTTTATTGTGTTACGTTATCCGTGGAGGGTAGTGCATTGGTAAAAGGTGTCAGCAAGTTTGCAAGGAAATTGCGATAGTGTGCTTTATTGGGCGGAATGGATGGCGTCTTGGATGGCGCGGATTTTGTTGAAGTCTTTGATGCCGGGGGAGGATTCTGAGCCTGAGGCGAGGTCGAGGGCGGCTGGGTGGACGGAGGCGGTGGCTTGTGCTGCATTTTCAGCGGTGATTCCTCCGGCGAGAAGAATGGGGAGGGTGGGGTGTTGTTGGATCACTTTTTTGGCGAGGTTCCAATCGAATGCTTCACCTGTGCCGCCGTAGACACCGGGGGCGTGGGCATCGAGCAGGATGGCGGTGGCGCGATAGTCGAGGAGGTTGGTGAGAGAGGTGGCGTCCTTGACTCCGAGAGCACGGATAAAGGGGTGGTTGGCATCAGCAAATGGAGCGCAATAGGCGGGTGATTCGTCGCCATGGAATTGGGCGACATCGATGGTGTCGTTTTCGAGGAGATCGAGGACCTGGTTCGGGTCTGCATTCACGAAGACGCCGACGCGGAGGATTTTATTTTTGATAGGTTTGAGGAATTTGGCTGCCTGATGTGGTGGGATGAAACGTTTCGACTTTGGCCAGAAGTTCACACCGAGGGCGGGTATGGATTCTTCGATGAGTTGGTGTGCGTCGTGTGGTTGAGTCACTCCGCACACTTTGAGTGAGGTGGAGGATGGGTCAAAGAAGTCGTTCATTGTGGGAATATAGCAATTGGGTTACAGAAAAAAACGCACCAAAATTGGTGCGTTTTTGTAAAAGTGTTTGATGGACAAAGTCTCTCTTACTGAGCTCTATTGACGAGTTCGATATTGAAGGTGCCTTGCTCGATGACCTGAGCTGGCACAGAGACTCCTGAAATTTGTGGGATCCAGGTGTCTGCTGTGAGGAAGCGGTAACGTGCGAGTTCACCAGCGTCTGGTGCTCTATAAGTAACGGTGAAACCGTTGATTTGTACGGAGTACACGCCAGCCATGGCGCCACGTACTTGATCACCAAAGTTGGATGTGACGATACAGGAACGTGATTCGTCCACGGTAGCGATGAGGGTAGAGCCGTCGCTGCTGAGGCGGAACTGGGTGCCAGATGGGTTCAGGATACCGGCGATTTCGGAGAGTTCCTCAGCAGAGAAGACTGGGTTGTCGCGGCGCAGGAGGAGGCGTAATCTCGAGCCAAGCTGTGCGTTGGTGCCATTATCCGTGAGAGTGTTATCCAGAGCTTGAGTGAGTGTTGCCTGTGGTGAGGCGCCAGCTCGGCGAATGATGCTGAAGCCGTATTTGCCGTTTTTTGAGTAGATGTAGGTGGATAAACCTACAGTCGCCTCACCATTGCCATCCATGACAAGGAGGCTTGGCTGGGCGGGTGTGTTATCACTGGTGATAAATCTAATGTTATCATCTTGGCTGAATTCCTCCGCGAGGAGACTTTCGGCCCTTTCTGCGTCTTTGGATGCTACGTTAGGCTCTTCGGATGAGCTTCCGTCACAGCTGACGAGAACAGCGGAGGAAAGAGTGGCTAAGGCGAAAAAGAGGTGTTTGAATTTCATGAATTTGATAGGAAAAGTTAGATTATGGAGTCAGCTGTAGGCTGTTGAGGCGAAGCTCAAAGGTGCCTTCGACGACCTCATTGAGGATGATGTCATTGCCGAAGATATCGACAACGAGGCTGAGTCCGTCGGATGTCACATTTTGCCAGCGGTCGGTAATTCTGTATGTGCCTGTGATTACTGGGTTCGGGCCGGCGAGGTCGGCGTTTGTGGAATCGACAGCACCGAGGGTGATACTCCGCCCTCTGCGAACGGCGAGTCCGATTTCAGGGTGGACGACAGCAGCAACGCCAAATGAGCTGATGGCTTCGACTTGGACGCGTTGTCTGTCTGAAGTGAGTCCACCACCATTCAGGACGAACTGGAGTGAGCCAGGGTTGCTGGATGAGTTATAGATTTGGAGGATATTTGGCTCGAAGTCAGCTTCGCGTTCAAAGCGGTGTTCGAAGCTGTATTCGAGGAAAGAAGTGGTTTGGGTCGATACCGTAGAGGGAGATTCGTTGGTGGCGGTTCCGTAAAAGAGGCGGAACGAGTTTTCGTTGACCGGGAAGTACAGAGCGCCTGTGTCTGAGGATGTTTGACGCACGATGCCTGAAGATTCGGCTGCAAATGTGCCGAGTGGGACTTCGTCGAGGAATGGGTTTGCTTGGATGTCACTGGCGTTCACGTCGATGGCACCAGGGTTGAATACGATGGTGTCGCCGCGGCCGAGGGTGTATGGGAAGCCGGGTGTACCGCCTGGGTTATTGGCGATCTCGTTAGGGTCGAGTCCTCTAACGACTGGTGCGGCGGCTGCTTGTTCTTGGGCTTCAGCAGTGGCGCTATCACCATCACAGCCGACGAGGGCGAGGGTGGCTGTGGTCACAGAAGCGAAGGTAAGTTTTTTCAGGAATGTCATAATAATGAAGGAACCTAGGATAGAATTGCATTGGTAAATAGAGGTTTACTATGTCATGTCAAAAATAAATTGTAAAAAAGAGCGTGGTGACAGGTTAGGGAAGGTGCTGTTTGAGTGGGGGGCAATGGGGGATTGGGGGGGTATAAGTTTTTTACATTGCTAGTGGAGTCTGAGTTTTTTATGGGAGTGCTGATATGACGCGTAAGGGATATTGTGTAAGCAAAATGTTCATGAGAAGTGTGTCTTCTTTGTGCATCGTTGTGGCACTGGATTCTTGTTATGTCATGACCCCGGCTGAGGAGAGAGTGCGGATGAATCGGGATGAGATTGAGAGTGAATACCTTAGCGAGTTAAGTTTTCAGCAGCGGGGGAAGTCTCAGGGAGGTGAGCTGAAAGTTGGGTGGAATCAGGCCTTGGACAAGATGTACATGCACAACCCGCAGTTATTGCAGGCTGATTTTAAGGTGGAGGATGCGGTGAATCAGCAAAAGCGTGTGTGGACGAATTTGATACCCTTGATTACGGTGGGGGTGAGTGATTCTTTTGAGCTAGAGAATATTGAGGATGCATTTAAAGATGTGAATCTGAGGGTGTATTCATACTTGCCATTGGGTGAGGTAGTGAAGTTACCGAAGCAGATGTACACGAAGAAGTTGCTGTATATGGCATCTCAGTTATCCGCTGAGCAGACAATGCGTCAGGAGGTGATTGCGCTCTATCGGCTTTTTCAGAAGCAAGAATTGCTGAAGTTGGAGTATCGAGCTCTTCAGTTAGAGGGGGAATTAACTAAGAGTGTTGCTGGCTTGGAGGATGCAGATGCTCTCAAGTTGAGGGAGTCATATCTAGAAGCTTATGAAGGCTGGAAGGACCGTTACGAAGAGTGGCGTGTAGCAGTGGGGGATTTCTACATGAACGATTATTCGAAGGTAGAGTTTATGGTGCGTTCTTTGCCGGACATTTCATACAAGCAGAGTGAGTTAGATTTTAGTGATAGTGGGAGGTGGGGGATGCTTCAGCTCAATTTGTTAGCGCTGGAGAAGATATCTGAGGATGCGCAGATTTTGGACACCTATATTCGCTATTTTCCTCGTCCTGATTTCAATGTGTCTGCGCCGCCATTATACAGTGATAGTGGGAGTGCGGCCTTTGATCCTGCAGAGATTCGGATTGGTCCGTCATTGAACTGGAGTTTGGATACACGGGGAGTCGTGACTGAGCAGCTCAATCGGATTAAGCGCGAAAAGCCACTATCTGACTGGCGCAAAGACAAGCGTCGCAGGGATGAAATCCGGAAATTACTGGAAGGGAAGAAGGCTTTGCGGGAAGTAGAAGAAGAGCTTGAAAAGACTCAGCTGGTGGTGAAAGGGTATCGCAAGGCGGTGATGAGTGGTTTGGTAGCGGACCCTCAGCGGGCGATTCGTACGATGCGGACCTTAAGGGAAAAGGAGGTACGTTTGATGGCGAAGCAGATTGAGATCTACACGGCATTTTGGTTGATTGATGAGGAGCGGTGGACGAAGACGACACAGCGTTGGCAAAAGGCGCGTTTGATTCGGGCTAAGGCGCGCAAGGAAGAACGTAAGCGGGAGGAGGCTGCCAACAAGGCGAAGAAAAAGAGGTAGCTGGAGGCTGGAAAAAGGTTCTTGCTAGTGATGGGGGTGTTTGTATGTTGCCTCGCACTGTAACAGGGGTATTTAATTTAGAATGAAGCGTTTGCTGAAATATCATTTGAATGATTTAGTCACAGGGCGATTTGTGTCACGTGTGGTGATTGTCGCATCATGTGCATTAGGTTGTTTTTCATGTGACAGTGATAAGAAAGATACAGAGGGAGTTGCTATAGAGGAGGTGGAGGTGTCTTGGGATTGGGCGAAGTATGATAGACTAAACGAGTTATCGCTACAGACGTTACCTGTGGACATAAAGCCTAGGCAATCCTTGGCGATTAAGAGCGAGGCTGCTGGGATTTTGACGCTTGAGTTAGAGGGGGATGTGCACGAGGTCAGGAAGGGGATGCGTTTTGCGAGGATGGATGTGGATACCTTGGCGGAGCAGGGTGAGCGCTTAGCAATTTTGGAAGAAAAACGTCTCTTGGAAGACATGAGAGCGGAGAAGCTCGATTTGCCTGAGAAAAAGAGGTTGGCTAAGGAGGAATTACAGGAGGCTCGGCGGAAGGTGCGATTGATGGAGATGATCATGGACAATCCAGCCATGGAGGAGATGTCCGCTGAGTTATTTGGGGGGGACATCGCATCTGTGACGGATACCTCATTTCAGGAAGCGAAGGATGCCTTGTCATTGGCTGAGCAAAAGATGGCTTGGGCGGATGAGTACGATGAGAAGTTACGCAAGGGGCAGATTCGGATTCAGGAGATGGATTTTGCAAAGAACGAGCGCAATTATGAGCAAGCGAAAGAGCGTTCGGTATACGAGGCACCCTTTTTGGGGGAGTTACGTATTGAGTTAGACTATGTAGAGGGGCAGCAAGAATATACGGTGGGTGCGCGAGAGACGATTGCGACCTTAAATGATTATTCGGAGATTCATGGTCATTTGCGTGTGAAGAATGCCAGTTGGATCAATTTGTCTCCGCAGCGATTGTATATTCAGCTGCAGGATCGGGATCGGACGATGATGCCATTCCAAGACGATCGCATTATTTTAGATAAGCGCACTCGTAAGGAAGAGAGGTATTATGTTTTTGCGGTACCCTTGAGTCAGAGTGAGTCCTTGAAAAGGCTTACTGGGACACAGATGCGAGGAGATTTAGTCTATAAATTACCGGAAGTGTGTTACATCGTTCCCAAGTATGATTTGTCACTTTATGCATTGGGTAAATCTGATTCTGTGGACTGGGCTGAGATGGTGGGGGAGTTATGGCCTGGGGCGAAAGTGATTGCTGAAGGGTTGGGTGACGTGGCGATTTCCTATCAGTTCTAATACTGAGTAAGTACTATGTTGAGCTGCAAGGGGGTTTTTTATCGATATGGTGCAAAGCTAGACTGGGTGCTAGATGATTTTAGTCATGCATTTGGTCCTGGGGTGCATTTGATTAAGGGATACTCTGGGTGTGGGAAGTCGACGCTTTTGCGATTACTAGGTGGGTATTTAACGCCAACGAAGGGGATGGTGGAGGTGAGTGGTTATCGGTGCCCGAATAGGAAATTTCAGAGAGAGGCATTGGGGTTTGTTTTTCAGCAATTAAATTTGCTGCCCTTGGCGACAGTGGAGAGGAATTTGCAATTAGCTGGAGCATTGGCGGGGATATCGAAGCACAAGAGGTTAGAGAATGTTGACCGCTACATGGAAGAGTTAGGGCTTGAGGGGTTTATGAAGCGTTTACCGGGGTCTATGTCTGGTGGGCAGCAGCAACGGGCTACGATAGCGAGAGCCTTAATTAAAGAGCCTGAGGTGCTTTTACTAGATGAGCCAACCTCAGGTTTGGATGATTTGAATACAGAGGTGATCATCAAGGTGTTAGAGAGATTTATAAGAGAAGGTGAGCGTGTGGCGGTGATATGCACACACGATCAAAGATTGGACAAAATTGCGGATGAAATCTTGGATTTTAATAAGTTCTTACCTGTGGAAAGACACTTGGAAGCGTTGGTTTGAGCAACCTGGGAGCGTATTGGCTCGTAGTTTGGTGACCTGCATCATGGTGTTTTTATCTGTGGTGTTTTTAGTGGCTATGCTTGTGCAGGTGGAGCGCTTGAGCATGGAGGTGAAGGAATTTGGGTTGGATAATTTGTTGGTGGTGGAGACGGTTTCACCGGATGACCTACGGCGACAGGCTGTGGAGGGAAGGTTTAGAGAGTTAAAAAATTGGGGGGAATTGCTAACAGTAAAGAAGTTGCTTTCCTCTGCGCGGAGTGGCACTGGAGATCGCTACGGTGTGGTATCGTATGATGATTATGACATGGTTGGTTTGGTGCAGTACTTGAGGTATGGTTATCCGATTTTTATCTTAAGTAGTAGTTTGCCCGAGGGGTTGTTAGTGGATTTAGAGTTTGAAGGGGAGTCTGTGAGGGGAGTGGTATTGAAGCCAGATGATGTGGCGGCTCAGTTATTACAGGGGAACACCTTATTCTTGCCATCAGAGCAGGTACAAGCGGTAGAAGATAAGGGGTATTCGAAGGTGTATTATTTACAGCGAGCATCGGGGGCGCCCTCGATATCTCAGTTGACACAGGCAATTCGGCAGCAAGTCAAGCGGGACGGGTATGGCAAGGTCGAGGTGCGCAGCGCAGCGGCGATTAAAGAAAAGCTAGATCGTTTGCAGAAGCAGCAGGGGGCGATGCGGTTGGGAATGGCCTTTGCTTTAGGTGGGGCAGTTGCTCTTATTTATGGGACTCTCTCGGTGCTTGAGTTTCGACAGAGTGTGTATGTGAGTGCGCTTATGAGGAGTTTTGGAGTGTCTAGAGTATTTTTGGGGATGCGTACTTTATTTGAGAACATTCTGATAGTGAATATAGTGGCAGTGGGAGTCGTTTATGCTCTGTCTGTTGGGTACGAGGGTTTATTTAAGGTTTTACGAATTAATTTGGGAAAGGGAATGGATCCGAGTGGTTATTTTTGGGGGCAAGAGACCCTGTGGGTGATTGTGGCGGCTAATGTAGGGGTATTGATTAGTTGCATTCCGGTGTTTTGGGCGATGCGCAAAGAGGTGGGTGATGTGTTAGATTAGGAAAAGATGAAGGGTGAAGTGAACATGTTAGGTGGTTGGAGGAGAGGAGTGCGGATTTTGTGGGAGCTGGTGCTGAGTCCGATAGCTTTGTTGGTGGCAATTTTAGGGGGGGCGCTGTTAGTGGTAGCCAGTCCGTTGGTATGGTCATGTTTATTTGAGGCACCTGAGGGTATATCAGACTATGCGCAAGAGGATGGTGAGCTCATTGCTTATCATCTTTGGACGGAGAAACCGTACAGTGAGGTGTCGGAAGAGTTGAAAGGAATGGCATTAATACCCAGGGAGATTGCTCACTATGAGGATTTACAAGAGAAGTTCCAAGAGCTAATCAAAGTGGTCGGTTTGGGGGCATTAGTGGGTTTGGCGGGAGTTTTTTTGAGTAGGCGGCCTAGGCGGGTATTGTTGAGTTCGTTACTTTGGTTAGTTGGGGGGGCTGGGGCGGCCGGGGTATGGTCTTTGATTGACTGGCGGGGTATGTTTCGGAGTTTTCACTGGTGGATTTTCCAAGACGACTCGTGGATTTTGCCGTGGAGCAGCTATAGTTTGAAGCTTTACCAATATTCAGTTTGGAAATCGGCGATGATTTGGATGGTTGTGATCAGTGTGGTTTTCTACCTGGTGCTCTTTATTATTTTGAGCATTTGGCGGAGGGTGCGCTCTCATTAAAGAATGAGCATACAATCGCCATAGCTGTAGAAGCGATAGGCTTCGTTAACGGCTTCTTTATAGGCTTGTAGAGTGAGGTCTTTCCCTGCGAAAGCGCTGACGAGCATGATGAGGGTGCTTTTGGGGAGGTGGAAGTTGGTGAGGAGTCGATCTACGACAGAGAATTCGAAGCCTGGATAGATGAAAATGTCGGTTTCGCCTTTGGATTCTTGGAGGGTGTGAGATGTGCGGCCGAGGCTTTCGAGTACACGTGTGCAGGTGGTGCCGACAGCGGTGACACGCTTGGCCTTATTGATGTGGCTGGCAGCTTCTTGGGAGAGGTAGAAGCGTTCGGAATGCATGTCGTGGTCTTCGATTTTCTCCGCCTTAACTGGGCGGAATGTGCCGATGCCGACATGGAGGGTAAGGAAGGTGTGGTTGATTTTTTCGAGGACTTCAGGGGTGAAATGGAGGCCTGCGGTCGGGGCTGCAATGGCGCCTTCTTCTTCGGCGAAGACAGTTTGGTAGCGGTCGAGATCCTCTTGATCGCTATCGCGTCCCATATAGTGGGGGAGTGCGAGAGATCCGTGTTCGTGGACGTCGACAAATTGGTCCCACTCGATGAGACGGTTACCATTGGGGAGTATTTCAATGACAGTGCCTGTCGCGTCTGCGACTTGGACGGTGCGGCCGACTTTCATTTTCTTACCAGGGCGCACGAGGCATTCCCAGAGTGTGGGTGAGGGGCGATCGGTAACGACGAGTTCGATTGATTGATCGTTAGAAAAGACGCGGGCAGGGATGACTTTGGTGTTATTGAGGACGAGGAGGTCATCGGAGTCGAAGTAGTCATGGATGTCGGCGAACATGCGGTGTTCGATTTTCCCTGAATCGCGGTGGATGACGAGCATGCGGGAGCCGACACGATTTTCGAGTGGGCGGCTAGCGATGAGTTCCTCTGGTAGGTGGAAGTCGAAATCGTCAGTACGTAAGCTCATGGCTTGGTTTGAACCTAGAATTAGTGAAGATTCAACATTGAAGTGCGAGGGCTGGGGATTAGTGTGAGCATTGTGCTTAGGGAAGAAACTCAACGCCTAGGGGTGGACGGAAAATTTTTTACCATAGATGGTGAACGTTGTTTTCTGCGATTGGTGAGTTATGGACCATTTCCCGACGGGGCGATTGACCATTGTGAGGAATTGAAACGGGTGGCGGCGAGTGGTTGGGATGGGATTCGGGTTTACGATGCGCCATCTGAGGAGTTATTGGATGCGGCTTTGGAGTATGGATTGATTGTGCTAGTGGGATTGTCCTGGGAATGGGAGAGAGTGTTTCTTGGGAGTGGTGGGTCGGGTTTTTGGGAGAATACGAAGCGGGAGGTATTGGATCAATTGGCTCAGTGGGGGGGGCATGCAGCAGTGGCAGGATGTTTTGTGGCGAATGAAATCCGGTCAGATATCGCGAGGTGGGTAGGTGTGGAGCAGGCTCGGGCAGGGATAGAAGAGATCATAGAATTGGTGAAAGTGGCGGAGCCGCGCTTGCTTGTGGCATATGCGAGTTATCCGAGTTCGGAATATTTGGAGCCCAGAAATGCCGATTTCACGGCAATGAACATTTATTTGGAAGATGAAGGGGCATATCGAGGCTATCTCAAGCGCTTGCATCATATTGCTGGGGATAGGCCTGTGTTGGTGTCTGAATTTGGTGGTGACTCGCTCAGTTTGGGAGAGGAGGGGCAGAGAGAAATTTTAGCATGGGGCTTGAGTGGGGCTCAGCATGAGGGGATGGCTGGGTGGACATGTTTCAGTTGGTCTGACCTTTGGTTGAATGGGGGGGCATTGGTGGAGGATTGGGCTTTTGGGTTGGTTCGCGCTAAGGGGGAGGAAAAACCTGCTTATTCGGTGCTGGAAGCTGCGTCGGCTTTTGATTTTCCGATGCCAATGGTTTCGGTGATTATTTGTGTTTATAATGGAGTAGGGAGGATAGGGGCTGCTATCGCGTCGCTAGAGAACCTCAATTACCCTAAGTATGAGGTTATCGTAGTGGATGATGGTTCCACTGATGGGACTCGAGAGTTGCTAGCGGAATGCGATGGTGTGCGTGTTGTTGAGGCTGCGCATGGGGGGCTGAGTGTGGCTCGCAATTTAGGTGCAGAGGCTGCACGAGGGGAAATTTTGTCGTATATCGATGACGACTGTGAGGTTGATGCCGACTATTTATTCTGGCTGGCTAAAGGGTATTCGAGAGGTGAATGGGCTGCATGCGGAGGGCCGAATATTCCACCGCCTCCCATGGGCGAGGATGAGGCTGTAGTGATCAGTGCTCCGGGGGCGCCGAGTCATGTAATGATAGATGATGTGGAGGCTGAGCATATCCCAGGCTGTCACCTGAGTGTATCGCGCGCGGCTTTTGATGCTATTGGTGGATTCAGAGCACAATACAGGACGGCGGGAGATGATGTTGATTTTTGTTGGAGGCTGAGAGCGGCGGGTTTCAAGATTGGTTTTCACGGAGCGAGCTTTGTGTGGCATCGGCGCCGGACGACTGTAGGTCGTTATTTGAAGCAGCAATGGGGGTATGGTCGCGCTGAGGCTTTGTTAATTAAAGACCACCCAGAGAAGTTTGGTGCGCATGGAATTAGGTGGGAGGGGAGCGTTTATGTTGGAGCAGCCTCAGGAGTGACTGATGGAACAGTGATTTATCACGGGCCTAGCGGGGGGGCGGCGTATCAGATGTTTTGGGCGAGAGTGATGCCGAGTCGTCTGCTTGATAGAAGGTTTCGTGATATACGAGCAAGATTGAAGCTTGGCTTGGCTGAAGTGATGCAGCCATGGTTACGAGCCGCGGCTAGGATGCACTATGCGGGTCAGTGGGGACGTTTGTTTAGAAGGTTTAGCGGTAAGACGAAAAAAGAGAAAGAGGGGGGTGTGCGCGAGTTTTATGTGGATGCGAAACGACGTGCGAAGTGTGTGGAGTTACTTAGGAACGAAGGGTGGTTAGATTGTGGTGACTATGAAGGGTGGGATCTAGAGAGGGCTGGGAGCCGCTTGTTAGTCGTTGAAGAATGGTGGGGGGAGGGAAAGAGCTTTTGTCGGATTCGGTTGAGTTCTGAGCTGAAACATGCATTTACTTTAGAGCGAGAGGTTCAAGCGATTTGTTTGCGGGGCCGATAAGAAGTATAAAAAGAGACAAGGCAGTGATATACCTTTGGGACATAATAGGGACGTTTATTTTTTGTGTTTCAGGAGCGATAGCTGGACGTCAGTTAGATATGGACTATCTAGGTGTCTTTGTGATGGCCTTGATCACAGGCACGGGTGGGGGATTGTTGCGATCGATTTTATTAGGTGATGTGCCGCCCGTGATTTTCACGACCCCGGATTATGTGATTGTGGCAGTGCTTGCTGTGCCGGTGGCGGTGCTCTTTGGGAAGTGGTGGGAGAGTTACAGTCGGATTGTGAGCATAGTGGATGCGTTAGGTATTGGTCTATTTGCGTGTGTTGGGGCGAGGGCAGCAGCAGCCCATGGTTTGGACTGGTGGGCGTGTATGGGGATGGGGATGGTGAGTGCGACCTTTGGTGGGGTCATTCGGGATGTGATCCGCAATGAAGTTCCTTTGATATTTCGCAGGGAGATTTACGCGACTGCCGCTTTATTAGGTGCAGGTTGTATGTTGTTGATGGATGAGCTGGGGGTGGAGCCTTCTGTATCTTTGGTTGGGTCAGCATTGATGGCTGCGGTGGTGCGTCTGTTAGCGATCCGCTATGCAATCAATGCGTCTAAGGCATAAAGAGGAAAAAAACTCCACTCAGCTGGGAAGCTAAGTGGAGTTAGAAATAAGTGTTAGGCGGCTGATTAGATTTTAGCTAATCAGCCAGCTTGTGAGTGGTGGATTAGGCGTAGATCACCAAGATGGAGTCGAGCTTTTTATCCTTATTGAGGGTGTCAGAGAGGACAACCAGTGGTGTGCCAGGCTTGATGGAGTTATTTTCCTTCAAGTAATCGACAGCGCTGTTGATTGTCTCGATAGGGGCATCTGAGAATGGAAGTGTGTATGGCTCGATACCACGGCCGAGAGCAAGGCGGCGGCAGGTTGCAGCATCCGGAGCGAAGGCGTGGATGGGGGCGTTCGGGCGCAAGAGTGCGGCCTGAACGGCCATTACGCCGCGGCGAGTGAAGACCACAAGTTCCGCATTTGGGAGTGAGTCTACGAGTTTGGTTGCAGCGAGGATGACCTTTTGTTTATCGGTCTCGAGTTCTGCGAGGGCACCGTTGCCGATAGAGCCGGATTGTTCGATACGGCGAGCGATGCGATCGAATGTTTCGACGCAGCGCGTTGGGTAATCGCCGGTAGCGGTTTCGCCAGAGAGCATGATTGCATCGGCTTCTTCGAACACAGCGTTAGAGACGTCGGTGACTTCTGCGCGTGTAGGAGTTGGGTTAGTGATCATGGACTCCAACATGTGAGTGGCGACGATCACGCGTCGGCCGAGTGCGTGGCAGCGTTTGGTGATGCGACGTTGGATGATTGGAAGTTCTTCGACGTGGACTTCGATACCTAGGTCACCGCGCGCGATCATGATGATATCGGAAGCGAGGATGATGTCGTCGATATTTTTGATAGCCTCTTGATCTTCGATTTTGGAGACGATGTCGGCAGAGCCGCCGAGTTTTTCCATTTCGGAGCGCAGTTCAACGACGTGTGCGGCATCGCGGACGAAGGATCCGGCGATGTAGTCCGCGCCGCATTCTACAGCGAGGGCGAGGTCTTTGTGATCTTTTTCTGTGAGTGCTGGGAGGTTGAGGCGAGTGCCTGGCAGGTTGATGTGGCGGCGGTTACCGATAGAGCCTGGAGTGAGGACTTCACAGATGAGGCGGTCATCGTGTTTTTCTTCGATACGCATGAGCATGGTACCGTTATCGACAACGAGAGTGGCACCCGCTTCTACGTCATCCATCATACCTTCGTAGTTGACGGTGGTAGAGAATGGGATGGTTGCGTCGGCTGACTGGCGGCGGATTTCGAATTTGTCGCCAGTATTGAGTTCATAAGGAGCTTCGAGGTCACCCGTACGGATGGATGGGCCTTGAAGGTCGAAAAGGATAGCGGTGTGCTTATTTTTATTTTCGGAGATTTCGCGGATCCACTGAACGAGTTCGCGGCACTTATCGTGCTGGGCGTGGCTCATATTCATGCGGAAGACGTTAACGCCTGCATCGATGAGGTCGGAGATCGCTTCGTAGGAGAAGGTAGCTGGACCGAGTGTGGAGATGATACTTGTTTTTCGGAACATGGTGGTGAATTTCTATACAGGCACTGTGTTGGGTGTGACTGTGGTTTTCTTGCCGAGAGGGCGCGATGGTAATTCTTTTTTATGAGGTGGCAAGCCTCGGGTTGAGATAGTTCGCGCTGGGTGGACTAGTTTTTAGGGAATTCGTCGATTCCTAGTAATTTTGCGGCAATGTCAGTGTCATCGGCGCTGCGTTTCAAGCTGTAGCGCAGGAATTCCTCGTAGAGGTTGATGTCGGGGTTTTCTTCAGCGAAGTTGAAGAGTTTGCCGAAGAGTTGGTTGATCTCACTGTCTGAGCGCAGGGATACACCGATGGGGATATCGTCAGCGAGGAGGACATCTGAGGTGGCGAGAGCTGTGGCGCGAGCCATCGTATTTTCGAGCTCGCGCACATTTCCTGGCCACTTGTGTTCTTGGAGGACGGTGATGGCTTCACCTGAGAGTCTGAGGCGCGCCATGCCGTTCTTTTTTGTAATTTTTCTGAGGAAGAATTCGGCGAGGAGTGGGATATCTTCGATGCGTTCGCGGAGTGGTGGGAGGCGCAGTTCAACGACATTGAGGCGGTAGTAGAGGTCTTCCCTGAAGCGGCCTTCACGGACTTCTTGAGCGAGGTCTTTGTTGGTAGCGGCGACAATTCTAACATCGCTACTGAGGACTTCATTACCACCGACACGTGAGAAGGTGCCTTCTTGGAGTACGCGGAGAAGTTTGACCTGAACGGGGAGTGGCATGTCACCGATTTCGTCGAGAAAGAGGGTACCACCATCACATTGTTCAAAGCGTCCGGCGCGTTTTGAAGCGGCGCCAGTGAAGGAGCCTTTTTCGTGGCCGAAGAGTTCGCTTTCTAGGAGGTTTTCGGGGATGGCGCCACAGTTGAGGGCGACCATTTCATTTTTTCTGCGTGGGCTGTATTCGTGGACGGCATTGGCGACGAGTTCTTTACCGGTTCCGCTTTCACCGTAGATGAGAACGGGAGCATCGGTGCGGGCGACTCGGCCGACGGTTTTGAAGACATCTTGGAAGGCTCTGGAGACGCCGATGACTTGGAGACGGCCACCGGGTTCTGGCATTTTTTGTTTATGTTCGCCAGCGGTGCGGCGTCCTTCGATGATTTGCCAGGCGCTTTCGACGACGCTACGTAGTTCGAAGACGAGAGATTCTTTTCTAAGGATATCGTGGGCACCTTGTTGGGTGGCCTTAATGATTTGTGCGGTACCCGGGAAGCCAGCGGTGATGATGACGATGATGTCTGGGTAGGAGGCTTTGAGTTGGCCGAGTAACTCGATGCCATCGATGGGCTGGAGGGCGATGTCGGCGATGACGAGGTCGACGGTTGTTTTTTCGCACACTTTGAGAGCATTGGCGGCGTTATCGCAGCGCAGAATACGGATGCCGTCGGCGTCGAGGTGCTTGGTCGCCCAGTCGAGGTAGTCGTGGTCGGCGTCGACGAGGAGTAGGGTGCGTTCGGCTGTGTCAGTCATAGTGTCGTGTGGGAGCACCAAGTTAAAGGTGTACAGAGGTGCGTGTCGCTAAATAGCGCCAAACCTGCGGTGACGACGATGGAAATGTGTGACAGCATCGTAGAGGTCCGTCTCCGTGAATTCGGGCCAGAATTTATCGAGGATGACTATTTCTGAATAACTCAGCTGCCAAAGCAAGAAGTTAGAGAGTCTCAATTCACCGGAGGTGCGGATGAGGAGGTCGGGGTCGGGTTGGTTTGCTGTGTAGAGGTGGTTGGAGAGGGTGGAGTTATCGATCTCAGAGATTTCGAGTGTACCAGCTGCGACTTTTTTAGCGATAGCTTTGGTGGCATCGACGATTTCTTCACGGGCTCCGTAGGAGAGTGCGAGGTTGAGCGTGAGTGCTGTGTTATCGGCAGTGGTTGTGATGGCTTTTTCGAGTTCTTTACGAGTCTTTTGGGGGAGCATATCGATACGGCCGATGGCATTGAGTCGGACGTTTTGTTTCTGCATCTCCTTGGTTTTTTCTTTAAGGAAGCGTTCAAGGAGTTGCATGAGGGCCTTTACTTCGGAGTCTGGGCGTTTCCAGTTTTCTGATGAAAAGGCGTAGAGAGTGAGGTATTTGACGCCGAGATTTTTGCATGCCTCTACGGTGCGGCGGACGGATTCGGCGCCGGCACGATGACCTGCGATGCGCGGGAGGCCGCGTTGTTTCGCCCATCTACCATTACCGTCCATGATGATGGCGATATGCTCAGGGGCGCTGAGGTTCTCTGTGCTATCGGTGTTGGTATGGGTAGAGCTTGTCATGCGGGAAGATGTTTTTGCACCAGAGCAGGGGAGAATGCAAGTGCTGTGTGAGGCGGTGAGATGGAGGGGGGCTGTGCTGGGATCAGAATATGGGAAAGGTCGTGCTTGCCTTGTTGTTAGGCGGTTTCATAGAGTGATTGGTATGGCTAGATTTATACTTTCGCTGGACCAAGGGACGACGAGTTCACGCTCCATCTTGTTTGATGAGAACGGGGTGGCCGTGGCAACGAGTCAGTATGAGTTTAGGCAATATTTTCCTGAGTCGGGTTGGGTAGAGCACGATGCCGTTGAGATCTGGGAGACCCAACTTAAGACGATGTTGGAGGTGATGGAGAAGGTGGGTGTGACAGAGAAAGATGTGGCAGGTATTGGTATTACTAATCAGCGTGAGACGGTGTTGCTATGGGATAGGAGGACTGGAGAACCGGTGGCAAATGCCATCGTTTGGCAGGATCGGAGGACAGCAGACCTGTGCAGGCAGATGCGTGATGCTGGTCTGGAGCCGGCGGTGTCAGCACTCACAGGTTTGAGGTTAGATCCCTATTTTTCGGCTAGCAAAGTACAATGGTTACTCGACCATGTGGAGGGTGCTAGAGAACGTGCAGAGGCGGGTGAGCTGTGTATGGGCACGATCGATAGTTGGTTGGTGTATAAACTAACGGAGGGCAAAGTGCATGTGACTGACGCGACCAATGCCAGCCGCACGTTATTATGCAATATTCACACGGGTGAGTGGGATGACATTTTGTTAGGTAAATTTGGTGTGCCGCGGGGTGTGTTACCCAGGATCGTGGATTGTACCGAAGTGGTAGGAGAGTGGAGGGGGGTACCGATATCTGGCATGGCGGGAGATCAGCAGGCGGCGTTATTTGGTCAGGCTTGTTATGCTCCGGGAATGGCAAAGAACACATATGGTACGGGATGTTTTATGTTATTGCACACTGGGGATCGGGTGGTGCGGTCGCAGAATCAGCTTTTGAGCACGATAGCGCTGCAGCGGGGGGGGGAAGCGCGAGTATTGTCTAGAGGGGTCGGTTTTCATCGCGGGTTCATTGTTTCAGTGGCTACGCGATGGTTTACAGCTTTTTGATACGGTGCAGGAATTCGATGCGTTAGCACAGTCGGTACCGGATTCAGGAGGGGTGGTGATCGTGCCAGCATTATCGGGGTTAGGTGCTCCGCATTGGGACCCTTTTGCGCGAGGTTTGATCACAGGTTTAAGCAGGGGGACGACGAAGGCGCATATTTGTCGGGCCGCGATTGAGGCGGTGAGTTTTCAGTCGGTAGAATTGCTCGAGTGCATGCAAGGAGATGCGAGTCGTGAGATATCTGAACTGCGTGTGGATGGTGGGGCTACGGCGAGTGACTTGTTGATGCAAGTGCAAGCAGATTTGATGGGCTGCGATCTTGTTAGACCTGAAATCACGGAGACCACCGCATTTGGAGCAGCAGCTCTGGCTGGCTTAGGTGTAGGTTTTTGGGAATCTAGGGAAGCTCTAGCTGCTGCTTGGCGTGAAGAAAAGCGTTTCAGCCCACAGAAGGGTAGTAGCTGGAGGAAGGGGCGCCGCGCGGAATGGGATAAGGCAGTGCGTATGGCGATGAGTGAGTCAGGCATGTGAGTGGTCACACTCTCGCAATGGACTAGGCTGACACCACACTAGAGTCGCTGGCGCTAGCCTGGAGGCCAGAGCATCTGACGTCCGGCGAGGACGTGAAGGTGAAGGTGAGGGACTTCTTCGCCGCCGTTTGGGCCATTGTTAAAGACCGTGCGGAAGCCATCCTTTGCGAAGCCTTCCTTTTCAGCCACAAGTTTTGCGGTGAGCAGGAGGTGTCCGAGTGTTGCTTGGTCTTCGGGTGAAGCTTCAGCAATTCTAACAATACGTTTTTTAGGAACAACTAGGAGGTGGATGGGCGCTTGTGGGTTGATGTCGCGAAAGCAGATGCAGAGATCGTCTTCGTGGACGATATCGGCTGGGATTTCACGATCGATGATCATTTCAAAGATGGTTTTATCGCTCATAGTGGTAATGGGGTTAGGTGGGGGGAGTTGTGTGGGGATTAGCTATCTTTATCTCCTTTTTTCTTTCCTTTGAGTTTGGCTTCGATGAATGCGTCAATATCTCCATCCATCACGGCGCTGATATTAGCGGTTTCTTCGCCTGTTCTGAGGTCTTTGACCATTTGGTAGGGTTGGAATACATAGGAGCGGATTTGGTTACCCCAGCCGATGTCGCCTTTTTCTGAGTAATCTCGGTCAGACTCCGCCTTTTGTTTATCCTCCTCGATTTGGTAGAGTTTGGCTTTGAGGAGTTCGAGTGCGAGTTCTCGGTTGCGCAGTTGTGAGCGTTCTTGGGTACAACGGATGATAATGCCCGTAGGTTTGTGTTTAAGGATGACAGCGGTTTCTACCTTATTGACATTCTGTCCGCCAGCGCCGCCTGAGCGAGCAGTCTGGATATCGATATCGGCGGGGTTGACGTCGATTTCGATACTGGTATTCATTTCAGGTGTGACATCGACAGAGGTGAATGAGGTGTGTCGTTTACCAGCGGAATCAAAGGGTGAAATTCTAACAAGTCTGTGGACACCACGTTCATTTTTCAGGTAGCCGTATGCGTATTCACCTTCGACTTTGATTGTAGCGCTGGAGATGCCAGCGCCATCGCCCTCGGTATAATCAACGGAAGTGACTGTGTAGTCTTTGCTTTCAGACCAGCGCGAGTACATGCGCAGGAGCATGGCGGCCCAGTCGCAGGCTTCGGTGCCACCGGCCCCGGAGTTAATTGTTAGGTAGCAACTAGATGGGTCATTAGGTTTATCTAACAACGTGATAAGTTCAAAGGAATCTAGTTCTTTATTGATAGCGTTAAACTCATCTGCGGCTTCTTGAGCGGAGTCGGCGTCTTCGTATTCTTTGGCGAGGGAGATGAGTTCGGTGAGGTCCTCGAGGCGTTGTTCGAGAGCGAGGAAGGGATTGAGTTTACGTTTGATACCATTCGCTAGTGCGACAATTTCTTGAGCTTTGGAGGCGTCATCCCAGAATGAGCCTTCGGTCATTTTGGCATCATATTCTTCGAGTGATTTGGTGAGAGCGGGGATGTCAAAGGTACCTCCTGAGTGTGGACAGACGGCTCTGGATAGAGTCCGTGTCGACCGCCAGGAGGTCAGCGTTATATGGTTCAGACATGTCCTGTTTGTGCTACGGGGTCTGAGACATTTCAATCACAATAGCTGGGAAAATCTTGAAATGGGCAGCGGCTACAGGGCCTCAGTCAGCGGGGAAGGGATTGGCGGTGTGGCGCCATTGGATTTCTTGTGCTGAGTGGTGATTAGCATCGGACTGATTTGTCGGATTAGGCAGTGATTGCTGAGGTCTGATGATAGATAGAGCGAAGGTGGAACAGACGCTGAGTGCGAGGAGGGAGATGACGAGCAAGGAACTGGGGGCTTTCTGATTATTCAGGAGTCGGTGTACTCGATTTTTAAGCGAGGCTTGGTCAGCCATGGCGAGAGCGGGTACGGGAAGCGATTTGTTATTGGAGATGCTTTCTGCAACGTTACAGAGGGCGTTGATATAGGATTTAGCATCAGCACCACGCGCGATGACGGAGGCGTCGACAGCGAATTCAGTTTGGTGGCGCAATCGTTTTTTGAGGATCCAGATCAAGGGGTTCATCCAGTGGAGGATGCATGTGATTTGTGCAATCTGAGTGATCCACAGGTCATGTCTTTTGATATGGCTCATTTCGTGGAGCAAGACCATTTCGAGGGTGGCGGGATCCCAAGTGCGCGCATGCGTGGGGAGGAGGATGGTGGGTTTGAGCGGGCCTGTGACAATAGGGGAGCTTACTTGAGTGGAAAAGACGAGAGATGGTGGGTTTGTGATGTCGAGTTGTTTAGAGCAACGCGCGAGAATCAGTTGCCATTTTGGTTCATCGCCGGGAGTTGCTTGAGTTAGCCAATGTGAGAGTGTTCGCCATTGCTTGATGTGGCGCATGAGCAAGATAATTAGCCCGAGAGCCCAAACTGATAGAAAGGGGAGAATGCTAATCGAGTGTGGGGCGAGGGAGTGTAAGTTATCGACATTGTCGCTTGCGATAGATACTTGCCATTTAGGTAGAAGAAGCAGGATTGGGGCGATGAGGATGAGGCTCATGAGGCCTGCACTGAGGAGGGAGGCCTTAGCTGGATTCTTTTTTCCAAGCCAGAAGCTGAGAGCATTAGCGGCGAGGGTGAGTAGTAAACTGAGGGTGATCAGCTGCATGGGAGGCTTAGTTGGCTGGTTGGTTTTTGTCTTCTACGAGTTTGCGGATTTCGGCGATTTCATCCTTACTGAGCGAGTCGTCATCTTCATTCAGAAGGGCTGCCACGAGGTTCTGAGGTTTTCCCTCGAAGAAGGTTGCTAACAAGTTTTGGATAGCTGACTTGCGGGCCTTTTTCTCATTGATAGCAGCTTGGTAGATGTACCGACGAGATTCTTTGCCGTGCGTGACCATGCCTTTACTCTCGAGAGTCGCAAGCAGAGCGCGGACAGCCGAGTAGGATGGAGGGTCAGGTAGATTGTCTTGCACTTCCTTAGCTGATGCTTTGCCGAGACGATAGATTATGTCCATGATTTGGCGTTCGCGTCGAGAAAGTTGGCCTTTTTCCAATCGGTTCATAAGTGGAGGTTATGAGGGTGCTGGAAATCCTGCAATTAAAAAGTGCTAATTTTTTAGCACAAAGATATTGACCTTTTGCTGAAGTGCTGTTTTTTTAGCTCTCATGAAATTTACTGAGACAGTAAAAGTTGTTTTGTTAGGTGGAGTAGCAATGTTGGCTTCGTGTGCGGCACCGCCGATGGGGTCGGGAGATTCTGGGGTAGCGAGTGAGGCGCCGATGCCGGTGAAGCAGGAGGTTGAGTTGGCGAGACAGAGGCCGGGATTGGGGACGGGTTGGGGGGAACAGGTGGACTCGAAGATTCGTTATGGAAGTTTTGAGCGGGCATCTACGAAGCCGAAGGCGATGGAAGTGATCTATTATAATAATAAGGAGGGAGTGGAGGCGATGAGCCAGGGTTGGCGTTATACTGGTTCTGGGATGCAGACGGCAGCGGGAGGGTTAGTTGAGTGGGGGGTGAAGACAGGTTGGGGTTATGCGAAGAATGTGCATTCCGGAGGGAGGCGCTATGTAGTGGGGAAGGACAAAGCGAGTTATAGCATTGTTGTGAAGAACCGTTGTCACTCACGTTTGGAGTTAGTGATGAGTGTGGATGGTTTGGATGTGATGGATGGCAAGCCTGCGTCGGTGAAGAAGCGTGGGTATGTCATCGATGCTGGAAAGACGCTTGTAGTGAAGGGATTCAGGACGAGTGAGGATGCAGTGGCGGCCTTTAAGTTTTCAAGTGTCTCACAGAGTTATAGTAACTTGAAGCATGGGACGACACGCAATGTCGGGGTGATAGGGATGGCTGTGTATACTGAGAAGGGTGTATCCCCTTGGCGTTGGAGTCAGGCTGAGAAAGCTGCGAGGACGGATGCGAAGGCATTTGCTGAAGCTCCACTGATCAAGGCGCGATAGTAGGCTTGCTAAAAGATTTCGTGTGTGTGTGTGTGCCCATGCGCGTTCACTTAAGCGTAACTGATTGAAAATAAGTAAATAAAAAGCTTGCAAAGGTGAGTCAGTCGGCATGCTTGGTATGT
>NZ_JBHUJB010000021.1:0-249188 GCF_042683245.1 Rubritalea tangerina
ACTCACCTTTGCAAGCTTTTTATTTACTTATTTTCAATCAGTTATGCTTAAGTGAACGCGCATGGCCAAATGCTTGTTGGGATTCAGGAGCGTCGATGCCCAGAAGGCGGATCTTGTGCTGAGTAGGTGCTGCAGACGCTTGATGAACGAGAAGAGTGAGTGTGTCACCATCTGCAATGGAGGTTACTTTTCCACTTAGCTCTTTGGCTAGTAGGGTGTTGCTGAAAAAGCTAAATAGGATGGTGAAGGTGGTGAGAATGTGCTGCATGCAGGCACAAGCTGTCCATCAGTCACCGAGCTGTAAAGTGCTCAGTTAGTGGAAATGGGATGCCTACACTTTATGTGATGGAATTGGCAATTTCGGTGGGTAGTATTGGGGGAGCGCGACGGCTGATGGGAGCGACTGAGAAAGGATGGGAGTTAGATTTCGATGCGTGGTTGTGATGGCGGATGTGAATGTGCAAGTGCTCTTGTCGACTTCTGCTGATGATTTGGATGATGCGGTTGCTGTCCAGTATGGCCGCGATCTGACTCAGTATTTCATGGACCCGAGCTTCAAGGCGGCTCTTGAGGTTCGTGCGGTCGACTGGTTGCCTGTGCACCTGGCGCTGAGCTCTACCGATAGTACGGATGTGGATGAGGGCGTTTTATCCAGCGCTGCCAATTGCGCCTGATCGCACAGGGGTGAGTTTTGTCATCAGCCTGACGTCATTAGCTCTTCCTTATCGAGTGAACCGATATCGAAGAAAATTCGAATTCAAGCTCTTCCTTGGCATCAACAACATGAAGCTCAACTCCGATTGACTCAATGTTAGACAAATCAACGCCCTCGAATGCTGATAACGGAAATTTATAGCTATGTGGACCAGTGATAGCTAAGGAATGCTGCTTGAACTTCCCTGCGGAGTGCAAGGTGATCGTCAACTTGCCCTCGGGTGGTGCAGACTTCAAAGTGACACCGATGCTCTCATAATCGGCACTATTAAAATTTGCACCAAGCTTGCGCTTTTCTCCTCTATGGCCGCTGTAGGATAGAAAAGCCCATCCTCCTGAACCCTTAGCATACGTAACTATGTATGTCCCTGACTTGATGTTTAGCAAGCCGCTGATTGAGCTCCCCTTTTTGATGTTTATCGCAGCAGACCGTGAACCTCCTATGGTAGCTTTTGTATCCAAGGATGTATGAGACATAAATGCCACATAATGATTAGGAGTGGGGGCCTTAAATGAATCAGTGGTCTTCTTAGACGGCAGTGTTGCCGTAAACGTGTCAACAGGTCTATCTGCCTCCGCTGTAAGAGTCAGGTTCAACAGTCCGATTACTAGGAATGCTATGTTTCGGTTCATTTTTTAAGCTAACGTCGCAGCCCTCTCACACCTACCCGAGGGCGAGGCGTCGACTGTGGGTTAAAAGTTGAATTGTCTTGTATTGTTGCACTCCCTGTGGGGTAGGTGTTGAGAGCGACGCCTTGTTGTGCACTGTTTTTGTTTAGCTTATCCATAACACACAACTATCGATCTGTTGCCATTTATTGTCTTTTCGCTGAAACAGGTGAATGACTCCGCTCCCACTATAAATTAGGGCTTGTTGCTGTTTGCCGCTAAATCCCGCCCTACTTAGTCGATAGGCGTAGGTAGAGCCTTGAACAATAGTAATACCATATTCAGCAGCCAAGTCCTCATTGCCCAGGTGTGTCGGGATTGGGCTGTTACGTCGTTTGAAGCTATCGTAGGTGTCTCGTCTGAGTTCTGGCATCTGCTCATGCAAATAGTCCCAACACAAATCAGAATCATAATTAGATGAGCATGCGGGGGTAGGACCGTGTGGAGCTTTCCAGAAGGCTTGCCTCTTCAGACTAAAAGCATCACAGAAATCCGCGATTAACGAGTAATCCATTCTATCGAAGGTAGCCGAATATCTGTGGATAGTTCCACAGGATTTGCACTTTTCAGCTTGAGTGGTCGTCAGATCACTATGCTCCTTGTTGTCGTCGGCATGCTTTGTCGTAGCACACGATACAACTCCGAGTAGGAGGATGGATAAGGTGGCAGCTTTCATTGTTTTCACGTAAAGCACACCACACCGCTAACGGGGATGTACTGTGATTTATTGTTTACGGATAGAGGGTTGGAAATGGTGAGCGGAGCTCAACCGCGGTATGTGGTTGGGTGCACGTCTTGTTCTACGAAATTCAATTTTCAGATTTTGGGTATAATCGACTGACTTTGAGCGGTGCAATGGACATAATATGATCAACATAAAGAAGTTTTGAGTAACTCGCTGACACGCCAACGTGTATGTGAGAATCATCGTCTAATTTGTAGATGAACACTGGATGAGCCTTATTTATCTCAATACAGTCAGCTCCCAAAACATAAACAACATTCGTAATATTAGGTTCATTTTCGAGTTTCTTTTTTAGAGCTGGAAGAACTGTTTTAGTTGAGAGTTTTTTGGCCTGGGCGTCCGTATCTTTGTGAATTTCTTTAGCTAGAAGAGTACTCACAGTAAGAAATGATAAGCATATTGAGAATGGAATTAGCTTTTTCATTTTTAGTAGAACGTAAAGCACACCACACCGATGACGGGGATGTACTATGGTTTATTGTTTACGGATGGTGGATTGGAAATGGTGAGCGGAGCTCAACCGCGATAAGTGGATGGGGGCAGCGTCTTGTTCTACAAAGTTGATTCAGTAGTGCTTTGATCTACCAATCAACATTATGCCCACGAGTGTCGATGTGAGTGTATGTCCTATAATTCCCAACCCCACCTTTGAAAAAACCAGTGGAACGTAGATCCCTTGCAGTCGCCGCGACTTTACTTGGTGGCACATCTACAAATGTGACGCGAACGGCATGATTCGTTAAGTGCTGCGATCTTGAACGACCTTTGACGGCTCTGTTGTATGCTGGACTTTTGTAGGCTAACTCAAAAGGTTCGACCTCTGCACCTAATGTATCTGATAGTTTATCGATAACCTTGAGTGTTTCTGCGATATTCTTCCACAAGTGTTTTGGTGGTAGACTGTTGGAAACCTCATTCCTCACTTTGAAATGAGGTTGAAGAACCATATATGGAGTAATATTTTTTAAGCCCAGTGACTCAATATAGTTCGCATACTTTATGACGTACTGCCCCTTAGAATTCACCCATTCCTTGGGTAAATTATCTATAGGATTCGTGTTAGTTTTTTCGGCTAGGGCAATATGGCTAGAGGTAACCAAACCGATAAGAACGATGATTAGAGATTTCATTTTTAGTAGAATGCAAAGCACATCACACCGCTGACGGGCAGTGCACTTCGATTTATTGTTTATGGTTTGAAGAAGGGGAAGGGTGAGCGGAAGTCAACTGCGGTCAGCGTCTTGTTATGCAGAGGCAATTTGGTGGATTAACGAAGTTTTTTCTGTAAGCTGCGTTCACATGACATACAGAATGTGTCCTTATCAGAGTTGGAATGAAGTTCTGTTTTGTTTCTAGAAAATGTTGGATCTGCTGGATTTGGGTATTTGGCTGCGTACTTATAATAGTCATCTGATAATGTGACCCTTACTAACGGATCGAGGCTGTACCCTTCAACGGTCACAAGTGGTTCATGGTGAAGCGCGCACATCTTAACACTCTTAGTGATATATGTATGAGGGTTACCAAGAGTGTTATAATCTGGAGTACAGCCGATACAGAGTAATGTTTGAATAACGACGAGAAGTTTCAGTAACCGTGTGTAATTTAGCATAGTATGTTTCACCCTGCAGGGTGTTTGTTGCAATACGCTCCAATCCCCACAGTTAGTTAAAAACCTAATTACCACACTCAGGCTGTCAAGGCGTCCTTGCTGCTTAGTGTTTTTATTAGGAATGGTTTATGCTTAAGGTGCTGACGAAGTGGGGGAATGCTTGAGCGTCGGATATACACTCAACTGAATGAGAGTTAGCTCACCTCGATGTGTCCTTACAAACGGATAGGCTGTCTCCATGGATTTTCCATCTTTCCAGCAGTAGCCATAGTTGATGTGGACTACTTCAAATTCCAGGTGTTCATAGAGCGGAATATTGCGCTCAAGGTAGATGAAGAAACCATAGGGGCGTTTTTCCTTTGTCTCTGAAGAAGGTGTAGAGGCATTTGGCGCCAGTGAGCGTGAGTCTGAGTGGGTCGACAATCTTGGATTTATCAGCAAAGACGATCTGCAAGAGGATGCTTCTATAAGCCACCTCTCCTCCAACGCTTTTCTTAAATGCATCTAGATCCTCAGCCGTCACACCTTGATGATAACGAGCTGGCGTGTAAGTTTTAATGCTCAATTGAACATGTGTCATTTAATCGAGGCTAATCGGTAACGAAAGATGGGTGCAAAACTCCCTCCATTCAGGTAACCGGGTACTTTTTTTACAGAGGGTGGATCTATGGTTTTTTGAAGCTCGATGGCCTTCATGTCAGCGAATTTGATAGGAAAAGCAGCGAAGAGGAGGGGCTAATGATGAGACCTCATTGATTATCTAGTCTATCGACTACGATTATAAGCTTAAGGAGAAGCCTGTGCTTACTAAACAGGGGGAGACTGAAGGCCTGGTCACTTATGATGAGACTTGTGATGTGACTTTGAAAGGGGAGGTTCCTGCAGCAGGAGCCCTCGATTTGTTATGGCAGGCTGTTGGTTAATAGTTAGCCGATCGTCAGCATGATTTTGAGACAAACAACACAACAAAGATTACTGTGAGAAGCACAGCAAGGTACCAGAGGAACAAAGGTTTTATCATGGCACTCCCTACAGGATTCGAACCTGTGACCCACGGATTAGAAATCCGTTGCTCTATCCAGCTGAGCTAAGGGAGCACTGTGATAAAATTTATTGGCAGATTTGGTTGGTTACCGAATCGGCGGCGCGTTGATAGCTGTAGGTATGGGGCTTGGCAAGCTGAAACTTGTATGGAGCTCCAGTCTGAGAGCCATCCCGATGGCTATTACTGGCTGATCTCAGGTTTGAGATCTCGGGTGAGTAATTCAACGAGAGCTTCTTGCGCGGGTTTTTCTTCGTAGAGGATCTGGTACACGGCATTGATGATAGGGGTTTCAATATCGTGTTTTCTTGCAGCCTCGTAGATAGAGAGTGTGTTGGGAACGCCTTCTGCGACCATTCCGAGTCGCTCAGTAACTTCTTCGAGGGTTTCACCCGAGCCAAGAGCTTTACCTACGCGGTTATTGCGTGAGTGGGATGAGTAACAAGTGACCATGAGATCACCAATTCCCGAGAGGCCGGAGAATGTTTCTGGGCGGCCACCCAGGGCGATGCCAAGGCGCGTCATTTCGGCAAGTCCACGGGTGACGAGAGCCGCGATGGCGTTATCGCCGAGTCCAATTCCTGAGATGATACCTGCTGCAATGGCGAAGACATTTTTCAGGGCACCGCCGAGTTCTATGCCTGCGACATCATCGCTGGTGTATGTGCGGAAGTAGCTTGTGGTGAAGACGGTTTGGAGTGAGGCGGCGAGTTCTAGATTTTGTGAACCGACTACCGCGGCGGAGGCGAGGTGGGCGGAAACTTCCTCGGCATGAGTGGGGCCAGAATGGACAGCGATTGGGTTATTGGGGAGGAGTTCGCTGATGATTTCACTCATGCGGATGCCGCTGCCACGTTCGATGCCCTTCGAGCATGAAACGAGTGGGGTTGTGGCGGGGATGCCAATAGTGGCGAGTTCAGTGGCTGCTTCTCGGGTAGCAGAAGTAGGCAGGACGAAGAGGATGAGTGCTGCGTCTTTGGTTTCTTGGTAGACGACTGAGGCCGCAATATTTTTGGGAAGCTGGACGCGGGGTAGGTAGTTGTTGTTAGTGTGAAAGCTATTAATTTCAGCACACTGCTCTGGGCAACGGCCGATGAGCGTGACTTTGTCGAAAAATTCTGAGAGCACCATTCCGAGGGCTGTGCCCCATGAGCCGGCGCCGAGTACAACGGCATGTTGTGAGGAATTAAATAGCATGGTTAGGATTTTTTACTTTTGGGAGTGAAACGGTTTTCAGTGCCGTTGAGGAGTTTGACGATATTGCTGCGGTGTTTCCAAACCGCCATGGCACCAATGAAGATGGAGAAAAAGAAGAGTGGTTTGTTCCAGGTGCCATTTTCAATTTTGCCATGGTGCCAGGAACCAAAGAGGACAGTTAGAGGGAGGGCGAGTGAGACAGCAATGCTGGCGACGGAAACGTAGCGAGTGGTGAAAAATAGGATGCACCAAAGAACGATAAGGACCGGGATGGCAAATGGTGCGAATGCGGTGAATACCCCCGCTGAGGTGGCAATTCCTTTACCACCTTTGAAGCCGACCCAAGGTGAGTAATTGTGGCCCAAGATAGCGCAGAGTCCGGTGACGAGCTGGAGGGATTGGGCTGTGGTGCGATCATCCAGAGTAGTGGCCCAGTTGCTGAGTGAGCTGATGACCATGGTTTGATCTTGGCCCGAGTATTGGATAAGGGATATGCCTAACAAGCTTGGGACGAGCCCTTTAAAAAAGTCTAAGATGAAGCAAGTGATGCCATATTTTTTTCCAACGACACGGAGGACGTTAGTGGCGCCGATGTTGCCGGAACCGTGCTCGCGAATATTGATGCCTTGTGACTTGGCGATCAGGAGTCCGAAGGGGATCGAACCAAGTAAGAAAGCGACGATAGGTGGTATCCAAATAGGCATTGCGCGGCACAGTCTAGGAGAGCTTGGGCAAATGTCATTTCTTTTTAGCTAATAAATGCAGGGATGGGGCATAAAAAAAGCACCGCTTTGTTGCGGTGCTTTGGGGGGTGTTCTGAGATTACTTTTTCTTCTCTTTTCTGGGGTAGCGTTTATCGAGCTCTTGGTTCCAGTCAGCGATGCGCTGGGATTGCATGCGGTAGAGGTCGTCACAATTATCGAGGATGGTGATGGAGATGATTTTATTACCAACGCCATTGGTTTTCCAGCCTGGGCCGGAGAGCTTGCCGGTGATTTTATCGACGACATTTTGGCCTTTAGTGACTTCGCCGAAGACGGTGTGTCGGTTATTGAGGTGGGGTGTAGCCTGGTGGGTGATGAAGAACTGGGAGCCATTGGTGCCAGGTCCAGCATTTGCCATGGAGAGAATGCCTGCTTTTGAATGCTTGAGCTTGGGGTGGAATTCATCTTCAAAGCGATAGCCTGGGCCGCCGCGGCCAGTTTCGGTTGGGTCGCCTCCCTGGACCATAAAGTTAGGGATAACGCGGTGGAATTTCACACCATCGTAGTATCCGCGGTTGGCAAGGTTGAGGAAGTTTGCGGCAGTGACTGGGGTTTTTGAAGCAAAGATGGTGGCTTCAATATCACCGACATCAGTTTTGATTATAATGCGTACGTCTTTTTTCGGAGCTTTTTCTGTTTGCTGACCACAGGCGGTCATGAAGCTGCAGAGAGTAGCGAGCAATGTCAGGGCAATTCTTTTCATCGGGTGGACAAATAACCGAAGCTAGGCTTTGCTGCAAGCATACAGAGTGAGTGAAGGAGAAACAGACGAGCGCAAGCTTATCCATATCGACATGGATTGCTTTTATGCTGCGATTGAACAACGCGAGCAGCCTGAGTTGCGTGGAAAGCCCATCGGTGTGGGTGGTGCTGGCCGGCGTGGAGTTTTATGTACTGCGAGCTACGAGGCGCGGCAATTTGGTGTGCGCTCTGCGATGCCGGGTTTCAAGGCGCTTGAGCTGTGCCCACAGATCGTACTCGTACCGGTGCGTTTCGAGCTTTACCAAGCGGTGTCGGCGCAGGTCAGGGCAATTTTTGGCCGTTTCACAGATCTGATTGAACCTCTTTCTCTAGATGAAGCGTATTTGGATGTGAGTCACTGGAGGAGTGATCCAGCAGCGATTGCGCGTGAGATCAGAGCGCAGATTTATGAAGAGACTCAGCTGAGGGCATCGGCGGGGATCGCGCCTAACAAGTTGATCGCAAAGGTGGCGAGTGATTTAAACAAGCCGAATGGGCAATATGTGGTTCGCCCTGACGAGGTGCCAGAGTTTATGAAGCAGCTGCCAGTGTCAAAGTTGTGGGGAGTGGGTAAGAAGATGCAGGCCAAATTTTCAGCTCAGGGGGTGGAGACCTGTGGGGACTTACAGCGCTATGATAAGATAGCTATGGCACAGCGTTATGGAAAGTGGGGGGTGGAGTTGTATGAGCTTTGTCGTGGAATTGATTCGCGTGCGGTGAAAGTGCACCGAATGCGAAAGTCGATTAGCAAAGAAACGACTTTTCGGGAAGATGTAGTTGGCGTGCTATCACTAGTCCCCACCTTACGATCCATGTTAGAGGAAGTGGGGGAGAGTTATCAAAGTCGCTATACCGATCGCGAGATTAAGAGTGTGGTGGTGAAATTGAAATTTGCGGATTTCACACAAACAACGATTGAGAAAGGGAGTGGAGATGTCGATATAGCCTTAGCGGAGCAGCTTTTGCATGATGGTTATGCGCGAGGAAAGGGCAAGGCCGTCCGCTTGTTAGGTGTGGGGGTGCGTCTCGCTGATGAGGAGGATGAGAAGCAGTTAGAGATGTTTTAGGCGAGCTTGCTAAGATCCTGTGTGGAGAATCGAGCGGATTGTCTGGAGTTCTTGATCGCTGAATGAGAGGTTTTCTAGGCAGGCGAGATTTTCCTGAAGTTGTCTCACACTGCTGGCACCGATGAGTGTGGAAGTGACTGTGGGATTAGCCAGAGTCCAAGCGAGGGCCATTTGGGCGAGTGTTTGTCCACGTTGTTCGGCGATGGGGGCGAGTTGTCGTACGATGGCGATATTTTTCTCCACTTCAGCTTGTTGGAGGTAACCATGTTCTTTACCTGCTCGGGAATTTTCGGGGATGCCTTCTAGGTAGCGGTTTGTGAGTTGGCCTTGGGCCAGTGGGGAGAAGGTGATGCAGCCAACGCCGTGGGTGTCGAGGGCTTCAGTGAGTCCATTTTCAATCCAGCGGTCTAACATCGAGTAGCGAGGTTGATGGATAATGCAGGGGGTGTTGAGTTCTTTAAGGAGCTTAAAGGCTTCAACGGCTTTATCGGCTGGGTAGTTGGAGATGCCTGCGTAGAGTGCTTTCCCTTGTTGGACGGCGCTGGCGAGTGCTCCCATTGATTCTTCTAGTGGAGTATCTGGATCTGGGCGGTGGTGGTAGAAGATGTCCACGTAGTCGAGCTGCATTCTCTCGAGTGATTGGTCGAGGGAGTTTAGGATATACTTACGCGATCCCCAATCTCCGTAGGGGCCATCCCACATGAGGTATCCAGCCTTTGTGGAGATTACAAGTTCGTGACGGTGAGGTTTGAGGTCGTCTCGGTAGAATTTGCCGAAATTGGTTTCTGCGGAGCCTGGAGGTGGGCCGTAGTTGTTGGCTAGATCAAAGTGGGTGATTCCTGAGTCGAATGCGTGTCGAACAATGGCTTGTGCCATGTCGCGGCTATCTACCTTACCGAAGTTGTGCCACAAACCGAGTGAGATGGCGGGGAGTTTGAGTCCACTGTTTCCGCAACGTTTGTATGGCATGCGGCCGTCATATCTATCTGGGTTTGCTTTGAATGCTCCGTACATTAATTGAGAGTTTAGAGTGGTGCTTGGGTGCTGGCAACCATCGCTTTGCCTTGATTTTAGTCGGTGGAGTGATCGGCGGATGTGTTAGCGTCACTTTTACATCATAGTAGGATTTTGTGATAAAAACAATTGTGTTCAAGTAGTTGCTATGATATAAGCTTTTTAAATCAGAGAAATGCCCTCGAAAGGGGCGAAAAATTTAAGATAATAAGAAAATGCAAAAGATGACAATCAAGCTGCAGGAAGCATTGCAGCAGGCACAGCAGACGGCGACTCGGTCATCCCATCCCGAGTTGAAAGCGACCCACGTATTACTGGAGCTTCTTCAGCAAGATGGGGGTATTGTGACGCCTATTTTAGAATCGGCGGGCATTGATATTGTACGATTGAAAGCGAGTGTGGTGTCGAGTTTAGCGGGGGAGACGAGTGTGAAGGGGGGGAATACCCAGCCACAGGCGAGTTATGGTTTGAGGTCTACCTTGGATGAGGCCGATCGTGCGAGAGAGAAAATGGGGGATGACTACCTGAGTGTGGAACATTTTTTGATTGGGGCGCTGCAGTCTGGGAGTCCGGCTGGGAAGTTATTGAGTGAGTCAGGTTTAGATCTGGAGAAGCTGGAGTTGGCACTCAAATCGGTACGTGGTAATCAGCGTGTGACGGACGAAGATCCGGAAGGTAAGTACCAGGCGTTAGAGAAGTATGGCACGGATCTGACTGCGCGTGCGCGCTCTGGGAAGATTGACCCAGTGATTGGTCGAGACGATGAAATTCGCCGTGTGATGCAGGTATTGAGTCGTAGGACCAAGAATAACCCTGTTTTGATTGGTGAGCCTGGTGTCGGTAAGACTGCTATCGTAGAAGGTTTAGCTCGGAGGATTGTGAGTGGAGATGTACCCAGTTCGATGCAAGGGAAACGATTAATTTCGTTAGACATTGGGTCGATGATTGCGGGGGCGAAATACCGTGGTGAGTTCGAAGATCGTTTGAAGGCTTTTTTGAAGGAAGTAAGTGAGTCAGAGGGTGAGATAATTCTCTTTATTGACGAGCTGCACACGATTGTTGGTGCTGGTGCAAGTGAGGGTGCTGTGGATGCCTCTAACTTGTTGAAGCCTCAACTTGCCCGTGGTGAGTTGCGTACGATTGGGGCGACGACACTCGATGAATACCGTAAGTATATTGAAAAAGATGCAGCACTTGAGAGGCGTTTCCAGCCGGTAAATGTTGGGGAGCCTAGTGTCGAGGATACGATTGCGATATTGCGGGGTCTTAAAGAGCGGTATGAAGTGCACCATGGGGTGCGCATTCAGGACAGTGCTATTGTGGCAGCAGCGTCTTTAAGTGATCGCTACATTTCAGATCGTTTCTTACCTGATAAGGCGGTGGACCTGGTTGATGAGGCGGCATCGCGTCTCAAGATAGAGCTCGATTCTGTGCCTACTGAGATTGACCAGATGGAGCGTCAGGTGATGCAGTTAGAAATGGAGCGTCAGGCGCTCGAAAAAGAGTCTGACCCAGCGTCTGCGAAGCGTTTGGAGAAAGTGAAAGAGGAAATGGCCAATATCAAGGAGAATTCAGACGGACTGATGGCTCAGTGGCGCAATGAGAAAGAGGTGATTGAGGTAGTGAATGGTGCGCAGGAGCGCATAGAATCTCTCAAGACTGAAGCCGAGCAAGCAAAGCGTGAGGGTGATCTCAGTCGTGCTTCAGAGATTACCTATGGTCAGATTCCTGAAGCAGAGAGGCAGGCTGAGGAAGCGAAGTTGAAGTTAGATGAAATTCAAAAGGCTGGTCGCATTCTCAATGAAGAGGTCAGTGAAGAGGATATAGCACGTGTGGTAGCGAGCTGGACGGGTATACCTGTGAGTCGTCTTCAAGAAGGTGAGCGTTCGAAGCTTGTGAAGATGGAGGAGCGGCTTGGCGAGCGTGTCATTGGCCAGCGGCAAGCCATTGATGCGGTGTCGAATGCGGTGCGGCGAGCACGTGCAGGCTTACAGGATGAGGATCGCCCGATTGGTTCCTTCTTATTTTTAGGGCCTACGGGTGTGGGTAAGACTGAGCTGTCGAAGGCTTTGGCTGAGTTTCTGTTCGATGATGAAGGAGCGATGGTGCGCATTGATATGTCTGAGTACATGGAGAAACACGCGGTCTCACGTCTGATTGGTGCACCTCCTGGATATGTTGGTTATGATGAAGGTGGGCAGCTGAGTGAGCACGTACGTCGCAAGCCATACAGTGTGGTGTTATTTGATGAAGTCGAGAAGGCGCACCCGGATGTCTTTAACGTGCTCCTTCAAGTGTTAGATGATGGGCGTATCACTGATGGTCAGGGGCGTACTGTGGATTTCCGCAACACGGTTTTGATTATGACTTCCAACATTGGCAGCCAGTACATCATGGATGAAAGCAATGCTGAACAACGAGAGGCCAAAGTCAACGAGGCTCTACGTGCTCATTTCCGTCCCGAGTTCCTCAACAGGATTGATGAGACGATTATATTTGATCGCCTAGATAAGGAGGAGTTGGGAAGCATCATTGGTCTTCAACTCGACAGGGTGAGTGCACGTCTTGCTCAACAAGGGTTGACGCTCAAGCTCGACGATGAGGTGAGGGATTATATTGCTGAGCAGGGGTATGATCCGACCTATGGGGCAAGGCCGTTGAAGCGTGCGATTCAACGCTATTTGTTAGACCCGCTGAGTTTGGATGTTCTAGATGGAAAATTCGTCGAAGGGGATACGATAGAGGCGCAATTGGAAGACCATCAGAGAGTGGTTTTTGAGAAGGCCTGATGCGACTGAGGAAATTTCGCATTTGAAGTTCATCGGTCTAAAGCAAACGCCCGAGTTGGAGGGTCCAGCTCGGGCGTTTTATTGTGATGGTTATGTGTGTATTACTGTTCGGGCGAGGTATTTTTTTGTTCGTTGCCGTAATAGCTTTTGATGTAGCCGAACTCGGTCATTGTGTCTTCCCAGGAGGCAATTGTTTGAGCGCTACCTGAATAGACTCTGCGACCTTTGTTAAGGTACTCGAGTCCTTTATCTTTGTTGTCGAGCGAGTACTGGAGGGCTGCGTTTGCGTAGTAATAGTAGGGGGAGTCGTCACGGAAATCGTAGAGCGCAGCTAATTCTTTGGCTTTTTTAGCATGTTGTTGGCGCTGATCGGCGCTGAGAGATTCATCTTTCGAGAGGCCGATGTGGGAGAGCATGATTTTGAACTCCACGAGTCGCTTCATCTGCATTGCTTTTTCAGGAGCAAGTGAGAGGGCTTCAGTGAAGATTTCTAAGGATTTTTTCCAATCTCCTGAGACGAAAGCGACTTCACCGATGTTGAAGACGACATTGAGTGAGGGGCCGGTGATTTCTTTTGATAGGATGAATTGCTCCATGGCTTTGGGGAAATCTCTCAATTCGACATAGCAGGCCCCACGAAGGTTGATGACTTGTGGGTCGTCAGGGAAGATTTCGTTCAACTCACGGGTGGCTTCGAGGGCTTCAAAGATTCTTTTATTTTGGAAGAGCACGCCAGCTTCATTGCGCTTTTTGAGGAACTCGACGCGTGTTTCTTCGGGAAGGTTACTGAAGGCGTTGATTGCTTTTTTATAGCGTTCTGTAGGTTCGTTCGCTTTTTTAGGAGCCGCGGTGTCAGCAGGCTTGGCTTCTTGAGCCATAAGTTGTGGGCTGAGCAGAGCTAGTGAGGTGATGAGGGCGAGTTTTTTCATTTCCATAGTTATCCTTTCATGAAATTAAATACGACCACTTAGGTTTAGCAAGTGGCTACTTGAGGAAGTGGTGATTTTCTTTTAATGTTTCAGCGACTGCTGGGTGGAGCCAGGGGGTAGTTTTGCCTGTAGAGAGTTGCTGGCGGATTTGTGTGGCTGAAGCTGGGTGTTGGATGAGATTGAGTGTGTGGCAGGTAAAGCCAGTGATGGGGGAAGGAGGTGTTGTTCTTGAGTAGACAATGACTTCTAACAATTCGGCAAATTCGGTGGCGTTTTTCCAACGCGGTAGGGCTTGCCATTGGTCGGTACCCATCAGCCAATAGAGTTTGGCATTTGGGTAGAGGTTGTGGAAGTGCTGGGCGGTGCGGAAGGAATAGGATGGCGGCGGGGCGATGAGGTCGTAGTCACTGACTTCAGCCCAAGGTAGGGCATTGGTCGCGAGGTGGCACAGGTGGAGGCGGGTGTCATCGCTGAGGCTATTTTGCTTCGACTTATGAGGGGACTGGCGGCACGGGAGGAAGATGACTTTATCGAGATTGAGGCGTTTTTTTGCTTGTTGAGCGATATAGGTATGGCCCAGGTGAATTGGGTCAAAGGTGCCACCGAAGAGGCAGATTTTTGGTTGCGGCTGAGTCATGGCTGGGTACCGTTGCGGCATGCAATTTTTTAGCTGCTTTCTGACATCGCTCAAGCTTGGACTGACGTCGTTTGGTGGGCCGGTCGCACATTTGGGTTATTTCAGAGATACTTATGTGGTGAAGAAAGGATGGGTGAGTGAGGAGCGGTTTGCAGAGTTGTTGGCGCTTTGTCAGTTTTTACCGGGGCCGGCGAGCAGTCAGTTTGGGGCTGCGATTGGCTATGATAAAGGTGGATGGTTAGGGGCTTTAGGTTCATGGATTGGTTTTACGCTACCCTCTGCAATCTTAATGATATTGTTGGCTGTGGGCTTACAGCCGATTTCAGAAGCATTGGGAACGGGTTGGATTCAGGGTTTGAAATTAGCAGCAGTGGCGATAGTGGCCTTGGCGGTGCTGGGGATGAAAAAGAAGCTATGTACTCTACCGGCACATTATGCGGTGGCAGTGGTGGCCTTGTTGATTTTGGTATTTACGAGTCAGGCGTGGATACAGCCTATGGTCATTCTATTAGGGGGGATAGTCGGGGCGTTATTCTTTGCTGATTATAAAGATTATCAGAAGGAAAAGAATCAGGTGAAAAGGAAGTGGCCGGTGGTCAGTGTGCTGGGCATCGGTTTGTTTATCGCTGGGGTGTGTGCGATTCCTTGGTTGTCACGGATTGGGGCTGGGGCCGAAGCTACCGCTGGCTTGTTACGGGCTGGGGCATTAGTTTTTGGAGGTGGTCACGTGGTGCTGCCCTTGTTGGAGTCTAGTTATGTCGGTGGTGGTTTGATGGACCAGGACACTTTCTTGGCAGGTTATGGGGCAGCGCAGGCAGTTCCAGGACCGATGTTTACCTTGGCTTCCTACTTGGGGAGTGCGGTCCAGATTGGTGGCAATGCATGGTTAGGCGGGCTCATTGGGACGGTGGCAATCTTCGCGCCGGGAATGTTTTTATTAGCTTTTGGCATTCCGTTGTGGAATTGGCTGAAGGCAATGCCTAGGGCCAAAGGAGCTGTGGTGGGGGCGAATGCTGCTGTGGTTGGTTTGCTCGGAGCAGCCTTGATTCACATGTTTGGTTATGTGGTAGATGCTGATCCCAAGCGATGTGCCATCAACATTGCTGTGGTCTTGGCATTGTTCCTTTTGCATGGGTTTCGCAAAATGCCCGCCTGGATGGCAGTATTGAGTGCGGGTGTGTTAGGTGGATTTATTTTTTAATGTAGAAATGGGATGAGTGCGATGTTTGAACTAGCGAGTGATTTTAGTCCACAGGGGGATCAGGGGCAGGCGATAGCTAAGATGGTGAAGTCATTGCAAGCGGGCAATGGTCACCAATCTGTGCTTGGGGTGACAGGTTCAGGAAAGACCTTCACGATGGCCAATATCATCAAGGAGGTGAATAAACCGACTTTGATAATGAGTCATAACAAGACATTGGCGGCTCAGCTTTATTCGGAATTTAAGACCTTCTTTCCCAATAATGCGGTAGAATATTTTGTTAGTTACTTCGATTACTACCAACCAGAGGCGTACATACCGGCATCTGACACCTATATTGAAAAAGACTCGGCGGTGAATGATGAGATCGAGCGACTGCGACTCAGTACGATGGGAAGTTTGATCACGCGTGAGGATGTGATCGTGATAGCATCTGTGAGTTGTATCTATGGTTTAGGATCTCCCGATGACTACAAAGAGATGATGTTGCCAGTGAGTGTGGGGATGGAGATCGGGAGGGATGAGTTTTTAGCGAAGTTGGTTGAGTTGTTGTTTGAGCGCAATGACATCGCATTTCAGCGTGGTCATTTTCGGGTGCGAGGTGATGTGGTAGAGATTCGTCCAGCCTACCTAGAGGATACCGCGATCAGGGTGGAGTTTTTTGGTGATGAAGTTGATCGTATTTCTGAAGTGACGGCCACCAGTGGGAGCAAGCGTGGTGACATGGAGCATTATTTGTTCTTCCCGGCCAAGCAATTCGTGTCATCGGGGCCAAAGATGAAGGAGGCGATCAAGGCGATTCGCAAGGAGATGAAGGAAACGATTACTGCATTTGAGGCAGAAGGGAAATTAATCGAGGCTCAGCGTATTAGGATGCGGACGGAGTATGATATCGAGATGATGCAAGAGATGGGGTTCTGTCAGGGGATTGAGAATTATTCTCGGCACATCACGGGAAGAGAGAAGGGGGCGAGGCCATATACTTTATTAGACTTTTTCCCAGAGGATTACCTTTTGTTAGTAGATGAGAGTCATGCGACAATCCCGCAAGTGGGTGGGATGTTTGAAGGGGATAAGAGTCGGAAAACGATGCTGGTGAACCACGGTTTTCGTTTGCCGAGTGCGTTGGATAATAGGCCATTACGATTTAATGAGTTTATGGAAATGACGCATCAGCGGGTGTATGTTTCGGCCACACCTGGTCCCTTCGAAATGATTAATTCTAGGCCTGAGAATAAGAAGTTTATTCCATGGAGTAAGGGGGATATGTCAGCGAATCAGGCTATCAAAAAGATTCGGAAGCAGATCCATCCAAGTCCGTCATCTGAGCCTTTGGAAGAATTTGAGGTGGCTAAACGTGGAGCGACATTAATCGCTGAGCAGATTATTCGACCGACAGGTTTGTTAGATCCAGTCTTGACCTTGCTACCCTTGGAGGGGCAAATCGACAAGACGATAGAATTGTGTCATGAACGCATTAAGAATCATGAGCGTGTATTGGTGACGACCTTGACTAAGAAGACTGCTGAAGATTTGGCGGATTATTTAGAAAAGGTGGGGTTAAAGGCGCGCTATTTACACGCTGACATTGATGCGATTGAGCGGGTAGAGATTTTACGAGCATTGAGGGCTGCGGAGTTTGATATTTTGATAGGAATCAACTTGTTGAGGGAGGGGTTGGATTTACCTGAAGTTTCATTGGTATGTATCTTAGATGCAGATAAGGAAGGGTTCTTGAGAAACGAGACCAGTTTGGTGCAGACAGCGGGCAGGGCTGCAAGGCACGTTCATGGTGAGTGTGTACTATTTTGCGATACGGTTACTGACTCTATCCAGCAACTGCTCGATATCACACAGTACCGCAGGGAGATGCAGATTGCCTACAATGAGAAGCATGGCATTGAGCCTAGGAGTGTGGTTCGTTCTGTGCAGCAAAGTTTGCAGCAGTACTCTGAAGAGAATAGTGGTGGTGAAGCTCAGATTAGGGTTGCTGAAGATGAGGTGACATACAATGCCATGGAAGTTATTTCTGAGCTTGAAGAGGAAATGCGTGAGGCTGCTGGCAAGTTAGAATTTGAGAGAGCGGCGCATTTGCGGGATCAGATAGAAGAGCTTCAGCGGCGCGAAAAAGAGCGTAGTGAAGCTCAAGGTAAGAAACAGAAGGTGGACTACCGGGATATTTGATCTGTGAAAGACAGAAAAAGCGCGACAGCCCGGTGGCGTGTCGCGCTTTAGAGAGGATGAATGTTAGGTTGTGAGCGCTTAGGATGTCACGGCTGATCTATCATCGTTGAGGCCGGACTTCTCAAGGAAGTAATCGTATCCACCACTGTACTTTGTGAGTGTGCCATTATTGACGTGTACGGTGGTTTCCGCGAGGTTACGGATGAAGTGGACATCGTGAGAGATGAAGAGGAGTGTGCCCTTATAGGAGCGCAGTGCTTGAACTAGAGCCTCGATGGAGAGGAGGTCAAGGTGAGTGGTAGGCTCATCCATCAGCAGTAAGTTAGGCGGATCGACGAGGAATTTAACGAGGTTCAGGCGGGATTTCTCGCCACCAGAGAGTACGCGCACACGCTTGAGGACATCATTTTTACGGAAGAGGAAGGAGCCGAGAATGGAGCGAGCTTCATCTTCGCGAAGTTCTGGGTTGGACGCCAAGACTTCGTCGAGCACGGTGTTAGACTCATTGAGGGTGAGAGCACGGTGCTGAGAGAAGTAGCCAATTTTAGTAGCGTAGCCAATTTCGACATCACCTTCCTGGACATCTTCGAAGCCTGCGATGATTTTCATCAATGTAGATTTACCAGCACCGTTGGGGCCGACGAGGGCGATACGGTCACCACGTTCGACGATGAAGTCGGTTTTGTCGTAGATGATTTTGTCGCCGTATGCTTTGTGGACTTTCTTGAGTTCCGCGAGGATTTGGTTAGAGCGTGGTGGATCTGGGATGTTGAAGCGGAAAACTTTACGTGGTGCGATGGGTTTGACCAACTCACCTTTAAGTTTCTGGATCATCTTCATACGCTCATTGACTTGAGAAGCTTTTGATCCGACGTTGCGGAATTTATCTACAAATTCTTGGATGCGTTCGATTTCCTTTTGTTGGTTGCGGTACTTTTGGACTTTTTGGTCGTAGCGCTTTTCGCGTTCTTTTTCGTAGGTCGAGTAGTTACCTGTGTAGGAGATGAATTTTTGTTCATCGATTTCGTAGACGGTTTCGATGATTTCATCCATGAAGTCGCGGTCGTGAGAAATCACGAGGAGGGCACCTGGGTAATTCTGGAGGTAGCGTTGGAGCCAGATAAGTGAGATGAGGTCCAAGTGGTTGGTGGGCTCATCGAGCATGAGGAGGTCAGGCTCTTGGACGAGGAGGCGGGCGAGGTTGGCACGCATAATCCAACCACCAGAGAAGGAGCTTGCTGGTTGATCGATTTGTTCTGGTTTGAAGCCGAGGCCTGCGAGGATTTTTTTGGCTTTAGGTTCAAGTGAGTAGCCGTTATTGGCGTCGAAGGTGTCTTGAGCTTCGGCGAATGCAGGGTCATCGGTTTTGCCTGCGGCTTCGAGTTCACGCATGGTTTTGATGGCGTGAGCCATTTCTGGGGTGATACCGATGGCGAGTTCGAGCACGGTTTCCTCACCTGGGTCGCCAGCTTCCTGGGCGAGATAGCCAGTGATGGCGTATTCATCGATATCAGCTTCCCCTGCATCTGGTTCGTCTTGGCCGAGAATGATACGGAAGAGTGTGGATTTGCCTGCGCCGTTGGGACCAACAAGAGCGACGCGTTCGCCCCAGTTGATGGTCATTTTAGCTTCTTCGAAAAGAGTTCTCCCACCAATTGTCTTAGTGAGGTTGCGGATCGTTAACATGGTGGGAGACTTGCCGTGAATTACACTGATTTACAACTCAAAATTAGAGACTTGATGGCAAAATCTTCGTGAGATGAGGTCGTTAGGTCTAAGGAATGCGTAGACTTTCTAGTGGTTGTTACATGTGGCGGGCGAGAGCGTGATTTTTTTCATTTGTTCTAGTTGATTCTCATCTAATAGCTTGTGTTGAATTATTAGGATATGCTTACAAAAAAAGTGCAGCGTTTCCTTGACGGATGTGGGGTATTGTGGTTTTCTCCGCCCGCAGCGCAACACCACGTGTTTCAAAAGCACCCGTAGCTCAATTGGATAGAGCATCTGACTACGAATCAGAAGGTTAGGGGTTCGACTCCCTTCGGGTGTATTTTCTCTCTTGCAGAGGAGTTACACAAACAGTTGCGGTATTCAGAAAAAGCACCCGTAGCTCAATTGGATAGAGCATCTGACTACGAATCAGAAGGTTAGGGGTTCGACTCCCTTCGGGTGTATTTTCTGGAATGAAAATAGGCGAAGCCAATGGGCTTCGCTTTTTTGTTTTTATAAGGAGGTTGGCTGGGGGAGCTGGTGGGGATTAGGCGCGTGCGAAGATACACTTAAAGCCTTTGTCTTCGACTAAGGTGCGGTGAGAGCGGAAAGTAGTGCGTATAAGTTCCTCGTAGGGGAGGTGAAGGTTTGCGACGAGGTAGAGTGAGCCACCGGGCTTTAGGATGCGTGCGGCTTCACGAATGAATGTTTTACCGAGTTCGAAGCTTTGGTCTTGGGCTTCGTGGAATGGTGGGTTCATGACGACCCAATCGAATTGGCGACAGTGGTGGACGCCCGCTGTGACGTCGGCCCAGATGAATTCGGTATTTTGGTGATCTTGCAGGTTGCGTTTGGCACAATCGAGGGCGCGGGAGTCGAGTTCGTAGAGGACGAGTTCTCGGATGCGGTTTCTTGGGGTGTCGAGGATGGTTTTACTGAGGTAACCGTAGGCTGAGCCAAGGTCGGCGCCAGAGCCGAAGAAGGATTCTTTCTCGAGGATTCTGGCAAGGAGCTGAGATCCTGTATCGAGTTTGTCAGCAGAAAATACGCCGGGGGTGGTTAGCAAGGAAGTGCCCTTGATGGCTTTGGGTTTTGCGAGGCTGGCCCATTTTCGTGCGAGTGCTGTGTCTGGTGCGCAGGAGGCATCGAATATGCGGCATTTAGATTTGCTCGAGTTTTCAGATTCGGGGAAGAGTTTAAGAATGTCTTTTTTGAGGCGAGAGGCGCCCATGCGGTTGGGGACTACGCTGATCCAGCGACCGCCTTGATTGAGAAGTTGGGAATAGGTACCTAGTTGGACGAGGTTTTCAGTGGCATTTTTTGTCGCAAAGTGGACGATGGTGTCGAAATTTTCTTTGGTGTTGGGGTGGGAGGTCATCCCTTGTTGCGCCCAAAGTTTGTGTTCGTTAGCGAGGTAGTTGACTGCTGTGAGGTCGGGATGGTCGTGGTTCCATTTGCCCGGCGTACCCTGGAGTATGAGGGTTTTTCCGCTCGGTGGTGGTGCTAACTCAAAGTAGTGGTTGAGGGCACTGGTGCAGAGTTTGTTGGCGCTAGACATTGGGGCGGATCCTTAATGAGTCGATGTGCTAAGTCCAGTGAATTTGCGGACTACTGTGTAAAGGAAGCTTCACGGAGTAACCAACGGTTTTTTACGCGGGCGAAGTGTAATGTGGCTTCCAGCGAGACATCTGATTGGCTGCGGTTTTTTAGCTTTGTGCTCAGATCGAAATGTGCGCGTACTTTGGCGGTAGTTTTATTGTGGTTGACGACTTGGATGGTTTGGTTGTTCACAGAAATCCAGTCGGCAGTCTCGGTGAGGTAGAGCAGAGCTGTTTTGGCGCGTTGTTCGGGGAGGGTGATAGGTTCGTTTGTTGCATAGGTGTGGGAGAATGCATCACTCATCGTTGGGTAGCTGATTGTGATGGTGTCATCAATGAGGTCACGGAGCTTTTCTGCTTTGTAGGCGCGCTCAATGCGTCCGGTTCCTTTTTCCATTTCGACACATTCAAGCAGTTCAGTAGTGCGCCTTTTGAGCACTTGCGCTGAGGAGAACCACCAGAAGAGGGTCGCTAGTATGAGGCTTGCAAAGGTGACGAAGATGAGAAGCTTTGGTTTCATGGGAAAATTGAAATTTTAAATGATAGCATCGATAGGATCAATTTTTGTCAGAGTCTAGGGTATGTTGCTATCTTTGGATGCGCAAAGGTCTTTTCTTTAGTTTAGGGCTACTTATGTTAGGGCAAATGAGTTGTCAAAACCAGCGGCGAGCGGAGGTGGCACAAAACCCAATACCGGTGGTGTATTCGGAGAGGTCGAGCATTGATCTATTTGGATTTGAGCGCTTGCATCCTTTTGATATTAAGAAATATGACAAGATTTATAATGGCTTGGTGAGGGACGGGTTTCTTGATCGATCCATGGTTCATCAGGCTGAGATGTTAGGGAGAGAGGATTTATTATTAATTCATACGGAAGCGTATTTAGAGGATTTAGGTGATAAGCGCTTGGTTGCTGGCTATCTGGAGGCGCCAATTTTGGCTAAGGTTCCAGGTGTGGACATTCGGCGTCAGGTTGTGGAGCCTTTCATGATAGCTTCTGGAGGTACAGTGAAGGCGGGCAGATTAGCGGTAGAGCATGGTGCAGCGATTAACTTGGGTGGTGGGTACCACCATGCGATGCCTGGTCACGGTGAGGGGTTTTGTTTGATTGCGGATGTTCCAATTGCGATTAGAAAACTACAGGCTGAGGGGGTTGTAGTTAGGGCCTTGATTGTGGATACGGATATTCACCACGGAAATGGCAGCGTTGTTTGTTTGGGGGATGACGATAGCTGCTATACTTTTTCAATGCACGAGAGGCATCTTTATCCGCTGCACAAGCCAGAGGGTGATAGAGATGTTATCGTGCCTGAAGGTGTGAGTGATGAGGCATTTTGTGAGGTGTTAAGGAAGGAATTGCCTAAGATATTTTCTGAGGCGAAGCCTGATATTGTATTTCACGTAGCGGGTTGTGATGCCTTGGCTGGTGATCCTTTAGCGAATGGAGGAATGACCGCTGCGGGGATCGCAAAGCGTGATGCGATGATTTACGCGTATTGTAAGCAACACAATGTCCCGTATGTTATGACTTTGGCTGGAGGTTATTCCAAGGGAGCGTGGAAGGCTCAGTTAGAGAGCATTAAGAACTTGATGCGATAGCAGATAGGTGAGCGCTATTTCGCTCTTGGGTGTGCTTTATCGTATGCTTCTTTCATGCGCTTGGTGCTGACATGGGTGTAGATTTGGGTGGTTGAAAGCGAGGCGTGTCCTAGGAGTTCTTGAACAGATCGGAGGTCAGCACCGTTATCGAGTAGATGGGTAGCGAAGGAATGGCGCAATTTGTGAGGGGTGATGTGAATTGGGATATTTGTCATGCTGAGGTATTTTTTTAGCATGGTGCCAATCGAGGTGGTAGAGATTTGTCTGCGGCTTTTATTGATAAAAAGTGGGCCTTCGTGGACGGATGCGGCTTGGCGGTATTTCTGGACGGCGTTGAGTGCGTAGCTGCCGATTGGAACCATGCGCTCTTTTGCCCCTTTTCCCAAGACGCGAGCGATGCCTTGGGTGTGGTCGAGGTCATCGACTTTCAGGGCAGCTAATTCCGAGAGTCTCAGTCCGGTGGAATAGAAGAGTTCGAGGATGGCTGTGTCACGGAGAGGAAGCCACTCAGGAGCTTGTTTAGAAAGTTCAGCGTGGAGGGGAGCCTCGAGGAGCTCGATGATCTGTGATTGGTTGAGTACTGTGGGGAGTTTGCGTTCTTGTTTTGGTAATTGGAGTTCGACCAATGGGGATTTTGCGAGCCCTTGTCGGTGAACTAGGTATTTGTAGAAGGAACGCAGGGCTGAGAACTTCAATCGGATGGTAGAGCGGGCCATGTCACTCTGCATGCAATGGTAGAGGTAGCTTCTAAAGTCCTCGAGTTCGCATTCTAGCCAGCCGGGGAAAGTCGACTCCTCCATAAAGCTTTGGAAGGCGTGCAATGCTTGGGAATAGTTTCTGAGGGTGCGATCAGATGCCGATTTTTCGACGCGTTGGAATTGGATGAATGCGTCGGCGAGCTGATCGTCTTTGGTCATATGGGGGTGCTATTTGGAAGCGCAATCTGGGCAGGTGCCGAAGAATTCTAATTCATGGTAGAGCCCGGAGAATCCTGTGGATTCGGCAATTTCTTTTTCCAGTGCATGCACTGGGCAGGGAGCTTTGATAGCTTCAATTTTTCCGCATTCTGAGCAGATCAAGAAGTCTTGGTGTCGTCCTTCAAGGAGTAGGGTGAAGTAGGCTGCCCGCTCGTGCAGGCCAAGTCGGCGGACGATGCCTTTGTCCGTTAGGCGCTGTAGTAAGCGGAAGACAGTAGCTCTGTCACATTGAGTGTTGAGATTATCATGTTCAGAGAGTTCAGCCAAAGTCATGGGGCGGGGGGTCGCTAACAATGTGTCGACGAGAAGCTCTAGTGCTTTGGTTCGGCGTAAGCCTGATGCTCGACATTGTTCAATGATGCTGGCTGTGGAATGTGTCATCACAAAGAATGTGCTATGGAGCATGGAAATATGCAAGCCCTAGCAAAGGGGGGAGAGGGTGAAATGGCATTATTGATTAAGTATGCAGGGCTTATGTGCAATCGCACTTCAAAACTGACAAATGCTATTTTTTGGGGGGCATGATACATTGCGCTACAGGAAAGAAAGGTAGGAGCGAGAACCTTGTTTCTAAGCCAGCGTTTCTCTTCAGTCATGCCTAGGAGCGGGGATCCTAAATCACCGCCTTGCCAGTCAGTAAAGCATCTCCCATCGACCAGCAAATCAAATTGTCCACACCGCCTAGAGTTGCCTAACCGTGAAGCGCACTGTTGAGCTTTTGCCCGTGCCAGTGTGTATGGCTGTGACTTCATGTGAGCCCTCTTCAAGAATCAATGTGGGGTGGTGCGGGGTATTTTCAATATCGAGCGTGTGGCATTCCCAGCGGGTTCTCTCTGGGGCATTGGAAATCAAGCTGAGATATCCCCCTTGGTTGGGGAGGTCCGGGTCGAGCAGGTAGGTGGCATCTCGAGCAGGTGAGAGGATGCGCAGGTGGAGGTCAGTGCTGCGCGTCTTGCTTGCTACAAATCGATTGTCGGGTGATTGAGTGAGCCACTCGGTGAAGCGGTCATCGAGTAATACTTTACCGTCATTGGTGTAATCTTCTGGGGAGGCGTGTGTAGGAGTTTGAAGGGCGTAGGTTGTGACAGCGTGTTTGTAGCGCGGGTGGTTTGGGTGAAGGATCTTGCCGGTGTGAGGGTCGGTTGTGACTTGGGTGATTATGTCGGGTTTAGAAAACCAGTGATCTCGCTCGTTTTCATGGAGTTTGAGCATGCAGTGGTGGAAGATGGGGCCTGCTCCAGTGACTCCTGAGACTCCTTTCATTGGGGTGTTGTCGAGGTTGCCTATCCAGACACCTACAGTGAATGAGGCAGTGAATCCGATACAGAAATTATCTCTAAAGTCAGTGGATGTCCCAGTTTTTACTGCGCAGTTGAAGGGGAGTCGGAGAGAAGAGTTGGCGCCAAAGTTAGCTGAGCGGGCAAGGTTGTTAGCCAAGATGCTATTGATGAGGAAGCAGGCATTGGGGCTGGCAATTCGCGTTTGCTTGTTAGGGTGTGTATGTGGGGTGAATTGGTAATTTTGGTGGACGCCGAGGTTGGCGAGGGTGGCGTAGGCATTGGTGAGTTCGATGAGAGTGACTTCTCCACTCCCGAGGGTGAGGCCCAATCCATAATGGTGGTGGGATTGGGTGAGTGTTGAAATGCCCAGTGACTTGAGCAAAGTGAGCATGGGTTTGGCACCACCGAGGGAATTCAATGCCCGCACAGCGGGGGTGTTTAGGGAGTTACCCAGAGCGTGTTGCAGGCACACGGGGCCTTGATAGTCTCTAGAATAGTTCACAAATGCTTCAGGCCCTCTGACGCCGGCATACTGGGTGGGGATATCGGCAAGGATGGTTGAGGGTTCATAGCCGATTTTATCGATCGCAAGGAGATAGGTGAAGGGTTTAAGGGCTGAACCTGGAGAACGAGGAGTTAGAGCTGCGTTAAGTTGTCCTGCTTTTTGAGAGTTGAAATCAGCGGTGCCTACGATGGCTCTGACTTCTCTGGTTTTGTTGTCAATGATGACAATAGCGCCATTATGGGCGTTGTATGGTTTAAGTTTAGCGAGTTCATCTGATAGAAGGGTCTCGCAGAAACTCTGGAGTGTGGCATCAATACTCGAGGTGATCGTGTGAGAGCCGATTTGGCGTGAGGGAAGGATGAGCTGGCTGAGATGATGGGGAGGGCGTTCAGGACGGATGGGTACTAGATGAATGGGTTCCGCTTTAGCGCGGGCTATTCGTTCATCAGGGTAGTCAAATACCTGCTGCATGCGATCGAGGACCCAATCACGTCGCTTTTTTGCATTATTAGGATTCCGTCTTGGGTTGTGTCTTGACGGGGCTTGTGGGAGTCCCGCGAGAAGAGCGGTCTGGGCTAGGGATAAGTCCTCGAGGCTTTTGTCGAAGTAATGGAGGGCCGATTGGCGAGGCCCTTGGCAGTGGTTCCCGTAGTCGAGGTGGTTAAAATAGGCAGCAAGGATGGTGTCCTTGTCATAGGTCATTTCTAGGTGGCGTGCGCTCAAGGCTTCGACCATTTTATTTTTAAGAGTTCTGCTAGGTGAGCCAGACGTGAGTTTGATAGTTTGCTGGGAGATGGTGGAGGCGCCACTTACGAAGCGTCCGGCTTCAATAGAGTCTTTGATGGCTCGTAGGTTGGCTAGCGGGTCGATGCCGGAATGTTGGTAGAAGCGTTTATCTTCGGCTGCTAGGGTCGCATCGATCAGGGTTTGGGGGATGCCTTCTAGCTCGGAGGTTTGGGCCTGGTAGTGGTCGCTACGAGCGAGCTGATGGAGTGGCTTTCCCTGTCTATCAAGGATAAGGATAGATGGGGGTGGTCCCTGCATCGCGGCATGATTAAGTGGGAAAGCGAGCGGTACGAGGTACCAAGCAATGAGGCTAAGGAAAGCGAAGATAGCCAACACGCGGAAGGTAAGTCGCCAAGTTCGGGAGAGCTGGCGGATTTTTGACCTTCCGAGGTGTTGGTGTAATGGGATCATGCGGGTGGGTTACTCCTACTCCCCAGCAGTAGCATGCGGGTTTACTGTGGTGAATGTGTGCGCTTCAGAGAGCGCGTATTCTTCTGGATTATACATCGCTTCAGCTTTTGCTGGTGGAGCGTGAACCGTCCCTGCTGCAGTGACTCGAGCAAGGTAAGAGATGGTTTGTTTCTGAGACCCCCAGGAGCGATTCAGGAAGAAGAGTGTCCGTTCAGCTCTAAATTCTTGGTTAGAGATCCGGTAGTTTTTTTGAATTTTTGAGCTATGGATGCTGGCTTGTGAGGCGAATTGGTCGTTTACGGACTCGAGGATACTTGGCAGCGCGTCATCGATAGCGATGTATCGCATGCCAGCTGGCATGCCGACAGTGAGGCTGACTTTGATGAGGTCACCCACCTGTGGTTGTTCGAGAGGGATGGTTTGGCCTTTGGCATTGATGCGTTCGTATTTACGCTGGATGGATAAGCCATTGGCAGCAACTGGACCAGAAGGGGCAACTTCCGGCTTCGCACTTGCTTTGGCACGGATGTAGACTTTTTCGTCAGCATTGGCCATGAGAGTTTGGGCTTCAGCGAGTGGGAGTCTAAGTGATTTACTTGGTTGTTTGTTGGTCAAGGTGATGGTTTGGTTTCCTTGTGTGGTGGCGAGGGTAATAGTGCTGTTAGGGCGCTTTGCTTCGACAAAGCGGCCGTAGGCAGCCATTGCGTTCATTGCCCATCCATTGACCCAAGTGGTTCTCCAATGTCCCATTGGGTTTCTGTATTGGAGGAGTTTGAGCATGGTCTTATCAGTTTCGGCATTGGTTGGGTCAATGGTTGACCAGGCGAGGAGCTGTACGGGAATGTCAGAGCGGTAGAGCATCCAGTGGTTACGATCGGGCTGCGCTCCATCGTTGGTTAGGAGTTCGATTGCGAATTTTTTATCATCACCACTGAGGTGCATAGCAAGGGCTAGGAATGCTCTGGCTGAGTTTGTGAGGCTGTTTCTCTTTGTATAGAAGGCATTTTGAGCTGCGACATTAGGGTTGCCAGCCAGGGCTAGAACATAGAGGGCGCGGGCGCGGGTGTCGGTATGCCAAGAGCGATATTTAGGCTCTTTGGTAGTACCATTAGCAATTTTGGTGAGATATTGTGCGAGTTTTTCAATCGAGTCTTCTGGAGCTTCAGCTCCTTGTTGGAGTGCTAGAACTATCCCCATTCCACCGTAAACAGTGGCCCAATCTTCGGGGGTCTGGCCACCTGGCCAGTATGCGAGTCCTCCGCTGGGGGTCTGCATGCTAAGGAGGCGATCAACTCCTTTTTGCAGTGCTTTAGCGACCTCGGCATCGGATTTCTCTGCGAAGCTAGGGATAATGCCTTTAAGGTCATTGACTGCGAACCAAGGCATGAGGCTTGAAGTGGTTTGTTCGACGCAACCGTATGGGTATTTTAGTAAGTAGTCATAGGCGCCAGATGCTTCCAAAAGGAGTGAGTTAGAGAACTCTAGCTCCATATGACCGCGGCCATTCATGATGATGGGGTTCATGTTGGCTACAAGATTTGTAGTTGGGGATTGTGCATTAAGCCTGTGGAAGCGCGACTGACTGAGGAGGGGTCTAGGGTAGGCCACGGTGAAGGTGTTTTCTACCTTGTCGCTCAACTGTTTGCTTAGCTGAGTGTTCAGCTGTGCGTTATTGAGGGCGACAGGAGTTGCTGACCAAGTCCAAGTAGTGTCACCAGTGTTGATGAACTTTGCTGGGAAGCTCAGAGTGGCGGAACCATTTGCTTTGAGGTTGATAGTTTTTACCAGTGTATTGTTAGTGCTATCTGGGAGTTTGCAGAGGCTGTCGGCTTTGAGGCTAACTTCCCAGGTTCCCTCAAAGGTGCTTGTGTTTTCTACTAGGACTTTGGTTTCCAAGTGATCTCCTTCATTTGCAAATCTTGGTGGTTTGGGCACCAACATCAGGTCTTTCTTCACCGTGAAAGCTCCAGTGTTAGAACCAAAACAGTCTGCTTCATGGTAGGCGAGGGCTATTACTCTGTACCTTGTGAGGGTGTCGGGCACTGAGAAGTTGGCAACAAACTTCCCAGAAGCATCGGTGGTGAGTGTGGGAAACCAAGCTGCACAGGGGTCGAAATTGGTGCGGTTTTGGACTTCATCTTCATCACCCATTGCCAGGACGGGTACTGGGGCACCTCCGCCACCGATGGTGAAGCCTTTATTTGCCATGTAGCGATGGTCGGGGTTGTCATCGAGCAGCTCGCCAAGGGCAGTGCCGGTCTTCAGGGTCAGAGCGATTGGGGAATGGAAGAAATGAAGGGGGGATGGAGTTTGGTATCCCATCACTGCGAGGGTGCCTTCATCTTCCGCATAGAGGAGAACTTCTGCGTTACTTACTGGTTTCCCTTGATTGTCGAGGACTACGCCTTGGAGGGTGGTGTCGGCACCAGGTAGCACACTCTCTGATGGGGTGTCCAATGAGACGGTGAGTTGTTTGCTTGGGTCATCGACAGTGATTTCACAATAGCCGAGTTTGAGGGCTGGTTGCTTGTACTTTCTGGGGCTCATATCAGCGCCTCTAATAAGTAACACTGATACGAAGGCATTTGGTGCAAGAGCCTCTGAGATTGGGAACTCGATGACTGGGTTATTTGATTTAAGTTCTACTTGGAAGTGTTCGATGACGTTTTGTCTCTCCACCGTAACGAGGGCTGTACCCTCGATGGGGGTCATGACTAACAATTTGGCAGTATCGCCGACTTGATATCTTTTTTTCTCGCTGACGAGCTTGATGCGCATTCCTTGCTCGCTAGCCCATGGGTAGACACCTTCACCGTAGACGTAGAGTGTGCTTGCGGTTCGAGTGGGGTGGCCGGAGGAATCTTTTCCGGTGACGGTGAAGGTATAGCGTCCAGATGTTTTGGGGATGAAGTCGAAAGTTGTAGGGGTGCCTGGTTGGAACGCGAGCGAATGGGTGCCAATTTCTTCGACTTCCTTTTTATTATGGGTGCGTGTGGTTCCATCAGCGCCGAGAATTTTCACGGTTTGGTGGAATTCGCGCTCGATTGTGAGTTGGGCGTCGTGTTGCTTTTGGCTTTGTTTGCCATTGGTGTTAACGGCTACAAAGCGGATCTTGTGCGTGTCACCGACGCGGACGAGTGAGTCGTTTCGAGCGATGCCGAAATACAGAGCACTAGGGAAGAAAGTGGTGGAGTTTTTTGTGGTTAATGTTTGGTCGCGTGAATCCGTGACCTCGGTTTCAATGCTGATGTGTTGGGGTGTTGGGAAGTCTGGCTCTGGGATGGTGGTGTTGATGGTGGTAGTACCATTTTCGCTGAGCTGAGCATTTCCGTTATTGTGTTCGGTATCACGGTATCTGCTAGAGCTTCCATAACCAAAGTAGTGGCTCCAGTAGTAGGGGTCGTAGCTTCGGTGATCGCCGAATTGGAAGTCACGGAAGTTATCTGGATAGAATCCAATTTGGGCGACTGTGCTGAACCACTGGACTCTACCCTCGGCGACGGGGGTGCCCTGGTAATATTGGGCATTTATGTCTAGTTGAAGGTCGCGTTGGGCGATATCTAGCGGGTGGATTTTTGAAGTGATTTCGAAGGCGTTTCGTCGAAATTCTTGGACGTGGAAGTAGCGAGAGAATGTTTGGTCGTCATCGAGGTCCTTGCCTAGGACGGTGACTTTAAACTGGTATGCTCCGACTGTATTTTCCGGCAATGTGTAGGTATAGTCGAAGCTATTGCGGTCACTGAGGTCGAGTTCTTCGGTTTTGATTTCACGGTTGCGCGGGTCTCTGATGGAGAGCTGGATTTTTTTGCTTGGGGATAGTTGTAGTTGGTTGTCGAGGTGCTGGCGGACGACGCCTTTGAGCCGGACTGTTTCACCGGGGCGGTAGAGGTTGCGGTCGGTGATGAGTTGGACTTTGTGTTGCCAATTTATTTGTTCATCCCAACTGAAGTCGACTGGAAACCTCCACATGGAGACGGTGGAGAGTGAATTGTCGTAGGTGATAGCGAATTGGTCAGCGGCACGGGTAGCGATAAGGTGACGGTCGAGTTTGGTGTTAGGAATCTCGGCGATACCTTGAGGGTTGGTCTTGCGAGTGTGTAGGAGCGTGGCGTCTTCTCCATACATGCTGAGTGTGACATTTTCGAGGGGCTTACCAGTTTCGAGTGAGTAGGCGTAGACCCAAGTTTTTTTATCACTGAGTTTCCAAGCCAGGCCAATATCGGTGAGTTGGACGACTGATTGTACACAGCGCTTGAGGCCTGATTTTGAAGACATTCGTTTTTTCGGTTGGCCGGTAACAGAGATGAATGCGGAAGCAAATGTGGTGTTAGGTGGGAGGACGTCGTCCCATTCTATCTCAATTTGCTTGGAGGTATCGATGGCATTGTCGAGTGTGATGACTTTATCATAGATCGGGCTGCCTGAGATGAGTTCGAATGGGAGTGGGGCATTATCTTTGATGGTGTCATAGTCGTTGCCGTTGCCAGTGTAGTGGCGATAGCCTTGAAGGGCTCGGATGGACTCAGCTCCTTTCAATAGTTTGATGCGCACTCGGATCTCACGCATATTGACGGTATCAATTTTAAAGCTACGTGAACCTTTGGCATATTGTGCAGAATCATAACTGGCTAGAGCAATGCCGGACTCGACGTAATCGAACTTCACTTCTGACGTTGCTGACTTTCCTAACATGAGGCCATTTTTTGCGGCGAAGTCCGAATCGACGGTGACTGCCCAAGTGTCTTGAGTGTAGAAGTCACCGGTGATTTGCACTGTGTCGTCGTAGCGTCTATTGAAGTTTAAATTTTTGGGTGTTGGTGTGACTTTGATAAGTTCACGGAGGCCTTCAGTGACTAATGGGTCGGGGATGTCTGAGTTAAAGGTCACATAGATCGAGCGAGGACGGTCAGCGAAGACAGCAGGGATGATTTTTTCAACTTTGAGGGGGTCGATACTCCAGATGAGTTTTTGAGATTCTGATTTGGTTTTGCTTGTGCCTGCGCTATTGGTGATTCCTTTTTTCAGGACGAGCTTCCAGTCAGAGCCGACTGAAAGTGGGTATTGGGGAGTGGCGATGATGCCGTTAGGAATAGGTGCATTCTTCTCCCATTGAGTTTCAGCGGGGATGGTCTCACCAGCGCGTCGCTTGAGTTGAATTGTGAAGCGTTCATCCCATGTGGGTTTGATATAATATGTGCTTTCGAGGTCGGACCAGAGCGCTTGTCTAACAACTGCTGGGACTGTGCTTCCTTCCTTACTGATGTAGTAGAATTTTTTGTCTAGTTTAGTTGGGTTGACGGCGTCGTTGAAGCGGAAGTAGCTAATGGGCTTTCGGTTATTTCCTTTATTGTAGCGTCTGTGATAAGTCGAACCGAAGGCTGGGGCTTCGATCGTTCTTGTTTTGAAGTTAGGTACCTTAGTTCCATCTTGGTAAGTGAGTGTGTCGGAGATGTTGAAGGTGTATTTCGTACCAAGTTTGGGTGGGACACTCGGGTAGAAGGTTGCGATGTTGCGAGCCTGCCATTGGATTTGCCCTTCCCACTTTGGTTTGATCTTAAGGATCGTATTGTTAGTCAACTCGTTCAGCTGTGTTTCTGGCACGACGGCTTGATCGAAAGTGATGGTAAATTCTGACTCTGGAGCGAGTTGGGAGGTGCTGACTTTGAGCGTTGGTTGCGCGCAAAGGATGGGCGCAAATACCAGGGTGGTTAGGGCAAGGGACTTCATGACACAAGGGTGGTTCGTTCAAACAATACGTACGTTTCAAACAATGCTGTAAATTACACTAAATGTTAAAAAAATAGCAATAGAATATTTGTGATGGGAAAGTCACATTGTGTATGGGGGCTAGACTTGGTCTCTGAGTTGGAGGTAGCGTTTGTGACGTTTTATGAGGAGGTAGAGGGTGGCTGCTGTGATGCAGGTGAAGATGGTGATTCCTAATTTACAGCCGAAAATGAACTGGGTGGGGTCCTCTGAAACTTTGATAGTAGCGAGGATGTAGCCTGGGGAGAAGTGCATAGAGAGAGGTGAGAAACCGTAGATGAAGGATGAGACTTGGTCGCCAAATTTCCATGCTGAGAAGAGGAGAGCGACAGCAAGTGGGATGACCCAGACGAAGCATGAGATGGTAGCGGCGAGCTTGCGACCGAGATATTCTAGGCTGAGGGCGTGTGAGAGGAGAGTGCTTAAGGAAATTGCGATGATCATGTGCTCCACGGGGGTGATAGGTGTGCCGTCGAGAAACTGGGTGATTTCAGTACAGGTTGTGAAATGCTCGGTATAGATGATCCAACCAGCGATGGTAATGCTTGAGATAATGAGGCTGGTGGGGATGCCGCTGGCAGAATCTTTCCAGAGTGCGTATGGGTGGCCACCACGTTTGTCACGTTCACGGAGGCCGGCAAGGTAGCGAAATTTATCGGGGGTGTAGATGTATTGCAGCAAAATGGCCGTGGCGAAACCAATGATGCCGTAGAGGGAAAGGACTGTGGCGGCAATGAGTTCTGTGTTTTCCTCGATAGTTTGTTGGGCTAACTCGACTTCAGGTGAGTTAGCCTTGAGATCGATATCAAACATTGAGCCGTTAGTGGTATTGGCCCAGATGCCGCCGAGGACGATGGCATGCATGAGTACGGCGATGACGATGCATTGGAGTTTCGAGAGGAGATGTGAGCTTTCTAGTCTCCATCGTCTGAGCAGGATGCTGTAGAAAATCCATGCGATGAGGCACTGGAGGACGATGCAGTATACGGTGTGTGAAATTTCCCAGTAGTAGAACAAAGCGACTCGGCTTGTGTCGAACATTTCGATATTGGGTGCCATGATTTGGGCTGAAGCAAACAAGGCGGGTCTGATGGTCAGGTATTCAAAAATGACAAAGCCAAAATTAGAGAGTTGTGGGAGAGCGAAATAGAGAAGGGCTACGAGACCTTGTGAAATGAGAGCTGAGAAACGTTTGCCCATGATGAAGCCTACCGTCATGGCGAGGAGGTAGAACATGAGTGTAGAGGTGAAGAGGACAACGTATATGGGGAGCCAGACTTCGCTTGGAATATCACCAAGTCTGATAATGATGATGGTGACTGGGAGGGTGGCAAAGAAATGATAGAACTGTCTCACAGGGAGCCCGAAGAGGTAGCCGATGATTTTTGTCGCTGGGCTGAGTGGGGTGAGACGCTGGTAGGTGAGTACTTCATCAATAGACTCGCGCGCCATGCCAGAAGCGACCTCGCCAGTGCCGACGAAGTTCATGATGAAGAGCTGCAGGAGTACGATGAAGCCAAATGGCCAGACCGCAGTCTCGGTGAATGGTTTGTCTGTGTATGATTGGGTATAGCCAAGAGCTATCAGGAAAAAGAGAAATGAAGTGCCTCCATAGAGGAGTACACCTGTGACTAACGAGCTGAGTCTTAGTCGTGATCGGCGGTATCTAATAAAGATGGGGTTACGCCAGATTTGCCAGCATTGTGGCAGGTCTTTTAGAGCTTCGGCTTGTTCTTTGTCAGACATGGAAGTGAGAAAGGTGGTTGCTAATGGCCGTCGTATTCGAGGTCTAACAATATTTCCTCGAGGCTGCGTTGGCGTTCACTTACGCGACATGCGAGGTAGCCTTGGGTAATCATCCTACGGAGAAGCTCAGCGAGGTCTGATTCTTCGCCCTCGAAGTGGAAGCTAAAGTGGGTGGCGTCCTCCCCAAGGATGTTAGATACATACTCTTGAGCTAGTAGCCATTCTTTCCAGTGCATGTCGGGTGGTTCTGCGAGTCGGATTTTGATTTCAGGCAAGAGGCCGGTCATGCGGTGGAGGACGTCATGGACTGGACCTGAATCTAGGAGGTGCCCTTTGTGCAGGATGCCAATTTCATCGCACATCTCAGTGAGTTCAGGCAAGATGTGTGAGCTTATGAGCACGGTGGCGCCGTGAGATTTACAGATATTTCTGAGGATGTTTCGCAAGCCGACACGTGATTTGATATCCATACCACTGGCGGGTTCATCCAGGATGAGGAGGCTTGGGCGGTGGAGTAGAGTTTTGGCGAGGACGAGTCGTTGCATCATGCCGCGGGAGAGGGATGTGCACATGGCATGGTATTCGGAATGGAGGTCGACGAGGGCAATGCATTCATCGATACGCGTGCTTTTTTCTTTGCCGCTGAGGCCGTGGGCTCCAGCGAACATATCGAGGAACTCCCAGACTTTTAGGTCGGAAGCAACTGGGGCCATGTCTGGCATGTAACCGATGTTTGCCTGAGCGAGTCTTTGGTGGGTGACGATGTCGTGGCCATTGAGGTAGATCTTCCCGAGTGTTGGTTTGAGGAGTGATGCAAGGGCCTTGAATGTGGAGGTTTTACCGGCACCATTCGGGCCGACGAGGCCGTAAATGACACCACGCTCAATATCGACGGACATATTATCGACAGCGAGGTGTGATCCATAGTCGATTCTAAGGTCTTGGATGGAGATGGCTGGAGGTGTTGCTAATTGTGGACCAACAGGTTCATCTGAAGTGAGGGTGTCAGCGGGAGATGGCATGAACTATTACCAATAGCATGAATTGCTAGATCACGTTAGAAAAAAATAGGGGAATCTATTGTGGTGTCAGCTAAGTTCTCAACATCGTTGTATTATTTCAGATGTTGCGGTTGATAGTCAATCGAGCGGGGGCAGGAAATCGCCATTATTCGGGCGTCTATCGCCGAGAATGCGGGTGATGCTACCGAGCTCTGGGTGGCTGATAAAGAATGCGTAGCTGGAGACAGCATCTGGAGCGTGAGTATTATGGCTTCTGAAGTCGAACATACCGCGTAGGTCGGTGTGTCCATCTTTGAAGAACTCAGTGGTGCCGTCATTCAGGAGGGCGTAGACTTTAACGTAACATTTGGGTGTGGGGGTCTTGTTGTGGACGGCCTGGAGTATCCCATTGTGCTTATCAATAAGCATATTGAGCTTCGAGCTCTGGAGTGGGTGGATCCATTCTTTGCCCTCTTTGTTGATCACAAGGAGTCGGCTGCCAGTCTGGTAGGTTTCAGGAAGCTTTACCTCTGTAAGTGACTTGTCTGCGGGCAATTTGACTTGCAGTTCTTGGAGTGGGCGTATTGCTTTATAGTTTGTACTTTTTGAGTCAAGGAATGGGGCGTTAGAGAAGAGGACTTCAAGGTCCACTGGGTAGACTTGGATAGATATTTGATCTATTCCTTTATGTTCAATCTGCAGGGTGTTGTTTTTCTTGAGGTGGGCTGCCCAAAATTTCTGTTGGGTATCGCTGTCTCCATTTTCGGCAATCTGCATAATGGATTTCTCTGCGATTTGCTGTGATTGATCGAGTACTTGCTGAAACCTAGAGGTCCATGGTTCTGTAGATGACTTTACCCACTTTTGGGCGATGGGGGCTGCCAAGTTTGGTGAGCCATTGAGGAAATGGGTGTAGCAGGTGAGGTAGTCGAATTGCATTTTTGCGTCACTATCTTCCTTCGAGCAGGTTTGTAGAATTTCCTGTGCTAGGGAATTTCTTTGGTGGAGGAAGAGGTGGTAGACGAGGGTGAGTTTGGCATCGTTATCTAACTCGGGTAGCCAGATGAGTTGTTGGAGGAGGTTGAGGTAGTCAACGAAGACTTTCTCATTGCTGATGCGGTTACTGTGGATGAGTGGGTAACTTCTCGCGGTTATAAGTGGGCGCCATTCTGTGTCAGTAAATTGGTAGTTAGCATAAGGGTTGATGTCGCAGGTCTCAGAGGTGAAGTAGGTGCCAAAATAGTTAGAGCTTACTGTTGGGTTACTCAAGTAGTCAGCAAGTGTGTCAAGATCTCTGAGAGCAATAGCATGCGAGGTGAAGTGGGCTGTCGGCATCAGGCGCTCTTTTAGGATTGGCATGGCTTGCTGATAGAACTGGGGTTGAGCCATGCGTGAGCTTAGAGCTTCGACATTGATTGTGTGAGCGGGCCTCTTCTTGAGAGCATCAAGGATGGCGTTTTCGTCATTACCAAAGACGAGTTGCAACCAAGTGTCTTTCAATTCGACTGGTAGGTGGTCGACGACATTCATTGTTTGAGTTTGGATGTCAGCTACTTGAGCTCCATTTTCGTGAACTTGTGGTGGGTAGTGCTGGTGTTCTCCCTTTTTAGGAAAATAGAAGCGGATGACGTGTTGCCAGCTACTGTGTGGGCTCAGGGTAGTGCTGAGCGAGAGCAGTGTGTCTGGGGTGTCGAGTGGGATCGCGCCTGAGGGGATTTGACGTAGGATATCAATTTCACGAGCGATGCCGGATGGGTTGGTTATGACAAGGTGTGCCTCGTAGGGGGTGAGGGTTTGAAAAGAGCCGGTGATGGTGTTTTCACGTTCTCTGCCGTACTGGTCTTCTGAAATTCTGTCGCCTTGGCGGAAGTAACGAAGGTTTGCGAGAAGTTTGTCGCCAACAGTTTTGGAGGGCTGTAGGTCTCTGTAAAAGAGCAGCATTGCTTTGTTAGCGGTTATCTGCATCGAGTTTCTCTCTATCTTCACCTTTGGTTTTTCACTTTTGAATGGGAGGTCAGATAGAGCGAGAGTGATTAGCGCCTCATGCGGGGTGTTTTTGCACTCTGCGAAATGTGGACTCAGGAATGGTTGGTTCGCGGGAGATTGTGCGAATTGTATCCAGAAGCGATTTGCTTGGATATCGAGGGAGCCATTTAGTTGTTTATGTTTAAAATAGTAGGCGTCTTCGTAGGCTTTAGTTTCATGGGGGAGAGCTGCCTCATCAATGATCAATGCTGAAGAGTTATCTACACTCTCAGCGAATGGGTCATCGCTAAATGCGTCTGAGGCAATTTTTTCTTCAGGGGTCGTAATATTAGAGCGGGATCTTAGTGTAATGGTGTCTTCTAGCTTACTTGTTGATGGGCTACGAAGTTCTGTCGTCAGCATCTCTATCATATCGAGATTGTTTGCGGTGTTTCTGATGGTTATTGTGTTGGTTGCTCGGTTGAAGCTGGCGCTGGCACCCTCTGGGAATGTGATGCCTGCAGACTCTAGGAGTTCTTTTAGAGGAGGTTGGGCAGTTAGACGGTTTGGGGTGTCGTCGGCGAATGGGTCATCCATGCTGCCACTGCCGTCGTTCAGTAGGGTCATGAAATCCGGTGGGACTTGGACGTTTCTGGTGTAGAAGTCAGTGTTGTCGAAGTCCGTGGCAGGCAGAATAGAGATGGCGCCATTTTCGACTTTGTAGCGGGTCTGAGTCATATCGCACAGCTGCTGGAGGACTATTTCCAGAGGAACGTTTTTAAGCTGCAGTGAGCGAATGAGGGGGGGCTTGGAGCCACCGAACTCACTGTTGTTTGAATGGGGAGATAATGTGGTGCTTAATGAGAAGTGGACGCCTTTCTTTTGTGGATCTAACTCCAGGGTGTCTAGTTCTCGCGCGCGTGAATATAGGATGTCGATGGCTTGGGCGAGTGAGATATTTTGAAAATTAACCGATGGGAGTATGATGTTCTGGAGTTTTCTTCTAATGTAGATGGATGAGGCGTCTGGGGCTAGGCTGAGTTTCATGAAGTCCAAGTCGCTCTCGAAGCCTTGTTTGAGGAGGGAGGTGAAAAGTATAGTCTCAGCTTCTGAGTCAGGCTTTACACGTTCATATTCGGCCTCCAAGTGTGCTTTGATCGCGTTAGACTTGAGCTGTTGTGCGAGTATGGCCTTTTCGATTGTGTTTAGGTTGTGGAAGTAGCGTGGTTTGGCGTAATGGCTGAGGTCGTGGCCAAGGAGGTAGTGGTCGATGAAGTCTTTGCGACGTTTATTGACTAGTGTGGGTTTGATGTGGGTGTTGAACCAATCATTATCGTGTTGATGAATGAAGAGGTGGCATTCATGGGAATGAATTTTTGAAACAAGTTGGAGGCGTTCTTGTTGATTGAGTGTTGGCCACTGCAGAAGTGGCGCGAACTGGTTGAGCTTGTCTCTGAACTCGGATGTTGAGGCGTGGGTATGGAAGTAACTAAAGAGGTTATCGAGGGTTGTGTATGATTTCCACTCGGCATCGACGATGTTTTCGATTGTGACCGACGCTTTGGGTTTGAGTATAGCGTATGTCTCGGTCGCCTTGAAGGAGGTTTTTGGTTCGAGGGATTTTGCAAGTCTGAGATCGATTTTTTTGATATCTTGCGAGCCTAGAGTAAGCTGTTGTGCGTCGAACTGAGGGCCTTGTGTTAGGATGGCATCGATACGCTGGAAGCCTTGGAATTTGTCTAAATTGATCTCAAGTTTTCCTTGTTGGTTTGGTGTTAGGTTTGCGATCACCTTTGCAGGTTCAGAGAGGAAGTGGATTGGGCTGCTCGTTCTGGGGTGGCTATGGGGGGCATATTTTTTTGCTGATTTTTTGGCGACTGATCCAAAACCGCGTCTACCTCCAGATCCGAAGCCCCCTTCTTCTAACTCACTTAAGTAGGATGCTGAATTTTGGGTTTGCCATGGGTAAATGTGCCAGGCTGGACGTTCGAGCATATTACCGAGTTTATCTCCGTGTGATCTACGATTGAGGATGTATTGGTATTCTTCGGAGAGGTTGCCGCCATTGTTATAGATGGATGGGGTGAATCCAAAGTGGAAATCTGTTGGTGAGCTGATGCGTGGGGGCTCTGGGAGGTAGGGTGTTGTATTAGTGGAATAATGGTAGGCGAGTAGATGGATACGAGTGTGTTGATTTGAGTCACTGAGTTGGACAGTTAATTTGGACTCCGTGGTGTTGAGATCGATGATTTGTGGGGAGTTTGGGAGGGGGGTGGCAAGTGCTCGACCAGCTTGTGTCCACCATTGATTTTGTGGGGTTGCCTGAAGGACTTCAAACTTATGAGGGAGGTAGCCTGGAACTATGAGGGAGTAATTTCCTGCGGGTAGCTGTGCAATTTCTAGCTGCTTGTTGGTGAGTGAGAGTTTGTTGAAGTGGTTGGTTTTTGCTCCATCGATTTGGCGCAGAGAGAAGGTTGTGTTAGAGAGCTTATGTGGGGATCTGAGTTGGAGTTTGATTGGTGTGTCAGTTAAGAAATGAGAAGAAAGTGGCGTGAGGGATTTTTGAGGGGTGAGTGTGAGAGTGGATGCAGCAATTCCCTCTGAGGTGGAGACTTTGAGTGATTTTATTTGATGGAGTTGTCCTAGATTAATTTGGCCATCTTGATCGGTCTTTAAGTAGAGGGTGATGGGGGAGTGGAATTGATTATGAGTGAATGAGATTGCAAGGTTTTGGTTAGGCCAGGGTTCGCCGTTGCGGCCAAGACATTGGAGTAGCCAATCGTTATTTTGATTTTTGTAAAAATAATGGTGAGCAATTTCTTCAGTATTCGGCTCAGCAGTGACGGGGATGTTCTTCTTTGTCTTTAGGGTAAGAGCTTGAGTACGTGGTGAACTCGGTTTGAGCACGCAGCGAAGCTCTAGCGTGAGTGTCTTGAGCCCTTTGGGGACAGTGAATCCAAGTTTAAGGAAGTCGTTAGGTGAAATTTTGATTTCAGAGCGGGCGAGTTCAATCGTTTGGCCGTCGATGAGTTCTCCGGTGATGGTGGCGTGGCTAGAATTGATGCGTGAGAGGTCGCCCAATTTGCCATTGACTAAAAAGTTAGGTTTGAAGTGTAAGCTGGCTGGGTGGTCTGCGAGCCATTGCTCTGGGTGGCTGATTGTTGAGACTTGGAGCGACTGATTGAGCTTACTACGTTCGATGTTGATGATTTTTGTGATTCCATTTTTCCGGTCTTTACTAGGAAGGTGGAGAATAGCTGGGGTGTTGGTGTGGATGGGCGAGTAGGGGAGTTTGATTTGCCCACGTTCATCACTGAGGTAGGTCTTATTTCTGAGGATTACTTCAGCACCCTTGAGTGGGGTGCCGTCGTAATCACTAAGTAGCATCTCGAGGCCATTGCCCGTGTCTCTTATTGCGTGGTGGACTTCACCTTTATGGATGAGTGCGCTGCAGCGTTTGCCATTGGCAAAAATTTCAACCATCCAGCTACCTATGCCTTTCAACTCTGGGAGTTCTAAGTCGGTGCGATGGCGCAAAAACTTAGGCTTATCAATTTCAATAACTTGTGTGGAATTGGGTGATAGGCTGCTTAGGTCTAACGAGTTGGTTATTTCCTTGTTGGTTTCTTTAGTGTAATGGAGGCTATCGAGAGCGTAGATCGAGACAGTTATTTGCTGAATGTTTTTGAGGTCGAGTTTAAGCTTAACAGTATCGTCTTGCTTCCAATGGTTGGGGGTGGAATCAGCGATGTTTAGCTCACGGCTGTCTCTGAGAGTTTCAAACTCTTCGGCGCTCAGGCCTTGTTGGGTTTTGTTGCTAGGTTCACCTGACAGAAGTTGGGCAATAGTGGCGCGTTTCTTAAAATATTTGTCGTTAAAGAAGGGGGCGATGGATTCATGATTGTTAGAGTCCGCGAGTAGGTGATCTAGGTAGCGCTCAATGAGTGGGAGTTCGGGTCCGATGGGAGTGAGCTTTGTCCAGTCATGGAATGATTTGCTGGTGTTGATGGGGGCGAATTTGGAGGTTCTTTTTCGCCATACTGGGGAATGAGTGCGAGGGAGGTTGAGGTAGCGAAGAAAGAGGTCCTTTGTGTAGGTGTCCTGGTTGGCGGATGCTTGGAGGCGGTGGTAAAGAACGTTTGCTTTTAGTGAATCATACGCGGCGGGTAGTTTGGAGACGTAGGAGTCGAGTTGTTCGAGCCATTCGAGTTCTCTTTCGGGGAATCGGGCAAAGTTTTTTGTGTCTATCGGGCGCATCGCGGAGATGCGTAGTGCGATGAAGTGGTTTGAATGGCGGATTTTTGGGATTTGTGTGGCAATCGTATCAAGTTGTTTGAGCGAGAGTTGATTTGCGCAGGCGATTTGATTGAGCTCGATCCCTCCGGGTTCTTTGAAGTTTTCGACGATGAGGGGGAGGATGCCAGGGGTGTCAGGCCTTGTGATTTTCTTGAGGATGGTGATGCGTTCTTGTTTGGTCCAGTTGTGACCATTTGAAATGAGCTCTCTCCAATAGTCCTTTGTGGTTGCGTTAAGTAATTTGTTTGGGGTGAGTGTGCCTAGTGAATCAAGGAAGGCTTTTCGATTTACTTTATTGGGATCCAGAGTGCTTGGAGTTTTGTCCATTTGGTTATTGGGGTTTTGTTTGAGGTGCACCTGATCTAGTTCCAGGATTCTCATGAGAGCCTCAGCGGATCCTGCTTTATTGGCTTCATAATCGAGGATGGTTTGTCGATTGAGCAATTGGGTGGCGCGGGTTGGCGGGGAGTTTTTGTAGATGCGTTTCCACATCTGCATCGTTTTGAGGAAGTTCTCAGTTTCGCCATTTTGTTGGAAATAAAGTGCGTGAAAGAAGTGGTAGTCGTCGGTTCCTGGAGTGAGTGATTGGAGGAACGTTTTTTTGTCTTCGCTAAGAATCCATTGTTCATCAATGGGTGTCTGGAATTCAGCACGGAGTGAGTGTGCTGTGAGCAATGAGAGTGAGGCGAGGACACGTAGGATCATGATGTTAAACTACGAAAGTGCGGAGGTTTACGTCGAGAATTTTGTTAGTCTTAGTATTTGGGGGGATGTGACTGTGTTAGGTAGAATCGATGCTTTCACTCGTCATGCATCTACGATAGTGGTTAGGGATGCGATTATTGGGTATTATCTTGTTAGCTATGAGTGTGATGCGTTTGGGTGCGATGGAATGTCGCATTCAATTGAGTAGCCCTCAGAGGTTTACTGATGGTGTGGTGTATATTGGCACTGCGCAGCAGAAGCAGAAGGTGCCGATCCAGAGGTCGGGATTAGGAGGAGAAGTTCATTATGAGGGGGAGTCCAGCTTTTTGGTTTTTGAATCTGAGGATGCGCGTGAGCCTATTGCTGAAGTGAGTTTGCCTGAGGGAGGGAAGCATTTCATGGTGGCCTTAGTGCCATTACCAGCAGAGATGATGGTGAGCGTGGTGAGGGATCTTGAGAAAGATGACTTACAAGGTGGTGAGAGGATGGTGGTGAATAGATTACCAAACAAAATACAGGTAGAATTGTCGCCGGTGTTGCCAATGGAGCGTGGGGCGGAGGATAATTTTCTGGCGGAATGTGAGAGTGTGGGGGTGCTAAAAGTGCCGACCTTCGAGAGGAAATTGGTTCATTTTGCAGCGATGCCTGTGGTGGTTGAGCAAGAGCTTGATGGTGAGTGGAAGATGGTTACTCAGGGGCGTTGGTTTCATATGCCGCAAAAGAAAGCCTATGTGATTCTTACTCCGCGTGAGAAGGGCCGTGTGAATCTATACACGGTCACCTTGAATTAATTCTGATTGGGGGTTGCTTAGAGGCAGGAGGATCAGTACCTCTCGGGTGAGATGACGGACTGGATTGCATTGGATAAAGCGCATTGTTGGCACCCATTCACTCGGCAAGCTGAGTGGACTTCGGAAGAGAGCAAGCCGTTGATGTTGGTGCGCGGGGAGGGAGTTTGGTTAGAAGATGCTAAGGGGCAGCGCTACATTGATGGTAATGCATCGATATGGACAAATATTCACGGTCACGCTCATCCCGTTATTAACGCTGCTATCTCGGAGCAACTTTCGCGGGTGGCGCACACGTCTTTTCTTGGATATTCGCATCCATTGGCGGCGGAGCTCTCTGAGCGCTTGGTGCGGTTCTTTCCGGAGACTACTCTGCAGAGGGTGTTCTTTTCGGACGACGGCTCGACGGCTCTTGAGTGTGCTTTGAAGATGGCGATTCAATACCGTTTACAGAGTGGGGAGGAGGGGCGTACAGAGTTTGTGGCATTTGCTAATGGCTACCATGGTGACACTATGGGGGCTGCTTCGTTAGGTGGAGTGAATGCCTTTTTTGAGCGCTTTCGTAAATTTGGTTTTCCGGTGCGTTTCGTCAGTTCCTTGGCTGAACTGCAGGAATTGGAGGGGCTTGATTCGGTGGCTGGTGTGGTGATTGAACCTCTCGTCCAGGGGGTGAATCAGATTCACGTCTGGCCTGAGGGGATGTTGCGTGACTTGCGCGCCTTTACTGAGGCGCAGGGGATTCATCTTATCCTAGATGAAGTCATGACTGGTTTTGGGCGGACCGGAACGATGTTTGCTTGCCAGCGAGAAAATGTGGTTCCTGATTTTTTGTGTCTCGCGAAGGGGCTTACTGGGGGATATTTGCCGATGGCGGCGACTTTGGTGCGCGAGGAGATTTATGAGGCGTTTTTAGGGGATGCGAGCAAGGCCTTTTACTACGGCCATAGTTATACGGCTAACCCGCTCGGGTGTGCTGCGGCATTGGCTAATTTAGATATTTTTGAATCTGAGAGTACATTGGAAAAGTTGCCCGCCAAGGTGGACTATCTTGCTGGAAGATTGCAGCGTCTGGCAGAAGAGAGCCCCTATGTTTCGGAGGTGAGGCAATGTGGTGTGGTTGTTGGGATTGAACTGCGCGATGCTGAGGGGAAGGCTTTCGCGCCAGCTCGCCGCGTGGGTGAGCAAGTGTGCGTGGCGGCGAGGCGCTATGGTCTTTTGACGCGCCCTATCTTGGACACCCTTGTTTTCTTGCCACCTTTGTCGATTACAGAAGAAGAAATTGATTTGGCCTTGGTGGCTATTGCTCAAGGTATTAGTGCTGTTTTGGGCCAGGAGTCGCCAGATTTAAGCAATTGAGTGATTGACAGTGACTGGGGTAGAGGTTAACAACTGCCCGCGCCGCAAGCGTTCAGCTTAAGGTGTCAACAAATCAGAAGGCGGAGTGGCCAAGTGGTCTAAGGCGTCAGTTTGCAAAACCGATATTCGCGGGTTCGAATCCCGCCTCCGCCTCCAATTGTTCAAATAATGGTCACCAATCGGTGGCCTTTTTTTTGTTGGCGGTGCGGGGTGAGAACGCAGTTCGACTACGGAGCGTGTGGCACGCGGCGGCTTATACGAAATGCTGAGGTGCATTTTGCTCACTGTAGGTCACGAGTGGAGCGAGAATCATCCCGCCTCTAATTTTCTAAATTGTGGCAGCCTGTGAGGCTGCCTTTTTTGCAGGGAGGGATGAAGATCAGTTCTGGAGGATATTTCTGTGTCACACTGCGTTGTCCACTTTACGAAGTGGGCATCGTGTTCGCCAATAGTTGGGGCGTTCCGATGATAATTTAGAGTCGGCCCCGCATCTATTGTTGGTTTGTGGTGGGACCGCTATGCTACACTCCCATTGTAAATACTCTCTCCGTTGTCAGGGTATTTTTGAAGGACGTGTTGATAGAGGGCTCCGCATTTCGCCTCGAAGAGGTCGATGGTGTATGCCTCTGGCAGTCCTGCATCGAGCATTTCTTCGATCGCAATACGTACTGCGGCTCTAGCAGTGCGCTTCTGTCTCCATGAGAGAACGAGCTTCTCAGTTTTGAGGATAGCTAACATGTCACGGCACACCCTCTTGATTTCGGTTGTTTCTTTGTCGGTTAGGTCTGGTCCCGGGCGAGTGAGGATGTCGAAGACTGCGAGCTCTTCCTCGGATAGGCCTTCACGGATGTGGCGTTCTTCTTCCTCTGTGAGCTCCATGGAGAGAGCTACCAGTTCTTTGAAGAGTTCCTCTATGTTGTGCGCTCCACTGTTGTATTCTTCGATCATCCGCTCGAAGCGTTCGAGATAGTCATAGCGAGAGCTGTTCAAGCGAATCAGCTTATTGAGCTTCTGTTCGATAAGGGTCCGGAGTTTCTGGGCTTCGGTGTTCTTGGTGTTCGTCTTGGCGAACTTCTTCTCTAGCGCCTCGAAGTCGATAGAGCTGAGGTCAATGGTTTGAGCCGCTTCACCTGGCTCTAAGCCTGCTTCAGACACGATGTTAGTGTCGAGCTTGTTACCGATCTCTTGAAGCACCTGTGTGATGTCAGCGGGTGCTTTCGTCGCTTGGATAGCTTTCGCGATTTCACGTGCGACTTGGCACTTGGGTGCGAGATCAGGAATGATCGGGTCAGGCATCACCGCCTTATAGAGCTTGGTAACATCTGCTGCATGAGCTAGGTAGTTGTCCTTGATCTCATCGTTCTTTAGCAAAGCGTTCACAGCAGGCATGAAATGCTTCTGGGGATCAGCCATGACGTGATCGAGTACGATACTGTATTTCTTGCAGTAGTCGTCTGTCTGAGTCAGCGCAATCTTAAGCGCTTCCACGAGTTCGCTCTTGTCCTTCACAGGAAGTTCGCCACCTGTTGAACCAGAGCCATAGATGGCTAGAGCTTGTTCGAGAGCTTGGAAGACGTTGGCGTAATCGACGATCAGGCCATTGACCTTGTCACCATATGTCCGGTTCGCCCGGGCAATCGTCTGCATGAGCGTGTGCCCCTTCATCGGCTTATCGAGATAAAGGGTGGAGCAGTTAGGTGAGTCGAAACCTGTGAGCCACATCGCGCAGACGAAGGCGAGGCTGAAGGGGTCATCTGGATCTTTGAACTTGGTCTCGAGATCCTCGTTATTCATTCGCTCGCGGTGTGGTAGAATGTCGATGCCGTGCTTGGTCTTCATCTCCTCGACTTCATTCTGACCCGGGGAAACCACCACAGCCATGTCGGTGTCATTGAGGATGCAGAGGCGTTCATGGAGCGGGGCGTAGTCCTTCGACTGGGGGCTGAGCTTGATCAGCCTCTCGCGGACGCGCTCACGTTCTGTTACCCACTCGCTATGTACCTTTTCGTACATTTTTAGAGTAGTCGGCTTATCGATGGATACGACCATTGCTTTGCCTTGATAACCACGGTTGAGGTAGTGGTGAACGATGTCCTTGGCAATAGTGTCGAGTCGATCCTCGCGAGTGATGAGGTGGTATTTCTTCCCTAACACACGCTCGAGCTTTTGCTCTTGATCATCGTCAAGGTTCGCATCCTCGATTACCTCGTAGATTTCTTCGTTGAGGTCTGGGTTGGTGATCCCAAGCTCTGGAGTGCGGTTCTCGTAGAAGAGGGGAACTGTCGCTCCATCATCCACGGATTGCTTGAAGTCGTAGATACTCACGTAGTCACCGAAGACTTCTTTCGTGCGCTCTTCTCCAGAGATAAGTGGCGTCCCTGTGAAGGCCACAAACTTCGCGTTAGGCAATGCTGTACGCATGTTCATCGCCATGGTGTCGTACTGGCTTCGGTGGGCTTCGTCGGTCAGGACGATGATATCATTGCGCTCTGAGAGGATCGGGTGAGTGGTACCTGGCTCCGTACGGAACTTATGGATGAGGGTGAAGACGTAGCGGTGGTCTTGGCTTAGCAGCTCTCGTAGATGAGTGGAGCTGCTCGCGTGGCATTCTTTTCCCTTTGCTGCACCACAGGTGGCGAAGGTTCGGTAGAGTTGGGTGTCTAGCTCTGTGCGGTCAGTGATGACGACAAATGTCCAGTTACCACGAATGCGGCGGAAGACCTTCTCAGCAAAGAAGACCATGGAGTAACTCTTGCCCGAACCTTGGGTGTGCCAGAAGACACCGACTCGGTGATCCTCGGCTTTCTCTAGAGCTTCGACAGTTCTGTTGATTCCGAGGAATTGGTGGTTACGCGCTACCAGTTTGTGGACGGAACCTTTGTTCTCAGAGAAGAGAGTGAAGTTTTCTATGAGGTCGAGTAAGCGGCTGGCTTCGCAGGTGCCTAGGAGGAGGTTGTCGAGAGTAGTTTCTGGTGTCTCGCTCTCACTGGCTGCTTTCTTCCAGTCGTTGTAGTGTTCCCATGGGGCAGTGACACTGGCTACCTTATTCTCTATGCCGTTCGAAACAAGGATGAGGGCGTTGAAGTGGAAGAGCCGAGGGATAGTGGATTTGTAATCGCTTAGGTTCTTGTCGTAGGCCTCCTTGATGTGGACGCTTGGTTTCTTGAACTCCATGAGCGCCAGGGGGAGTCCGTTGACGAAGCCTATGCAATCAGTGCGGCGTGTGTAGTGTTCGCCCTCCACCCAGAACTGAGAGGTAAGGAAGAAGTCGTTGTTATCTGGGTTCTTCCAATCGATAACGGTGACAATCTTCTCTTCCTGCTGTTGAGTCTTGAGGTTCGTTACCTTCACTTTGATCCCGTTCTTCAGCAGCGTGTAGATCTCCCGATTCGCTTCGACTAGGCTGAGTGCTGAGCGGTCGAGTACCAGATCATCGATCGCTTGATTGATGCCGTCAGCAGGAACGTCAGGATTGAGTCTAGTCAGAGCTGCTTTGAGCCGGGAGGTGAGAACTACCTCGTGGCGAGACTTGCGTCCTAAGGTGCCAGACTCACCGAAGCTTTCGCTGTAGCAATTCAAGTACTCCCAGCCGAGCTGATCTTTCAGGATCTGAATGGCTGGTTGTTCTACGAGATGATCTTCGGTGTAGGAGGACATAGGAAGTTGCGGAGTAGTTTAGGTTTGTGGAAAAATATGACCGGGGCCCGCTAAGGAAGCTTGACAGATCGGAAGTAATAAGTTGACGGGGCGGGATATCTGTGCGAATAAATACTCAACACGGCCTCCGCCTCTTTCTTCGGAAACGCGGGGGTTTTCATTTTTCAGGGGAGCTGCTATTGCCATAGACTCCACCCTTCCCAGTTTTGAGGGCACCCCATTTGCTTTGTTGTACAATGCCCGTTGAGATCTTGGGGGAAATGGCTCATGTGTTCTTTGAAGCGTGTATGCCAGCTGCTGTTCGGACAGATCTCTTTCATGAGGCGCTGGAGAATACAAAAGAGAGCAAATGGACGCGCCTTGTGGGCTGCTCCTGAGACATGCTGGAGGTCACCTGCGGCAGTACCAGTAGGGAAGATGGGCTGATCAATAATGTTCCTATTCCACAGGCGTGAGTGATGAGCACAGAGGTTCCGTAGGTAGTTGAGAGAGCGAAGCCAAGAGCTGAGGTAGCGTCCATCGACTGCGTTGAACTTCCTTGCAATGGCGTCTCTGTCGCGACCTTTCATTCCAGCATAAAAGAATGAAAGAGTTCCGAAATCCCAGATTTCGATAGCCACCCATATCGGAAGGGGAAGTCCGTGCCTTTTCTTGTAATGATGGATGAAGTCTTCTTTAGAGCGTTTGATCAGCTTGTTGTAGCGGTCTACCCAGCCTTTATGGCTGGGAACTCTTCTCTTTGTGGGCTTGAGAAAGCTTTTATCCAGTAATGTTCCATTGATGTGAGCGAACTTATCGTGCTCACCTAAGACATGCGCGATCTCGACGCGGATTGCAATTTCGATACGCTCCAGCGCGTCCATCGCTAGTAGCCGTAATTTCTTATCAAAGACGTAGAGGTATACTGCGTCAATGAAGCGGGCGTCTGGTATGAATTGATCGTAGGTCTTCGTTGTGTTTCCAGAGGATATTTTATGACGATAGGGATACCAATAGCCACTGAGACGGTAGTAGCCGATACGCGCGAGGTACTCTTCCGCTGCTTGGTCATCTGTGACGACTAGTCCTCTACTCTTGAGGAGGGAGAGCTGATCAGAACGGTTTAACCATGGGCGAGTGTAAGGCATAGACGATGTACGACAAGATCAAGCTAAAGTTTAAAAAATAGGGGTCAAACAGTTATTTTGTTAGCTGTTCTTACGTTTTACTTCATCAAGGGTCTTACCGTCTGGGTATTTCCATTCTACCCAGCCGTTAGAGTTGCTGGCAAGGAGTACTGCTGCCGCTAAACTCGGAGAGTTGAAGGTGTGGTTCTTGGTGAACTGATAGGTGTCTGGATTTTCTCCGGGGATGAGGATGCCGTCCTCTAGCAGACCGTCGCGGTAGACTTGGATGTAGTTGTGGCTCGACTTAGTGAAGTTCTTGTTGGTGGTGGAGCCTGCGAAGACGGTGAGGCCATCGTCGGTGTATTCGCCGTGGGCGAGGGCTTTCTTGCCCTTGCAGGTGAGCTTCTCGCTGCGCTTCGGTTTCGTTGGTTTATCGAAGAGTGGGTAGCCGAGGGTGGAGGTCAGGGTGCTGATAGACTCGAAGTGGTCCATGAGGTCGGCAATGACAGGTTCGGAGACGTGTGCCTTCGGCGGGATATTGCCGTTCTCTAACTTGTAGCGACCGCTCGCTTCAGCTTGCTGATGACAGTACCACTCTAGGTACTTTACGTGCGCCTTGGTGAACTCTTGCGTCTTGGAGATGCAAACGACAGCTACGTTCCACCAGTCCTTCTGCTTGTTGTGCTGCTTCAGGCGTGTGCTACAGTCCTCAGCTTCACCGATATAGAGCTGAGTGAGCTTGCCGGGAGTCGTGTCGCCGAAGAGAAAGTAGACGCCCACATTACCCAACTCCTCGCGTTTGAGGGCGAGATCTAACTGAGTGCGTGGCACGAGGATCGTCTTGATCGTGCGGCTGGTGAACTCTGCGATCTTTAAACCGCGAGGGTTGCCGTCAGGAAGGAAGATCTGGATGGTCTTGGCGTGGGAGGTCACTACTCTGTAGGCGTGATCGAATCGCCATCTGCTTTCTCGTCTAGTTCGTCAGCAAGGTAAAGGAAACTTACAGATGGGAGATGGACTGGAGAATAAGGACCTTTGGACGTGTCAGTCTTGATCATGTCTCTCGCCATGCCGTAGAGCATGGACGGGGCGTTGACCCGGAAAACTCGATTTTTGTTCTCTACTTTTGTATTTGGGAGCCATGAAAAATAGCCTACAATGCGAAGGTGAAACAAGTAGGGGGCATTGATGTCATCAGGGGCCTCGTGTTGAACTTCGAGGAAACAAGCTTGTACGTCATTGCCTCCGTCGTCTTCTTGAGTGAAGGTGTCGAATATGACATTAACGTCGAGGCTTTTGGTTGAATGGACTATGTCCTCTTCGGGATTAAAGTTGGGGTCCATTTCAAACCCCTGTGATTGGATAAAATAATGGTCAAGCTGTAGTGCTGAGAGTTTCATGGCAGTCTAAAGTGAGTATTCAAGTTCATTGCATGCTACGTCATCACCAACCCAACGGTTTTCTGAGTCAGCAGTAATGAATGGGATGACATTCTCTTCTGCAGGCTTGATAAATCCGCAGTGCAGTTCTTCCAGAATATCTTCAGACGGTTTATAATGTTCAATGAGGCGAAGCAATAAGTTGAGTGAGCGTGATGGGCGTTCTCTGCCATTCTCCCATGTGCTGGGAGTCTTCGCTCCTAGGCCGAGTAATTCAGAGAAGCGACTTTGCTTTACCTGCAGCAGTGAAGTGCGTAGAGCCTTAATTTCCCCTGGCTGCATAAGACCCATGAAACGGGCTTTTGTTGCTTCTATTAGTTCAGTAGCGCCTTCAGCGAGGACTTCAGGGCCATCTTCGAAAAGGAGTCGAGCTGGAACTTTGATTGTTCTAACTTCTACCTTTTCAGGATCTCGTGGATTTGGGACGTGAACGTCGTAGTCGATGAGATACGTAGTATTTTCCATAACGATGTATTTTTTAGAGGTGATCATCACCTTTGTTAGGTAGATGAGCGGAAACGATGACGATTACTTTGTTATCAGGTAGTAGGGTGACCTTCCCATAGAGTTTCTTTCCATCGTGATAAAACCAGAAAGCCCATGTTTCTGAGCCTTCAGGTTGCCAGTCGAGATGAACTTTTTTTCCTATTACATCTCCGGAGACTTCAAGCGCCTGTCGCTGAGCATCCTTTAGATTGTATGACCAAGCGAGAGGGAATGTGGCAGACCACTCGCGTGAAGCCCTTGGATCGTAAATGACTTCTTTATCATCACGTCCAGTTCGTAAAATAGAGCAGACTTTCGTGCGCCATTCGGGAGGGATTGGTTGCTCAGTGTTTTGCTTGGGCTTTGGCATGACATGTAGTTAAGGTATGAATTAATACCTTTTTGTCAAATGATTAATAGTTGGCTCTATGAGATTGAATACATGTGGTGTGTTTACGTTTATTTAAGAGTCTTAAATAAAGTGAGTTTCATAGCTATTTTCCTATTATCTGATTCATGGCAGCTCTGAAGACGTGTAGTGAAATAGTTGCAGTGTCTTTGTCTGGTGTAAACTGTGAGGCGAGTTGCTTGTAGGGGTGAACGTAGTTTCGGAAGTCTCGCAGGGAGTGACTGTATTGTTTAACGTCCTCGTTGAGGAGGCCAACTTCTCGTGCGCTGTCGATGAGGTTGGCTAGTGACCAATCGTGGAAGGGGAGTGCTTTCCCTTCTTTCCTAGGGGCCGATCTTGCTTGGTTAAATTCCTTGGGGTTGTTTCGTGTCATTCCGAAGAGAACAGCTTCTAGCATGCTTCCTAGCTGGATTACGGTTGAGAGATAAGCTTCGCTATCAGCACAGCGTTTCGCTTCTTCCCAACGTTGTTCTAGTATCGGAATGAGTACTCCTTCGATCGGGAGCTTCTGGAAGTCGAGTGGAGGGAACTCTTGAGAGAGGAAGGCTTCCTTGCTTGTAGTTGTATTGTTAGGCGATGTTTCGCCATTCAGCCGGGTGATGATCTTACGGCACTTTGAGATGCTTTCAGCGTTGGCTAGGTCAAATGCTTCGGCATAGTCGAGGAGGTGTGTGATAGCGCGGCTGACGACTGGGTCCTCTTCTACAGTCCAGTAGGCTCGCATACGTTTAGCCATGGAGTCTCCATTGAAACCGTAGATGTTTGCATAAATGTCGCAATCGTCGATATCGCTCATGAATCCGGCAAATTCACGGCGGGCACTGAAGTTAAGTACATAGCCGCTGGACATCTCTAGAGTGTCTTCTAGCAGCTTTCTATCGATACTGTTGAGCGAAGACATCTAGCTAGCTGGAGTGAGGAGTTTCGGGAGGAGGAGGTCGCGTGTTTCGCGAAGGTTTTTGTTCTTTTTCTCTAACAAGCGTATTGATTCAAATAGAGGCCGTATCCTCGATGTCGCCATCCCATTGATTTGAGCGGTAGGAACAACAGTCTGCATACCTTTTGCGTCACCTTGAGATATGAACGGTTGAGCCGCACCTCTTTTAGGCCATTTATCCTTTCCAAGCGTTGATAAATAGAGGAGCTCAGTGGATAGCCGAGGTGAATCGGACCATAACTGCATTGTATTCTTAATTGAAGACCACTTACCTGCAGCTAACCATGTGCGACCACAGTTCGCTCCAATAGCACTGAGCACTATACCTGTACGCTCATTATCAAAATGGTCGAGGAGGCCATCTTGACCAGCTGCGCTATATGCTACAAATCCCTCTTCTGTGTACGCTTTTTTTGTAGTGGAGGTATCTCCCCATTTTACGGTGGCGATTTCTCCTAGCTTCTTCACTTCCCAGTCTTCGGGGATGGGGCCTAGGGGGGAGTCGTTTGTTAGGGTGAGTTGTGGGGGGAGACCTGCTTTGGTGAGGATGTCTGCGGGGATGCGGAAGTGGACGAACCACTCGCGGTAGAGGGACTGAGCCATGTCCTCAAGGATCTGGATACGGCGCAGGTTGTTCTCGATGAGGTCATCGTAGGCGGAGAGGATGCCTGCGATGCGCTTTTGTTCGGGTAGTGGGGGAAGTGAGACTGGGTAATTAGGAAATGTAGTCAGAGGGATACGGTCGACCGTAGCACCAGTTAGCTTATTAGATTCGATCACATCTCTCCATTGCTTGCTGAAAAAGTAAAAATGTAAGAACCGCGTATCTACAACCTCTGTGTTTGGCCGAATTAAAGCCATTCGTCGACCTAAGCACCCTTTGAAGTTCTTGGGTATTATGGCGTAACGGTTTAGAGTAGCCTCATATGTAAACACGATGTCACCTTCTGTGGGTTCGACTCTTTTAGTCCATCGCGCGAACTCTGAGTCGTGAATGTGACGTATGGTCTTTAAGTCCAGTGAACCTTCATCAGTCACATTTTTAATGCCCAAAAAGATGGGGCCTTCTTCTGCAGGTTTAGGTGTAGCGTGAGGACCGTCATACAGGCCATGATACAGCTCTTTTATTGGGACTGTTCTCCACTCACTCATGCTTCAAGAATCTCTGTGATGTTAGAGGCAATAGTCTGTTCGAGTTCACTCGCTTCGGCGTTGAGCACTTCGAGTTCTTCGTTGAGAGAAGTGAGTTTCTCGATGAAGTCTTCGTCGCTGATTTCTTCACCGGGGGCGACGCCAACGTAGCGTCCTGGGTTCAACGACCATCCTTGTTCTTCGATCGCGGCGCGGTCTGCCGCTTTACAGAGTCCCGGAACGTCCTTGAAGCTGAGTTGCTGGACGTCTGTGCACCCTTCGTCGCCGAAGACCTCAAGGAGCTTGGTTTCGGAGCCGTGGACGAGTTCGAGTGTCTCGCCACGGTAGAGGCGGGCGATGTTGGCGATGAATTCGACCTGAGCTGGAGTGAAGTCGCGGTGGGCGCGGTCAATCTGGCGGTAGATGTGGCGGGCATCGATGAAGAGGACAGTGTCTTCTCGCGGGGTGCCTATTTTTCCTTTGTCAAAGAACCAGAGGGTGGCTGGGAGGGTGACTGTGTAGAACATGTTCGAGGGAGCGGAGAGCATGCAGTCGACCGCACCTGACTCGATGAGCTTCTGGCGGATGTCTTGCTCAGAGGAGCGGGCATCTGAGGCGGAGTTCGCCATGACGAAACCAGCTCTGCCGTTTTCGTTTAAGGAAGAGTAGAACTGCTGGATCCAGAGGTAGTTCGCATTGTCAGTGCGGGGGAGACCGAAGGGGTAGCGTGGGTCGTCAGCGAGGCGCTCCTTGTCGACGTTAGAGACGTTGAAGGGAGGGTTGGCCATGACGTAGTCGAAGCGGCCGGGGCAGTCGTGCAGGTCCTCGTAGAAGGTGTTGCCGATGCGGATGTCTCCAGAGAGATTGTGGACGGTGAGGTTGAGGCGGGAGAGCTTAGCGGTGGCGGTGGTTTTCTCCTGACCGTAGACCGAGATCTCAGAGGTGGGGTTCTTCTGGTGTTCAGTAACGAAGCGGGCGGACTGAACGAACATACCGCCGGAACCACAAGCGGGGTCGAGGATGCGGCCGTGGTAGGGCTCTAAGATTTCGACGATGAGCTTAACCATGGAGGTAGGTGTGTAGAACTCGCCACCTTTCTGACCCTCGCTCATGGCGAACTTGCCGAGGAAGTATTCGTAGATGAGGCCGAAAACATCACCGCCAGACCCTGGCTCGCCGTCCTCGCTGAGTGGGATGGAGCCGATGTCCTTGAGCAGGGAGGCGAGGGTACGGTTGTCGAGGATGTGGTAGGTCTTGGGGAGGACGTCTGCGAGGTCGGTGTTGTGCTCCTCGATACCGCGCATGGCTTCATTGATTGCCTGACCGATGGCTTCGCTCTCAGGCATTTCTAGCAGGAGCTGGAAGCGTGCATTGTCCGGGAGAAAGAGGACGCCCTTCGCATGGTAGTCAGTAGCGCCGATGCTACGACGGCGGCGTGAGCCTTCTGCTGGCTGGATGTCTGCCTGCGCTGCGGAGAATTTTACATCGGCAAAGCGGAGGAAGATCAGGCCGAGGACGATGGGTGAGAACTCGGATGGTTTGAGGTCAGCGTCTGCCCAGAGGGTGTTCGCGGTGCTCCATAGGCGGCGCTCGAGTTCAGCGGAGGAGTCAGAGGTGTCAGCAGGTTCAGTCCAGTGCATAAGAAAGAAGTAAGGATAAAGTAAAAAGGATAAAGTCTAAGTGTGAAGTGAGGCCTTTTGGTTTTATTGGGTGAGTTTGGTGACGATATCTAGGAGGCTGGGGGTGAGTGGCTGGACGCGGAGGTCGATGGGGGCGAGTAGGCCATCGCCCATGAGGATGAGGTTGCCTCGATGGGTGTCTGAGACCACAATCTGGCGCTGTGGTTCGAAGTAGGCGATGTCATTCGCAATCTGGAAGCGCTTCCAGCCAGAGGAGGTGAAGAAATCTTTGATTTGCGCATCGGTGGCGGGTTGGCCGAGGATGGCGGGCTGGCTGATGAGTAAGCGCATGCCTTGGTCAGTATCTAGTGCACCGAGGAACTCGACGGAGTCGCCGAATATTTCGTTGTGCAAGAGCCAACGCTCAAGGTAGGCAATGGGTGAAGCGGCAGGTTCTTCGTCGGCGCGGTGGACGACGAGCATGCCGAAGTGGTCAGGCCAAGTGGCTTTCAGGAAGGAGGCGGAGTCAGGGCGGAACCAGACTTGGTGTTCGTTACCTTCGTCGTCAGGGGAACGTGCTAGCTCTGGCGGCGGGGTGTCGAGGAAGAGGCGGAGCTCTTCTGCGGTGCGGCGGAAGATACCGATTTCTTCTGCGTAACAGGTAGAACCTGCTTGAAAACGCGCAGCTGCTTCACAGCTGTTTCTGAGCTGTGCAACAAGTGTTGGGAGCGAGATTCCCGGAGTTTCTGTGCTGTTTCCATAGTTGGACATTAGTCGTAGGTTTCTAAATGATCAAGTGGGATTTGGTTGAGGAGTGGGGAAGCCGTTGGCTTCAGTGTTGAATGTTCAATGTTGAGTGATGAATGAGAGGGGGAGTTTTCAGATTTCTGGGCGTGATCTTGGAGTGTGTGGAACGACATGGGAGAAACTAACGATGAGGGGGTGTAGCAAGTTCTGTGTTAAGCGTGAAGCTTGAATATTGGGGTGTTTTGTTTTTTGCTCTAATGCTTATAAGGTTAGTGAGTTAGAGGGGTGGTTGGTGATTTGTGATTTGTGATTTGTGATTTGTGATTTGTGATTGGGTGGCGAGGAGTACGTAGCGGGAGTCGGCGCATTTGATGAATGGGAAGTGGTGTTCGAGGGATTTTCCGCATTGGGAGATGGCGCCGTAGTGGATGTCGATACGATCGAATGGGGTAGCCCAAGCATCGTTAGGTTGTTTGATTTCAAGATAGAAGGAAGTTTTGCTAGGGGCGGTGAAGAAGTGGTAGATGGATTCGAAGTTTTTGAGTTTGTTGCTTAATTTACGTGTTAGGGGGCAGTGGGAGAAGCGCGTGATTTGGGTGAGTGTGTCTATGAAGCCTACTGGGCCACCGAGTTGATTGATGATGGAGTGGAGTTCTTGTTCTGTCATACGTGAACCGTAGTTCGCGGGGTGAGACATATGGTGGGCGAGGGTGCGGGAAATCGGAGGTGGGGATTCTTGTGGTTGTTGGGTGTGACGATCGTTTGAGTGTCGAATTATTTCTCGTGCGTTCAGGGAGGTTTAGGGGGAGGTTGGATTGTGTGATGGGGCTGCTTTTTGCCATGTGTTATGGCGGTTTGCGTGTGGGCGGCGTCGCTGTGTGAGGCGACGGTTAGGGAGGGAGTTTGCTATCTAATCGATCATTTGAACTAACAGATTATTTGCGTAATGAGCTAATGGGGAGGAATTTAAGGGCGTAACTTAAACCATTAAATATGGGAAAGGTATTCCTTAGTGAGGCGTGGCACGGTGCCGCGCCTCTTTTTTTATTGGGAGTAGTGGCTGCCGCCTGAAGCAAGCATCAGCGAACCGCTAAAGCGCAAGCAAGCTTGAGCACTCCGAAAAGGAATGTGGGTATTTTTTTGAGGGATGGGTTTACAGGTGAGAAATGTGTGCAATTTTCGTGTGCCACCTTGAGGCAATATAAGCAAAACGACACACACATGGGGGGAGTTCAGTAATGGGCTCCCTCCTCTGCTTTTTGTTTTTTGGAGAGGGAATAATACCATCTCTCGACTCGGAATAGACGAATGGAGTGGGGGAGTCTTGTGAAGTTTGCGCTGCGCGATTTTAGAGTAAGTCGGACTATCTTACAGAATGTCATCGTTGTCATTCAGTTGTCCCGCGCGTGCGGGAGGTCTTCACTCCGCCTTGATATTCTGCAAGCTCATTCCGACGATTCGTCCATTCCGTTTCGCTCAATGGTATGAGTGGTTGTGGGTTTCTACCAGTTGAATGGGTGTTGGGAATTGGTGGGGGGTGGCGTAGAGTAAGGTCTATGCAGCAATTATCCGTAGCAATGATGGTGGGAATGTCAGGCGTGTTGAGTGCCTCGGCGCTTTATGAGACTTCTTTTGAAGGGCGTTCTGACGCCAAGGTGAAGCAGTACCAGGACAATGAGGACGCGGTGTGGAAGTCCGACACCCCATTTGGGATTAGCCGTGATCACGCGAAGTCGGGGAAGCAGGCGCTTCATTTGTTGGGTGGCAAGTCAGAGTTGGTACTCCACCTTCGTGGTGATTTGTCACAGGCGAAGGGTGTGTCATTTGTTGCGGAGCGGTGGACGAGTAAGAGTCCATTTACTTTTAGGGTGGAAGCGAAGCAAGGTGGTAAGTGGGTCGCGTTGACCCCGCTCGATCAGCTTGTCAATGTGGGGCGTGGTTTTCCGAGTTCTGTGCGTTTGGCTTTTCCTGAAGGTGGGGAGGTGAGTGCATTGCGTTTCAGTTCGAACACGCCGGAGAAGTCAGGGGTGTTAATCGACGATTTTAAGTTGCTCAAGAGCGCTCCTGAAAACCCGAGCAAGGCACCGAAGCCCTTTGTGAAGCCTAGCGAACCATTGGAGTTGCTTGAGCACAATGATGTGTTTGTTTCTGGTGAGGATGATACAAAGATTTACCGCATTCCTGCGATCATCACGGCTCAGAATGGTGATTTGTTGGCTGTGATTGATGCGCGGCGGAAGAATGCAGCAGATTTGATTCACCAACGCTCGATTGATATCACGTTCAAGCGTTCCAAGGACAATGGTAAGACGTGGGGGGCGATGGAGACCATTGCTGACCTGCCGGATGGCGAGGGTGCGAGTGATGCGTCGTTGATTCTGAATCGCGAGAATGGTGAGATTTTTTGTTTTTACAATTGGATGGGAAAAACCAAGGAGTTTCGTTTTTACCTTCAGAGTTCCAAAGACCATGGTGTGACTTGGTCGAAGCCAAAGGATTTTACTGATGAGATTGTTCCCAAGGAATGGAATAAGCTCGATTTTAAGTTCATCACCTCTGGGCGTGGGATTCAGACGCGCGATGGTGAGTTGTTGCACAACTTTGTGCATTTGCCGACCCGTTCAGTCTATCTTTATGGCAGCAAGGACGGAGGGAAATCTTGGAATTTCTACGATGCGAAGATTTCACCAGCTGACGAGTCAAAGGTGGTGGAGCTGAGCGATGGGAGATTGATGGTGAATTCGCGTGTTGGGCGCGATTATCGATGGGTGCATCGTTCTGAGGATAGGGGTAAGACTTGGGAGTCTCACAAGGAATACGAGCTTCCTGACCCACGCTGTAATGGTTCGATCATTCGCTACACCAGCACCAAGGATGGATATAAGAAGGATCGCTTGTTGTTTAGTAATGCGGGATCACAAACTGGTCGTGAGAATTTGACCATCCGCATATCCTACGATGAAGGTAAGACGTGGTCGGATGGGAAAGTAGTGAATCCAGGTGCCTCTGCTTATTCATCACTGACGATTCTTAAAGATGGTAGCATCGGGGTTCTTTATGAAAATGGTAACGCACGCACGAAGTTTGCGCGTTTCACCCTGGAGGCCTTGACCGACGGGAAGGACAAGTTAGAGAAGAAGTATACCATCCAGTAGGCTCTGTTTTATTTGCGCTCAGCACGTGGAGGTCTGTGGATACGTCCGCTGTGCTGGGGTGCTAAGATTAGCCAAGGGGGGGGATCTCAGCCCAGCATGGTGTGTGTTGGGCTTTTTTTGTATGGTGTTGGTTGTCGTGGGGGCTCTGTCGGCAGCGAGACGGAGTAGTGTGTTGTTTGAGTGGTGGGAGAATGTGCTTGCTCGTTGGGAGAATCTGCCTAGTTTGCAGGTCCATCGCTCTCCGGGTGATCGCTGCGATGTTCGTTACGAACATGGTAGAGGAAAGTCCGGACACCGTAGGGCATTGCGCCTCGTGAAGAACGGGGGATGCTGGGTTGAAGCTCAGTAGACGGAAAGTGCAGCAGAGAGTATACCGCCGATGGGCCTTCGGGTCACAGGTAAGGGTGAAAGGGTGGGGTAAGAGCCCACCGCGCATCAGGTAACTGGTGTGGCATGGTAAACCCCGCATGGTGCAAGACAAAACAGAGGAAGGGTTGCCCGCCCGACTAGAATCCTCGGGTATTAGTCGCACGACAGCATCGCTGCGTCTGGCTTCGGTCAGGAGACAAATGGTCACCCAGTCCCGCGTAGCGGGATGGACAGAATCCGGCTTACAGGAGGGCGATGGATATTTTAGCGTTTCGGTTTGCGGTGTGCTTCGCTATTTTGACGCCAAAGGAGTATAGGCATAAGGGTCTCAATCATGTTTCATACCAACTCACAAAATTTTCTGGTAGTATTTATGATTGTTAGGTTATGGATTGGGCTACGCCATCGTTTAGGAGTTTCGGCTGCTTTTGCCGTTTCTCTGCGTCATTCGTCAGTCATGGTGCACGCACCACTTCTTTCTCATTCCTTGAGAAACGGCAAAATCAGCTCGAAAATACTACCAGAAACTTTTGCTCATTGGTATAAGCCTGAAGTCATTCAGACTTCTAGTCGGTTTTTGCTAGATCCCAGAGTTGGCTTCGCCACTCTGGGCTTGGAGCCGAAACATCGATGAGGTTTTTCAAGAGGCTGAGCGCAAGCTGGTTTGCGCAGAGGTAGTGAGGGGATTTAGTTGGTTTCTTCGAGGAAGTCGTCGTCGGTTTCATCGTGTGATTCGAGGTGGTCCTCTTCTTCGATGGTTTGTCCGGCTTCGATGGCAGCGAGGCGCTGGTGTTCTTCTTCGTGTGAGACGATTTGCAAGGTGGCGTTGATGCCATCGCGGATGGCTGCGGCTTTGAGGACGTTGCGGATGGCGCTGGCGGTGAACCCGTTGCGGCCGATGAGGATGGCGACGTCTGCTTTGTTTAGGATAAGGCGGAAGCGCACGTGGTTGTCAGTGGCTTCGGCGACTTTCAGCTGGGCTTCACTTGGGTGAGAGATAAACTGAAGGGCAACGAACTGGAGGAAATTGCGAATTTGTTCAGTGGTCTCATGCATAGGCATACAATCTAACCAAGTGGGCAAACTCTCAAGTGAAAAGTGGGAATCTTCTTGTATGTTTTGGTCAGTGGTTGAAGACTTCGCGCATGCGCTACGCGGACAAACTTTCACAACGATTGACGACGACAGGATCCCGGCTTTGTGTGGGATTGGACCCTCGACCTGATGATTCTGGTGGTATCGAGGCGATTCCGGAATTGCTGAAACGTGTGGTGGGTGAGACGTGGGAATACGCGGCGGCTTTCAAGCCCAATATGGCGTATTTTGAAGCGATGGGTATCAGAGGGTTAGAGATTTTAGAGGAAATGTTAGGTGAGATGCCAAAGGAGGTGCCAGTGATTTTGGATGCGAAGCGTTCGGATATTGGTGAGACTCAGAAGTATTATGCGCGTTCGTATTTTGAGAACTGGGATGTTGATGCCGTGACATTGAATCCATTTTTGGGTTACGACACGATGGAGCCATTTTTGGACTGGGAAGGTAAGGCGATTTACATTTTGGCGGTGACCTCAAACCCTGGGAGTGCGGATTTCCAGCGGCAGATGGTTGGCGACAGGTATGTGTTTGAGTTAGTGCAGGATATTTGTGCGCGCGCAAAGAAAGAGGGGCGAAAAACAGATGTTGGCATGGTGGTTGGGTTGACGAATGCGAGCGATGACGTGCTGGGACGCATCCAAGATTTCCCATTATTAATTCCAGGGCTAGGTGCTCAAGGGGGGGATTTAGAAAATATGGCAGGCAAGGGGCGAGTGGCTCCTGACACGATCAATGTCTCTCGCGGCATCATGTACAAAGAGATGGAGAAAGGTTATGGGCAAAAAGCTAAGGAATGGGCTGACAAGATTGCTGCGGCCTACCCTTGTGTTTAAGTTGCTCAAATTTGTGGCTGATTTAGCTCCTCGCAGCGTTGGTAATTGAGTCATCCCGCGCGTGCGGAACTTCCACAATCACCGCCTTGCCAGTCACTCAACCATCTCTCATCGACCAGCAAATCTATTTGTCCACACCGCCTAGTGTAGTGACTGTGCGATCTGATCAAAATTGCGTTGAGAATGATGGTTGTAGATTGGCTTCTGCTGTTAGGAATAGAGATAAGCGCGTTCTTTTAGTATTTTGACCATCCATTTCTGACACTAGACTCGATATCATGATTAAGTCTCTGAGGTTGATTGATTTCCGCTGTTTTGCGACGCTTTCTATGGAGTTGCGTGATCGGGGAGGGATATTCATCGGGGACAATGCTCAGGGCAAGACGTCGATTTTAGAGGCGATTTGTGTATTGCTTCGGCTTCAATCTCCGAGAGCAAAGTCGATGCGCCCTCTGGTTCGGTTTGAGGCAACAGGTGCTGGGGTTGCGGGTGAGTGTTGGGAGCAAGAGTTGACGATACGCTACGGGAGAGGAGGTGTGCAGTTAGGGATAGACGGTGAGGAGGTGAGCACTCAGAACCAATACTTGGCACAGAGCGGGTTGATCGTTTGGATGGGGAATGAGGATATTGAGCTTGTTAGGGGGAGTGGTGGTATTCGCAGGCACTACTTAGATTTTCTATGCTCTCAGTTAGATTTAGGCTACCGTAGGGCGCTGAGTAGATATCGTCGTGCATTGAAGGCTAGGAATGTTTTATTGAAAGACCCAGTTTCTCGTGAAGCTGAGTTGGATGCATACACGGAGATATTGATCGAGCATGGTGACTACCTGCACGAGGTGCGGCAAAGGATAGTTGCTATGTTGGAGCCGCGGGCGAGTGAAGCGCAGAGCAACATCAGCGGACGAGATGAGATTCTGAGTTTGCAGTATGTCGCCGGCAGCGAAGGAGGGATGCGAGAGGCGCTGGCGGTGTCGCGAGAAAGTGAGCGACGCCAGAGGCAGACCTTAGTGGGGCCGCATCGCGATGATGTGAAGATATTTATCCACGGCATGCCAGCTTCGGAATTTGCCAGTGAAGGTCAGCAGCGCACGATCGCGTTGGCGTTAAAGTTGGCTCAGGGTGAGGCGATTGAGGCTGATGCTGGGAAGGTACCGATTTATTTACTAGATGACATTTTTGGCGAGCTCGATCCGAGTCGTCGCAATGCTTTGATGGCTCATTTGCCAGTGGGTGCGCAGAAATTCATCACGACAACCTCGGTTGATTGGTTGGATGGTGGTTGGGGTGAATGGCCGCTTTACAGGGTGTGTGACGGTAAGGTGAGTAAGTGGGAGAGGGACAATTCCGTTGAATGATGAGATTTCTGCGCTAAAAGCTAAAGTGTCATGAATATTTCCCGCCTGATTACGTCCAATTTTTTGATGGGCGATGTTGCGAGCGAAGCCAACGGGAATGGTGGAGGGGATGGACCGACGGACTTTCAGCTAGTGCAGCTGGCGCAATCGGGTGACTACGCGGCATTTGACACGTTGGTAACTCGTCATCGAGGAAAGGTATATGCAATGATCATGAACATGGTACGAAATGACGCAGACGCATGGGATTTGGCCCAGGATTCTTTTGTGAAGGCGTGGAGAGCACTGCCGAAGTTTGAGAACCGTTCACAATTTTCGACGTGGCTGTTTCGTATCAGTCACAATGTTGTGTATGACTGGATGCGCAAGAAGAAGCATGAGAGTGAGGGGGAGCTCAATGAGGAGATGCAGTTGTCGGATCGCATGGATATGAGTGCACGCACGGCACCTAAGCAGGCGGCACGGCCGGATGAGGCGCTTGGGCGTGTGGAGCGGCAGGTAGAAATTCAACGTGCCTTAGATCAATTAAGTGATGAGCATAGAGAGACGATTTTATTACGAGAGATTCAAGGCATGGAATATGCTGAGATTGCAGAGGTGATGGAATGCTCAAAAGGGACAGTTATGAGCCGATTATTTTATGCCCGTAAGAAACTTCAAACATTATTGAAACCATGAAAACTCCTGACAAATCAACAATTCAAGCCTGGCTCAATGGGGAGCTTGAGGGAAATGCTCTGCGTGAAATGGAAGCTTGGGCTGAGGAGAATGCTGATCAGCTTGAAAAGGAAATGGGATGGGAAGGTCTGTCTGAAGAGCTTGTCGAGCATGTGCCTGCTGACGAGGAGCCGCCCTACGCAGAGTTTTTTAACGAGCGGGTGCGTCATCACGCGATAGAGCTGGCAGCCAGCAATGAGGAAGTCGCTGAGAAAGCTAGCTTGTGGGCGAAGTTTCAATGGTTATTTGCGCCTGCTGCATTGGCGGGGATGGCGTTGTGTTTTTTCTTAGGCACACGGGTGGAGCCGAAAGGGCAGGAGGTGGCAGCGGTTCTGGATGGTGTGTACACGCCAGTGAGTGGGGTGAGCTCTGAGGTGATCGTGGCTGGAGAAAGTACCGTGATCGTGCTTGAGGGATTGGAGGAAATTCCTGAGTCCTTGGACATTGTGTCTGGTGATTCGAGTGTCGGCGTGAGTCCAAGGATGTTGGTGAAAGCCGAGAGGGAAACGCTTTATTATTAAAATGCGATGAGAATCATTTTTCAAATCTTAGTGTTAGTGGCTATCTGTATGCGGATAGAGGCAGCGGATGTTGGCAAGGAAGTCATTGGCCGGATGCAGGTGACTGTTTATTATGGCACAGATGCCAACCCAGCAGCGGCGGGTGAAAATCTGCAGGTTGTGAGTGGTGAGGTTGAGCAAAAGCTACGTTCACTTCGTAAAACTGGATACGAGCACTACAGAGTGTTAGGTTCTGATAGGAAGCCTGTGTTTAGGAGTTACGAGAATTGGTTGGCGCCGCTCAGTCCATCTGAGGAACTGTTGATTAGTTTTGAACCACGGGGGAAGGCTGAAGGCGCTAAGCTCATGTTAGATCTCGAGTTGTGGCAGAGTAAGCGCAAGATCATGAAGGCGGGTCCGACATTAGAGAAGGGGAAGCCGTTGTATATTTTTGGGCCAAAATGGCGTGGTGGTCGACTTTTGCTGGCCATTGAGTTAGTTGAGATCGTACAGTGATTTTGCAATGAAACGGCTGCTTTTGATCATAACGGGCATACTGACATCTCTGGTCTATGGTGCGGGGGAATTAAGTTTTGAGACCAAGGAGCAATCTGTGGATGCGGCTGCGGATGCGAAGAAGGTGGAGGTGCTCTTTCCATTTAAGAATACCTCAGACGAGGATGTGATCGTGGAGCGCTATGATGCGCCGTGTACTTGTATGTCGGCCATGCTGAAGGGGGGCGAGAGGCTGTCTAAAGATGGTCCGGTACTCTTCAAGCCAGGTCAAGAGGGGGTGTTTAAGGGGGTGTTTGAGTTGGGGAATTTTAAGGGTACGGTGGATAAGAAGATTGTGGTTTGGGCGCGAGGTGATTCGGATGAGAAGCCATCGATTATTCTATCGACGAAGGTGACGATTCCCTATTTGATTGCGGCTTTTCCGCATTCACTGGTGTGGGATTTAGGTGCAGAAGCTGAGTCTAAGGAGATAGTGGTTAAGGTGGACCACGAGGATCCAATCAAGATAGTGAAGCATTCATGCTCCAGTCCTGAGGTAGAGTACACTTTCGAGACAGTGAAGGAGGGCTACGAGTACAAGTTGACAGTGACCCCTAAGACCACGAAGAAAGTTCTTTTTGCTGCGCTCAGGCTGACAACGGACAGTAAGAATCCACGTTACAAGGTGGTGCAGACCTTTATGACTGTGAAGCCTAAGAAGAAATGAAGTGGATCTTGCAGAGTGTCGTATTTGTGGTGATTTCGGCCATTTTTGCCGTGGGAACGTTTCTCGTGCTAGGTGGGCCTGATCGCACTGTCCCCTGCGTGCAAGCTGAGATGAAGGATGTCCATGTGTGTCTGGAGACGGTGTTAGTAGATTGGCAGGGTGATGTTCTATGGGTAGATGCTCGGAGTCGAGCGGAGTTCGAACGTGAGCGTTTGGCTGGGGCTTTGTTGATACCGGAGAATGATGCGGATAACCAATTGGCTGTGCCGATACACATGGAGAAAATTGGCATGGCGGGGGTGAACGGACAAAAGCTCGTGGTGTATTGTGCGACAGATGCCTGTGGCAGCAGTGAGTTTGTGGCAAAGAAAATCCGTGATACAGGCTTTCACTCAGAGGTGTATATTCTACACGGTGGGTGGAAGGCGATCCGCGCAGATGCGGATCGCTTAACTACAGAGCAGGGGAAGTGATAGTGAGGTTGTGGTTACTCGACGACCTGATAGATTTTTCCTTGATGGGAGATGAGGTACATTTCTCCCTGTGGGTCTTCGGCAAATGAGGCGATTTGCGGTATGGCTTTGCCATTTTGGCTGAAGTCAGCTTTATGATGGCGCAGGTCGGTGAGTTTTCCACGTTTGAGTGATGCGCTCCAGATGTGTGGTTTGACGTAATCGGCGAAGAAATAGCGTCCTTTTAGAGAGGTGACAGAGCCTTTGTAGACGAGGCCGCCTGTGACACTGAAGCCGCCGGTGTTTTTTGTGTCGTGTTTGTATTCGTAGGCTGGGGCGATCAGTTTGCCGGGGTTTTTAGTTTTGGCGGGTTTATTCTTTGTTTTGTGTGTGCCTTCGAGTTGTGGCCAGCCAAAGTTAGCACTGAAGAGTTGTTTGTGAGGTGTGACATTAATTTCCTCCCAGGCGTTTTGGCCGACATCGCCAATGTATAGTGAGCCTTCGTGCCAAGAACAACGCCAAGGGTTGCGAAGTCCGTAGGATAGGATTTCTGGTAGTGCTTTGTCAGATTTCACAAAAGGATTGTCGTTAGGGACCTTGTAGCCCTTTGCTGGGGATACATCTATTCTCAGGAGTTTGCCTAGGAATGTGTTGAGGTCTTGCGCTCGGTGTTTGGGGTCATTGGCGCTACCGCCGTCGCCGAGACCGATGTAGAGCATGCCATCTGGCCCAAAGTCTAACCATCCGCCATTATGGTTTCTGTAGTCTTGTTTTTGGGTGAGTAGAATTTCTTCGGAGTCGCGGGAGGCTTCTGTTGGGGACTTTGATTGGTAGCGTGACACGACGGTGTCACCTTTATTGTTAGTGTAATAGAGGTAGAAGCGTTTATCGTTTTTATAGTTTGGGGAGAAGGCCATACCAAGGAGCCCTTGCTCATTCATTTTGATGGTGATCTTGTCTTGGATGTCGAGGAAAGGTGAGTCGAGCAATTTCCCGGACTGTCGATCGAACACACGGATGAGTCCATCTTTCTCGAGGACGTAGAGAAAGTCCTGAGAGTTTGTAGGTGCGGTGAGGTAGGTGGGTTTATCTAGGTGTTTGATGAGTAATTCAGCTCGTGGGGTGGCCTGGGTAGCCAGAGTGGTGGTAGCAAGCGCGATGAGGATAGGTTTCATATCTGCACTATTTGCAAAGCTCTGTGCTAATGCAACTGAGAATTCGCGTGAAGGCGCATTCTGCTAGGCGTCGAGGTAATTGTTCAGGGCGTCACGCAGGTCGGTACGGGCGCGGAAGAGGTGACTTTTGACTGCTGAGACTGAGGTGTTGAGAACCTCGGCAATTTGGTCATAGGGCATGTTTTCGTAGCGACGTAGAATGACGGCCATGCGTTGTTTTTCTGGGAGGGCATTGATAGCGGCATCGACAGCAGACTGAAGTTCTGACTGAAGGGTTTCGGCATCTGGTGAGCGCGTGAGCGAGTCGGCTACTTGGTCGTGGTGTTCTTCTTCACGTTCCTCGAGCGAGTGGGTCTTTCGGCGTGAGCGTTTTTTGCTCTCATTGAAGACGAGGTTGCGTGTGATGGTGAAGAGGAAGGTGGTGAACTTTGCTTTTTCTTTGTAGCGAGGGGCGGATTTCCAGAGGCGGATGAAGACCTGCTGGGCAATGTCTTGGGCATCGCTGGGGTTGCCTAACATTTTAGCAACAGTGCCGACGATCATATCTTGGTGACGTTCGACGATAGATTCAAAGGCAGCGTGGTCACCTTGTTTGACACGCAGCATGAGAGCCACATCGATCGCGTTTTCTGAGTCAGAGTTTGGCGTATCGATGTCGGGCATAGGGAGTGGGATGGTCTGCGTGGCAGTATTCGACATAATGCTATATGTCTATTTGAACCACGTAGCAACGGATAAGTTGCAAAGCCGGGTGATAAAAAGTGGGGGTGTTGGGTGCTTAGCGGATGAAGCGCTGGCGGAGGTTTTTGAGAAGCCCTTGAATTTCTTGGGCTTCTGCGAGCAGGGTGGTGAGTTGCTCTGAGGTAAGATTAGGTTGTTTGAGGGCGGTGCGGATTGCGGCTTCTCGCTGTTGGAGGTTTTTGGAGATGAGCATGTTGGTGGTCTCCTCAGCGGCTTGAATGGGGTTGGCTGGGAGAGCCTCGGCGAAATTACGTTGGAGCGCCATTTGTTCTGCTGGCGGCAGGGTCATCAGAAAGCTTTGGATGGAGGAGGCTTTGCTTGGGTCGGGTTTGCGCGCAAGGATGTTGTTGAGGAGGTGACCGCCTTGGGTGACGGCGAGCGGCTCATGGAGGGCTTCAACTTGTTCGCAAAGCCAGTCTAGCGCCTCGCTAGACGAGAGGGCGAGAAAGCAGAGGTAGGCCACGGTGCCGTCCATTTCAACAGGAGTGATGATTTCGGCGGGTGGTTCATTCGGGTCTGTATAATTGCGAGTGCGTTGTTCTTCGAAGCGTTTTTTCTTAGCTGCTTTAGCGATTTGGTCACGGAAATCGCTGTCGCTGGTGCCGAGTCTGGCGGCAATTTTTGCGATAATGGTATCTTGGGCGACTTTATTTTTGACGAGCTGAGCGAGCTCTGAGAGTTCGGATGCGAGCTCTGATTTTTCTCTAATGCTTGCGAGATTGGTGGTGTTGGCGGCGTGGTCTAGCTTGTAGTCGAAGAACTCTTTTGCTTCGTCGACGAGTTGTTTGAAGGCATCGACGCCAAATTTCTGGACGTAGGAATCTGGATCTTCGCCGGCGGGCATAGTGACGCAGCGGACATGGATTTCTTCTGCGACGAGGACTTTGAATGCACGTGTGGCGGCTTTGTAGCCAGCGGCATCGGCATCATAGCAGAGCACTGCATTTTTGGTGTAGCGTTTAAGGATGCGTGCGTGCTTTTCGGTGGTGCCGGTGCCGAGGGCTGCGATGACATTTTGGATCCCTTGTTCGTGGAGGGCGATGACATCGATTTGTCCTTCGCAGAGGATGGCGTGCTTGGCTTGGGAGATGGGTCTACGCGCTTTATCGAGCCCGAAGAAGACCTTTGATTTATCGAAGAGTTGGGTTTCTGGTGAGTTAATGTACTTACCGCTGTTTGGGTCGTTAATCAATTGTCTGGCAGAGAACGCAATGATGTCGCCGTAGTCATTGTGGATGGGGAACATGAGGCGATTGCGAAAACGCACGAAAAGGCCAGCACGCGGGTTGTTTTGGTCTTTGAGGGAGCAGATGCCCGACCTTTCAAGTTCTCTGCCTGTGTAGCCTTTTTGTTTGGCCCATTGGAGAAAAATGCTGGGATTTTCTGGCATCCAGCCGATGAGCCATCGCTCGGCGGAATCGATGTTAAAACCGCGTTTTTTTAGGTAATCACGGGCGAGCTGGGCTTCGGGGGCTTTGCGCACTAGTTGGTGGAAAAACTCTGCAGACTCGTTGTGGAGCTGGATGAGGCGAGATTTTGAGCGTTGGCGTTTTGCGGCATCCGGGTCGTAGACATCCTCGACGATGGGGACTCCGGAACGATCAGCGAGTTTTTTAACTGCGTCAACGAAAGGGAGGTTTTCATATTTTTGGACGAAAGTGATGGCTGAGCCACCTTCACCACAGCCGAAGCAATAGAAGAATTGGCGGGCTGGGTTGACATTGAACGAAGGGGTTTTCTCATTGTGAAATGGGCAATTGGCTTTGAAGGTGCCGCCAGCTCGTTTGAGGGGGATATAGCTGGAGATGACATCGACGATGTCAGTCTGGTCTAGAATATTTTGGATAGTTTCCTCAGGGATACGCGGCACGAGATAGTTCTGCACGCAGCGAGGGGGGGATGCAATCCAGAAAATGGGTTGGCTTCTATCTAACTGAAGATGAAGGATGTTTGGGATTTATTCAATGTGCTAATACTTGGTATGAGTGGTGATTAGCGATCATTTCGGTTGCGGGCAGAAAATTCATGGGCATAATCCGCGCAGATTTTACTCACACGAGATATATGGAGAACGTAATCATTATCGGAACAGGCCCTGCTGGCTACACAGCAGCGATTTATACAGCACGTGCAGACCTCAGCCCATTGGTTCTCACAGGTTCACAGCCGGGAGGACAACTTACGACCACTACTGATGTGGAGAACTTTCCCGGGTTTCCAGATGGTGTTATGGGGCCTGAGTTGATGCAAAAAATGCAGCAACAAGCTGAGAGGTTTGGGGCTCGTGTGCAAAATAGTGTGGAAGTTACTAGTGTTGAACAGAACGAAGACAAGAGCTTCACTGTCAATGCGAAGCAGGTTTTTGGCGCTGAGACTATGAGCTGGAACACGAAGACTGTGATCATTGCATCTGGTGCATCAGCGCGTTACCTCGGTCTTCCTGGTGAGATGGATCTGGTAAAAGGCGGAGCAGGATTGACTGCTTGTGCAACGTGTGATGGAGCTTTCTATCGAGATGTGCCAGTGGCAGTGGTAGGTGGTGGTGACACTGCCGCAGAAGAGGCTACTTTCCTTACAAAGTTTGCAAGCAAAGTGTACTTGATTCACCGTCGTGATGAATTGAGAGCATCTAAGGTGATGGCGCAACGAGCTCTTGATAATCCGAAGATCGAACCTGTTTGGAATTCCACAGTCACTGAATACCTACTTGATGACAACGGCCGCATACGCGGCGTGCAGTTAGAGAATACTGTTGATGGAAGCAGCTCTGAGCTAGCGGTAGAGGGTGTGTTCATGGCGATTGGTCACAATCCAAACAGCACGTTCTTGAGTGATGCTCTCGTAGATAAGGACGAGAGCGGTTATCTTCTGCAGATTCCAGGCAAGACCGCAACAAAGACTCCAGGGATTTTTGCTGCGGGAGATATTGCTGATACTGTGTACCGTCAGGGGATTACTGCGGCTGGGCAAGGTTGTGCAGCAGCACTTGAAGCTGAGCACTACATCGCTGCCCTCTAAGCTGATCGCAGAAGTTTTAGTCAATTTCATGGCGTGCAAGTGGATCTACTTGCACGCCATTTTTTGTTACCTGATGAGGTGTTATAGGTTTTTAGGTGGTGGTTTGTGCAACGAATGGCTTGCATGGTGATGCTGCCGTCTGTTAGAGTAAGGACTATGTTAGTGCGACTCTATTCTGCGGCTTTGAGGGGAGTGGATGCGCTTGAGGTAGAGGTTGAGGTGAATCACGTTAAGCGCGAGAAATTCACCATGTCATTGGTGGGCTTGCCTGACGCTGCGGTGCGTGAGAGTTCGCAGCGAGTATTGAGTGCGATAGGCAATAGTGGGTTATATTTTGGGAATGGTTTGATTACGATCAATTTGGCACCAGCAGATGTGAGGAAGGAAGGGCCTTCATTTGATTTGCCGATAGCCTTAGCGATGGCAGCAGTGGGGATGGAGCGAGAGTTGCCGCATCCGGAGCGCTATTGTGTGGTTGGTGAGTTAGCATTAGATGGAGGGGTGAGACCCGTAAAGGGCGTGTTATCGATAGCTATGGAAGCTAAGAAGCAGGGACGTACGCGCTTGATTGTGCCTGTTGAAAATGCTGCCGAGGCAGCGGTGGTAGAGGGAATAGAGGTCTATGGAGTTGAGAGTTTGCATCAGGCTTGGTTGTTAGTGATAGGTGAGCTGCTAGAGGTGCCTGAGCAGCGCGATTTACAAGGTTTTATCGATGGAGGAAGTGCAGATTTTGTAGAGGATTTGCGTGACGTGAAAGGGCAGTTTCATGTGAAGAGAGCATTGGAGGTGGCGGCAGCGGGAGGGCATAATTTATTGATGGTAGGGCCACCTGGGACTGGTAAGTCAATGATTGCAAAGCGCGTTGCTGGTATTTTGCCAGACATGAGTTTAGAGGAAGCGATCGAGACGACGAAAATTCATTCGATTTCGGGGAAGCTGAATGGGCGGTTTAAAGTGACGCGGCCTTACCGATCTCCGCACCATACCATCTCAGATGCTGGCTTATTGGGTGGGGGGACGCACCCGGGGCCTGGCGAAGTGAGTTTGGCGCATAATGGGGTGTTATTTCTGGATGAATTACCCGAATTTAAGAGGCAGACATTAGAGGTGCTACGTCAGCCGTTAGAGGATGGGAGTGTGAGTATTTCTAGGGCCTCTGGGTCGGTGCGATTTCCATGCCAGTGTATGCTTGTGGCTGCGCTAAACCCATGTCCTTGTGGGTATTACGGTGATGTGAAGCGAGAGTGTCGTTGTTCACCCTATCAGATTGAGAAGTACCGTCAGAGGGTTAGTGGGCCCTTGCTCGATAGAATTGACATTCATGTGGAGGTTCCCTTGATGGAGTTTAAGGAGCTCAGAGATGAGCAAGGAGGTGAGTCTTCTGCGGAGGTTAAGGAGAGAGTGGTGGCGGCGAGGTCACGGCAGCGTGAACGGTATGCTGGGCATGAGCGGGTTTATTCCAACAGCCAATTGCCGAGTCGTTTGTTGGAAAGGTATTGTCATCTCGATGATGAGGGGGTGTCGTATTTGGAGCAAGCGATGGAGATGCTGCATTTTTCAGCGCGGGCGTATACTCGTATATTGAAGGTGGCGCGGACATTGGCTGATTTAGAGGGTGTGGAATCGATAGGGGTGAACCACATTATGGAGGCAGTTCAGTATAGAACGCTTGATAGAAAGTTAAGTTGAAGAGAATTGAGTATGGAAAAGGTAGTAAAACAGGAGGTGAGTGAACGAGGGGTCGGAGGTGGAGAGTTCGTGCATGATGTAGAATGTGTGCTACGCGCGATGAGTGCGGTTGCTATACTCGATGGAACAGTGCGACAGAAGAAGGTGCGTTTGATGCGTGAGTTAGCGATGCTGACGCAGAGTGATTGTTGGGTTTGGACTTTGTTGCCGCCGATGGTTCCAGGAGATAAGCCTGTTGCTGTTGATTTCATCCATGGTGGTTTTGAGGAGGATCGATTTGCTTGGTATTTGCAAGCGATTGAGCATGCGGATATGGGTGAGTTGAATGCGCCATTTATTGAGGAGGTTATGGGGAAAGCAGGAAGGCAGACGACGCGACTAAGGCAGGAGATAGACCCTGATCACCAGTTTTATGAGAAGGATGTTTATGCGTTATGGCGTGCGGCTAACATTGCACCCTTAGTGTTATCAGCAAGGGTGATGGTGGATGGCTCTATGAGTATTGCGGCTCTTTATCGAGACTTTGAGAAACCGCTGTATGAGGAACGCGAGAGAAGGCTTATGGATTTGATGCTTAGCCAAGTTGACTGGTTTCATCAGCACGAGGCGAGCTTGAGTCTGTGTGATCACGCGCGATCGGAGCATCTCAGCCCCAGGCAGCGCACGATACTCAATTTATTGTTATCTGGGGGAGTGCGCAAGGAGATCGCAAATCAATTAGGTATTTCGGAAAATACAGTATCTGGGTATATCAAAGAACTCTATCGTATTTACGGGGTGCACTCGCAAGCGGAGTTGTTGAAGCGTTTCAGGGATGGTGTGTGATAGAGGTATGTCCTGATAGAAAATGTGTGAGTGCGTATTAATCATGCGGCTTGCTCGTAGTGTTGGGGGTGGTATATGCTTGGGTTCATGAAAGCATGTATCAAATTGATCGCACTGGGTATGGGTGGGTTTATTCTCAGCCAATGTGCTCAGCCTGAGGAAGAGAGGGTAGAATCGGTTGATCCAGTGGTGGAGGAAAAGAAGGAGAAAAAGAATGAAGAAGTGATCTCTCAGTACCGCGCCTTAGAGATACCTATCGAGAAAGTTTTTGAGATGCAACAAGGTGGTCAGGCTTTTCTATTGGATACGCGGCCGCCTATTTTCTTTAATTTAGGGCATATTGAGGGGGCGCACAGTTTGCCTTTGAAGACCTTTGATAAAAGTTATCAGGAGTCTAAGGGGGTGTTAGATACTGCAAAATCCTCAGGTAAGGTAATAGTTATCTATTGTCAGAGTGAGAAGTGTAAGGATTCGTTTGTGATGGCGTCGAAGTTACACAATCGCGGTTATAATGTGAGGGTTTTTAAAGGTGGTTGGGAGTTATGGAAAATGAGTGGGCTCAATTAAGGTGTCGGGAATAACGCATTATCACGAGACAGCTGCAGGCTTGAAGATGCAGTTGATGGAAGCATTGGTGGATCACGCCGCATTTGAGGTGTTGTTGAAGCCTTGTAGTTTGTCACGTTGTTCGGCTACGTGTTGTTATGATGGGGTGTATTTATCTGAGGAAGAGGCTCGCGGTGTGGAATGGTTAGTCGAGACACAAGCGGAGCGTTTTGAGGGTTATGGATTACGTTTGCCAGACGAGGTGGTGGTGAGTGTGAGAGGTGGGAAAGCGCGTAAGACTCAGGTAAGGCCTACTGAAGAGGGTGAATTGGCTGTTGACTTTCCGAAGCATTTTGAACGCAGCCGCTGTGTGTTTTTAGACCGTGAGGGTCGTTGTGGTATTCAGCGCTTGTGTATGGAAGATGGTCTTGGTGATTGGTTTTTGAAGCCGTTAACCTGTTGGATTCATCCATTAGTTATTTTGCCCAAATCGGCTGAGCGGCCTAGGCCGGTGCTGACATTGGTGAGCATTGATAACGACCCACAGAAGGCTGATGACTATCCGGGCTTTGCGTCATGTACGCACTGTGGCAGAGCTGAAAAAGACGGGCAAGTTGCTTGGAAGGTGCTCGAAGCGGAATTGCGTGCACTCAGTGAGTTGGCTGGGCGGGATTTTTATGCCGAGTTAAGCGCACCAGTGATCGAGTACGATTCACTTGATGGGTGAAATCAACCGATCTGTGTAAGAAAATGGCGTGCTTTTAGGCTGATTTGGCACCTCGTTGCGTTGGCAGCTGAGTCATCCCGCGCGTGCGGGACTCTTCAATCATCGCCTTCCAATTACCCCCCTCATAATCATCATAGTCACATTTGAATCACGAAGTGGTATAAGTGCGTGTGACTCTGGGGGTGATTCCTGTGAGGACCTCCCATGGGATTGTATTTGCTGCTTTTGCTATGTCTGAAACAAGGATGTTAGGGCCAAACAATTCGACCTCATCTCCTGGGGTGCAATCGGGGAGCTTACTGACATCGACCATGATTTGGTCCATGGTGACTCGACCAAGGAGCGGGCATAATGTGCCGCGAATGCGCACTTTTGCATTGGTGTTGGAAACGGCACGTGGGTAGCCATCGCCATAGCCAATTCCAATTGTGGCCACGCGTGTGTCCTGATCGAGAATGGTGTCGCGGCCATAGGATATGCCATGTCCAGCGGGCAGGGTGCGTACGAGGGAGACGCGTGACTTGAGCGTCATAACGGGGCTTAAGTGGTGTTGGTATTTCGGGATGGGGGAAATACCATAGAGCATGAGCCCGGGGCGTACGAGGTTGGTGGCAGTGTTAGAGTAGTCGAGAAGGCCAGCAGAGTTAGATAGGTGGATATACTTTGCCTTGTTTGATCTTACAGCGGCTTCAAAGCTAGCAAATTGTTTGAGTGTAAAGTCACGGTCTTCATCCGCGCTTGGTAGGTGGGAGCCAATTCCTTCAATTTGAATGTTAGGTAATTGTTGGATACGGCTGATTGCTCCTGGCAGAGCCATCGGGAGGAAGCCGCCGCGGCCCATGCCAGTATCGACTGTAATGTGCACTACAATTGGAGTGTTTCCTGAATTGAGTTGGTTAAAGTGTTCGGCTTCATCGATGGATGAGATGCAGGGGGTCCAGCGGTTGTGGACGATTTCTGGTCGTTCCTCTGGGAATGTGGGTCCGAGGAGGTAGATGGGGGTATTGATTTGAGCCTGTGTGAGTTTGCGAGCTTCGATGACACTGGCTACGCCGAAGTAGGCGAGATTTTGGTTATCGAGGGCGCTAGCGATGGCTTCGATACCATGTCCATAAGCACCGGCTTTTAGAACGGCCATGACAGCTTGATTGGAGTGCTGTTTGATAAAGGCTAAGTTTTTGAGTAGAGCGCTGAGGTTAATTTCTGCCCATGCTCGAGGTGGTGCTGTTATTGAATGACTCAAGATAGTGTTATTGGAGGCAATCGAGGCGAATTTGCAAAGCAGTAAGTGAGATGGAAGATGAGTTTTCTTGCAGCACTGAGGGAGTGGACGTATTGCTAGAGGATGGATATTTCACAGTCAGAGTTTGAAAAGTTAGGAGCCTTTTATCTTGGCAAGGAGTGGGACTATCCATCGAGGAAGGTGAGTGAGGAACTTGTATTGTACGACTCGAAGGATCTAGTGACCCATGGTGTGGTGTTGGGGATGACGGGTTCAGGTAAGACTGGTTTGTGCATGAGCTTGTTAGAAGAGGCGGGTATGGATAATATCCCGGCGATCGTGATTGATCCAAAGGGGGATATTGCGAATTTGATGCTTAGTTTTCCGGAGTTTAGGGGAGAAGATTTCCGCCCCTGGGTGAGTGAGGAGGATGCTCTGAGAAAGGGAGAAAATGTAGGAGAGTATGCGGAGGGAGTGGCAACAATGTGGAAAGAAGGTTTGGAGCAATGGGGGCAGTCAGCGGATCGGGTGCGCTATTTTAAAGAGAACGTGAATGTTACTATTTTCACGCCGGGTAGTCAGGCTGGGGTGCCTGTCTCATTGCTAGGTGACTTATCACCACCAGCTCATGAGGTCATAGATGATGGTGAGTTGTATGCCGAGTACGTGGAGAGCACTGTGAGTTCCTTGTTAGCATTGGCAGGACTTGATGTTGATGAAGCTCAGAGTCCTGAGTCAGTGTTATTAGGGAAGCTTTTCACTCATTATTGGGAGCGTGGAATGAGCCTTAGTTTGGAGGGGGTGATTCGGGCTATTCTGTCCCCACCTTTTGATAAAATTGGGGTGATTGATTTGGATTCTTATTGTTCTGGGAAGAAGCGCCAAGAGCTGGCAGTTCGCTTCAATAACTTGTTGGCATCGCCGAGTTTTGGCGCGTGGATGGAAGGTCCTAGTATGGATATTGATCGCTTCTTATACCAAAGTGATGGCAGGGCGAGGATATCGATTTTTTCGATTGCGCATTTAGATGACAGTGAGCGGATGTTTTTTGTGAGTTTGTTGCTGAACAAGATGTTGTCGTGGATGAGGAGGCAGAGTGGCACCACGAGTCTGCGCGCTTTACTCTACATGGATGAGATTTATGGATATCTTCCGCCGACAGCAAATCCTGCGAGCAAGAAGCCATTGATGACAATTCTCAAGCAAGGTCGCGCTTTTGGCTTGGGGGCATTGTTAGCTACGCAGAATCCAGTAGATCTGGATTATAAGGCGCTCTCGAATATTGGGACATGGTGGCTTGGGCGACTACAGACTGAACGTGACAAGATGCGAGTTTTAGACGGGCTTCAGGGAGCATCCTCAGCAGGAGGGGGCTTTGATAGAGCACAGATGGAGGAATTACTTTCTGGCTTAGGGAAGCGCGTTTTTCTGATGCATAATGTGCATGCATCTGGGCCTCTATTGTTTCACGTTCGTTGGGTGATGCACTACCTTTGTGGGCCACTGACTCGTAGGCAGATTCAGAGCCTGATGGATGCGAAGCGAGAGTGTTGGAATGAGGTAAAAAGGGAGATGCGTTTGCCAAAGGGGAAAGCGATTAGTGCGAGTTTAGAGTTGCCGCCTCATGTTGAAAGTGGCGTGGATTGTTATTTTTCAGGGGGCGGGCAATACAGTCCTTATCTGATACGCCAGGCGAAAGTGTACTTTCACCATCGTAAGTCTGGAGCTGAGGGGGAGCGTGTGTTGCGCGTGATCAACCCTATTGGTGAGGATGGAATTGATTGGGAGAGTGAGCTTGATGTGCCACCACAGGAATTTGCTAAGGAGCCGGAGGCGGGTGGGACATTTGAGCCGTTGCCGGGATATGCTATGTCGCGTTCTAACTATCAGACTCTTGAAAAGGACTGGGAGGAGCAAATCTATCGAAGTGAGCGTGCTGTAGTATTGTACGCTCCTTTGTTAGATTCTTATTCTGATATTGGGGCGCAAGAAGGCGCATTTCGTGGGAGTTTAGTGCATCGGGCGCGCGAAGAGAGAGACATGGCGATAGAGAAGCTTCAGGAGAAGATTGATGTTAAGCTGCGCAGCAAATCAGGCCAGCTGAGCAGGGCTATAGCAACATTGGATAGAGAGCGAGCGCAGGCGCAATCGGCAAAGATTGATGCGGGCTCAAGAGTTTTGGATACTTTGTTTGGGGCTTTGCTAGGATCAAAGCGTCGTGGGGGATCACTGCGCGGTGGTGCAGCGAGTGCAAGATCTGCTAGCAGGGCGATACAGCAACAGCGTGATGTAGAAAGAGCTGAGGTGAAGGTGGTAGAAGTGGAGGAGGCGATGAGAGAATTACGTGAGGATTTGAGGATGGATATTGAAGCATTAGAACGAAAGTTTGACCCAGCTGCTCTGGAGGTAGAAGTGGTGACGGTGAAGCCGTACAAGAAAGATATTCATATTGAGCTGGTTGGGTTGGGTTGGATTGGGACTGAGGATTTCGGAAGTTCGTGATTGTTTCTGGGGGGATGGCTGCCAGTCTCATGGCCGATGCCAAAGATCTCGATATTACCGGATGTGCTCGCAAGCCAGGTGGCGGCGGGGGAAGTAGTAGAGCGTCCTGCCAGCGTGGTTAAGGAAATGGTTGAGAACGCTCTGGATGCGGGTGCGCGCTCGGTGGAGGTGGAGATTCAGAAGGGGGGAGCGAGTTTGATCAAGGTGACGGATGATGGATCGGGAATGGGGAAAGAGGATGCTTTGATGTGCTTGGAGCGGCATGCTACGAGTAAATTGAAAGATGCCAAGCAACTCTCAGCTATCACGACGATGGGATTTCGTGGAGAAGCTGTGCCGAGTATAGCATCTGTCTCAAAGTTCCGATTGGCCACGCGTGAGCATGATGCGGTGGAAGGGACGGAGGTCATTGTGGATGGTGGGATTGTGAAAGAAGTGAAGGTGGCGGGCTTACAGGCAGGTACTGTGTTTGAGGTGAGGCAATTATTTTTCAATGTGCCTGCGCGGCGGAAGTTCATGCGGGCGGAGTCTACTGAGAGTGCGCATGTTGAACATCAAGTGAAGTTGCATGCGTTGGCATGGCCAGAGGTGCGTTTCACGATGCGCAAAGATGGTCGGACGGTATTTGATTTACCCTCCACGCCTGATAAGCGCACGCGCATCTCTGGGATTGCGGGTGGTGAGGCTGGCAGAAAGTTAATTGAGGTTCCTGTGAAGGAAGCGTACGGGATGGCGGTTCACGGCTATGTATTGCCGGCTGAATTTGCGCGCAAGGGAAGGAGGCAGCAATTTGTTTTCTTAAATGGGAGGCCGATTGAGGATCCCGCTATCAGCAGAGCCTTGAAGGATGCCTTCAAAGGGGCGGTAGCAGACAACTTGAATCCCTCTGCCTGGTTGTGGATTGAGATGGATCCGTCATTGGTTGATGTGAATGTGCACCCAGCGAAGAAGGAGGTTAGGTTTCATAAGCCTTTAGAGGTGCGACAGTTAGTGTTGAGTGCGGTCGAGGAGGCAATTTCTGTGCCTGTAGAGCCAGCTGCATTGCGTGGCGCCCCCAAAATTATCTCACGCAAGACTGGGGACGCTATACCTGTTCGCCCCAAACCCTCGGAGGAGGTGTCTAGGGCTGTTGTGGAGGTAAGAAATGAACCAGCTGAGGAGGTGAAGAAGGTGGTTGATGTGAAGAAGCCTCGGACTGAGGCTCCCAAGCCATTTGTCAGGACACCTGTTGTGAAGCAGCAAGAATTGGTCGAAGTCGAGAAAAGTGTTGGACCGCAATTTACGATACTCTCGACACTGCACGATAGATACCTCCTGCTACAGGGCGAAGATGGTCTCGTATTGCTAGATCCTAAGGCGGCGCGTGAGCGTATTGTCTATGAGGGGTTTGCTGGGGAGGATGTTGATGATATTGAATCTCAAGGTTTGTTAGTTCCTGAGTTGATCGACTTGGATGCTCATGATTTGGATGTGGTCATGACGAATCTGGAGAACTTTACGGAAGCGGGGATACGGGTTGAGCCATTTGGTGGCGGTACGCTTCAAGTGCGCAGTATGCCAGCAGTGTTGAGCGCCAAGGATCCGCGAGCCTTTGTGATGTCCTTGATTGATGAATTAGTCGAGACGGTGGGAGGGAAGCGTGGGAAGTCACTTGCTTTTGAGGTTTTTGCTGAAAAATTAGCGAAGCGTGCCGCTTGGAATGAAGTTTGCCAAAGGAAGGGTGCTGAGCATTTATTAGCGCAGCTATTTGAATGTGATTTGCCCTATTGTACTCCGGACGGACGTCCGACATTAGTGCATATTTCTCTCAAGGAGATTGAGCGCAAGTTTAGCTAGGGCGGTTCAGGATGAGCGTTTGAGCGCTATAGTTCTGTGAAAAAAAGCGCCTAACCCTATGTGATAGAGTTAGGCGCATATTAGGCAAAATGCTGTGATGCCGACAGCACGACGGGTGGTGAAGAATGTTATGCTTCGATTAGGAGTGCACCATCTTGTTCTTTGATGGGGAATGTATCCAAGCAATAGTTTGCGTCGGTAAGGCAAGTGCCGGAGTCCAGAGCAAAGCGGTACTTGTGAAGCGGGCAAATGACGATGGGGGTGCCATCGGCATCACCAGTGAGTCCGCGTGAAAGTACCATGCGTTGGTTTTGCGGATTGTAGTTTTGGACGGCATACCATTTCTGTTGGGTTGGGAGTTGGAAGATGGCAATTTGTTTCGAACCGATTTTTACACAGCTCCCGAGGTGGAGCGGGAAGTTCTCGACTGGGCCGACATTTGTCCAAGTGGTTTGAGTGATCATGAGATTGATTTGTTATTGTGTTAGAGCGTGTGGATAAATTGCTTTGTCCAGTGACGGGGCTGAGTGGCATTCAATACATTTATAACTAAGCATTAGCGAGCTCGCCGGATTCTTCTTCAGTGGATTCATTGAGGCGGGCGGGGCAGATCTGGCCACGGAGGTCAACGAATTCGACGGTTTCGTCTACATCGTCAGAGTTTTGGAAATGCTTGAAGCGTTTGAGTTTTTCTGGATCCTCGATGGCATTTTTCCATTCACATTCATAGGTATTGATGAGGTGAGCCATTTGTTTTTCGAGTTCCTCGCAGATTCCGAGCGAGTCATTGATGACGACATCTTGAAGGTGTTCGAGGCCGCCCTCGAGTTTTGTCATCCAGGTTGAGGTGCGTTCCAACTTATCGGCAGTTTTGATGTAGTACATGAGGAAGCGGTCGATGTACTTGATGAGTGTTTCGCGATCGAGGTCGGTAGCGAAGAGGTCGGCATGGCGGGGAGTGATCCCGCCGTTGCCGCAGACGTAGAGGTTCCAACCTTTTTCAGTAGCGATGATCCCAAAGTCTTTGGATCGTGCTTCAGCGCATTCGCGTGTGCAACCAGAGACAGCGGATTTGAGCTTATGGGGCGAACGGATTCCGCGGTAGCGTTTTTCGATGTCGATAGCGAGGGTGGTAGAATCTTGTACTCCGAATCGGCACCAGGTGGAGCCTACGCATGATTTGACGGTTCTGAGTGCTTTTCCGTATGCGTGGCCTGATTCGAATCCAGCGTCGATCAATTCTCTCCAAATGGCTGGGAGTTGGTGGGCGCGTGCTCCGAGGAGGTCGATGCGTTGACCACCAGTAAGTTTCATATAGAGGTTAAACTTTTTAGCGACTTCGCCAATGACGATGAGTTTGTCAGGGGTGATTTCACCACCAGGAATACGAGGGATGACGGAGTAGGTGCCATCCTGTTGGATATTGGCTAGGAAAGCATCGTTAGAGTCTTGTAGCGGGGCATTATTAAGAATGGGGTCATTCCAGACTGATGCGAGGATGGAGGCGGCTGCCGGTTTGCAGATTTCGCAACCCAAGCCTGAGCCATGCTTTTCTAATAACTCATTGAACGATCTGATGCCCGTGGCGCGCACGACTTGGTACATTTCTTTACGCGAGAGGTCGAAGTGTTCACATAGGCGATCACTCACTTCCACTCCCGACTCTTTCATCTTGGTTTTGAAGAGGTCGGTCATGAGGGGGACGCACCCTCCACAACCAGTGCCAGCCTTTGTGCAGGCTTTGAGTTCAGCGACAGAGGAACAACCCTTTTCGATGGCGCCACATATTGCGCCTTTGGTCACCGCTTCACAGGAACAGATTTGTGCGGTGTCTGGAAGGTCATTGACGCCTGCTCCAGCAGGTTCACCGTCGGAGGCGGGAAGGATGAGCTGGATTGGGTCACCCTTGATCTCCATTTCATTTATATACATTTGATGGAGTGAGCCATAGGCGCTGGCGTCACCAACGAGGATTCCACCGAGGAGTTTTTTACCATCTTCAGATACGACTAGCTTTTTGAAGAGCTTGTTGTGGGTGTCATTGATAATGATTTCGCGTGCATTTGAACCCTCAGGGATTTCAATGGCTCCAAAGCTAGCAACATCAGTACCGATGAGTTTTAGCTTTGTGGACATATCAGCGCCTTCGAAGGTGGCTTCCTTACCCATGAGGAGGTCACTGACAGCGTCAGCCATTTGGTAACCAGGGGCGACCAAGCCATAAATCATTCCTTGGTAGAGTGCACATTCACCAATGGCAAAGATATTAGGATCGCTTGTTAGAAGGTAGCTGTCGACTTCGATTCCACCGCGTGGGCCAACGGTGATGGATGCCTCGCGAGCGAGTTCATCTCTTGGGCGAATGCCTGCTGAGACAATGATCATGTCGACCTTGAGCTCAGATCCATCGGCGAACTCCATTTTTTCGACATGTGTGTCACCTGTAATGTTAGATGTCGATTTGCTCAGGTGCACCTTGATGCCACGTTCCTCAATAATGTCCTTAAGGAGAATGCCTGCAGTCTCATCGAGCTGTCTTGGCATGAGGCGGGGAGCGAATTCAATGACATGAGTTTTGAGGCCAAGGTCTTGGGCTGCTTTGGCAGCTTCGAGACCGAGGAGGCCACCGCCGATGACGGCGCAGGATTTTGCGTTTGTGGAAAATTCCTTCATGGCATCGAGGTCTTCGATTGTGCGGTAGACGAAGACTCCTTGTTTATCGATGCCGGGTACTGGTGGGACGAAGGGTGATGAGCCAGTGGCTATGACAAGTTTGTCGTACTCGATGACCTTACCTGAGGAAGAGATGACGCGTTTGGCTTCTTTGTCGATTTGGGTGACTTTCTCACCGATATGAATCTCTACGTCATTTTTCTCGTACCAATCGAGTGGTGACATACTGAGTTGTTCGGCGGACTTACCTGAGAAGTATTCTGAGAGGTGGACGCGGTCGTATGCTGGGCGTGGTTCTTCGCAGAAGGTGATGACTTTAAATTTTTTGTTGGTATCTTTTTCTATGAGTCGTTCACAGAATTTGTAGCCAACCATACCGTTGCCGATAACAATGATTCTTTCTTTCATAAATGTGCTTCGTTGATCTTAGTTGAGCAAGTGACGTGCCATAAAAACACCCGACCCATGAATCGGAGTCATGAATCGGGTGAATGCTGTTTCTGGTTTATGTGCCTCTCTCGGAGAGAATGGGGGTGGTTAGAAGGTGTAGTTAAGTTCTACGGAGAACTGAGCAACATTGTCGTCGAACTTGTTTTGGGCGTCATTGTCGCCGAAGAAGTAGGCGTATTTAGCGATGGCTTTGAGGTCGTCTCGAAGTTTTTTTGCGGCGACTGCATCGAATTCGAATCCGTAGAATTGGTCGACATTCTTATCAAAGAAGCCGTGTACGAAGCCTTTGAGTGCGATGTCGCCAGGAATTTTAGTTCCAAGGGTGGCGTAGAAGTCAGTGAGGCCATTCCATTGGTTAGATCCTGAGGTTAGGCCCAGTCTATCGGCGATGAATACATCAGCGAAACCATTGAATGCGTGAACCGTAGCCAGAGGTGTTACGAAGTCTTGGCCGAGGTATTCTACGCCAAAGTTGTAGGAGAAGTTGCTGACTTTGTTTGCGTAGAAAGCGTGACCGTATACATCCTCATAGCTTGCCTGGTTGCCAGCTTCGGTTTGGTAGGCGAACTCGGTGTGGAGTTTCCCATTGCAGACATCGAAGTCGAAGAAGCCACCGTAGGTATTATTGCTTGCGCGAGCGAACTGGAGCTCTGAGAAGTCCATGAGGTAGACATAGCCGGTGAAGGCGTGTTCGCCGAAGCTGTAGGATCCATTGAAGAGATGGGCGTCACCTTTGAGTGCTTTCACTGGGCCTGCTGCATCTGCTCCAAAGATGCGGTTCACACGGTTAGCGTAGGCGTATTTAACTTTGAATGCGTCTTTGCCGTAGTCGATGAGACCGGCATCAAGGGTTTGTTCATTCTGTCTCCAGCCTACGTTGCCGATGAATGCAGCATTGTCGTAGATGAGGCGTTGACGGCCGACTCTAGCAAGAGCTCCATAGCCTTTATATTGACCGTAGAGCTGATTGAGTTCGTTGTTCTCAGGGTCTGCGATAGGGGTGTTTCCGGGGGTGTAGGGGGTGAATCGCGAGGATTGAGGGGTGCCAGTTTGGTAATCGTCAATGAAGGCGAGTGTGTGTTCGGTTTGTGCAAAGGCGGCGAAGCCTTCTTCTTTACCGAGGTAGAATCCTGGGCGGATTCTGAAGGTTCCAGCCCATGAGTTATCGAGGCCCTGTTGTTTACGTTGCTCCACTCGAGCTCGTGCTTCTACAGAGAATTTAAACCAATCTTCAGTGGTTTCTGTAGGTGTTTCAACAGGTGTGCCTGCGATAGCAGTCGCTTGAGTGAGGGCAGTCAGTGAGAATAGAATTTTTTTATTCATAACGGCTCAGGTTCAGCAACGGATGTGCCAAAGTCCTGAGTGTGGGGCCGCGTTGGGTGCATCACATTAATGAAGATAATTCATATTTGTGTTGGGGGGAGTGAGATGGAGTTTAAATAGCGTGTTCTAACTCGCGCCCACTGTGGATTGCTTTATTGAGTTCAAGTTTGCAGATGGAAATGAAATCTTCTTCTGGAAGTGAGAAGGTTTTTCCGCTGTTGGAGAAGATTCCCCAGGAGCGTTTAGGTGCAGGGTTTGAGATAGTGTGGGCGATGAGTTTGCCGCTGGTGAATTCCCGTTTAGCAACCCAGGGTGGAACGATTCCGACACCAAGCCCTTGCATAGTCATTTCTTTAATGGCCTCCATGTTGCCGAGGGTGAGGGGGTGGCGGTATTTGACGGTGTTGTCGTTGAAGTGTTTTGTGATGAGACGCATGGTTTCGCTTTCAGCGCTATAGGCGATGAGGCGCACATCTTTTAGTGAGCCGCCGCGGTTCGTTTGTCGAGAAACCCAATCATGGTCGCTTGCTGTGATGAAGCATAGTGAGTCTTCGGCAAGCGGTGTGAAGATGAAGTTATTATCAGCGGGAGCTAGGTGGATGCCAATGGCGAGGTCTAGCATTCCGTGTGCTAATTTCTTTTGCATCTCGGGAGTGTCGCCAAGGTCAACGGTGACTTCACACTTTGGGTGCTTCTTGGCGAATTCTTTGAGCACTTGTGGGAGGATGTACTGGCAGATTGTGTCTGATGCGCCGACGCGGATCGATGAATACCCCCAGTGTTTGAGTGTTTCAATTTTGGTGAGTGAGGTTTCCAGCTCGTTGATGACTCGTTTGGCATGGTGGAGGAAAACTTCCCCATAGGGGGTGAGGGTGATGCGTTTACCCATGCGCTCTATCAGTGAGCAATCGAGTTGTTTCTCAAGTGACTTAATTGAGTGGGATACGGCGGACTGGGTGATGAAGTTTTTGTTCGCTGCAGCTGTGAACGAACGGGTTTCCTCCAGAGCGATGAAGATTTTGAGCTGTCTAATTTCGGGTAGTGTCATGGCGAGGTGGTTGGAGGAATTTTCAATTGGTAGGGTGGGGGGTAAATGGGATTCAGCAAAATGCGTACCAGATTTCATGATGAATCAATTTCATCGAAATGATGGTCTGAACATGGGGGTGGGTGGCACGGTCGGTGCTGAATGGTGGGTGACTACAAATTATGAAGACGCATTCGTTTATCAAAAAAGTTGGAACTCTCGCTCTATTAGTGGGGGGCTGCGCTAGTTCGGTGCTGTATGCTGAGCAACTAGACGTGGAAAAGGACGCCTTGAAGTTTGGATTTATTAAGCTCACTGACTGTGCGCCGATCGTGATTGCTAAGGAGAAAGGGTTCTTTGAGGACGAGGGGCTGCAGGTAGATGTGGTTGCTCAACCTAACTGGAAGACGCTTCTGGATAATGTGATTTCAGGTGACTTGGATGGAGCGCACATGCTCTCAGGTCAGCCATTGGCTGCGACCATCGGTTTTGGCACAAAAGCGCACATTATCACAGCCTTCACGATGGACCTCAATGGTAATGGGATTACCGTATCTAATAATATCTGGGAGCAGATGCAGGAGAATGACTCTAAGCTTGATACGGATACGCCACCGCACCCGATCTCTGCAGCTGCTTTGAAGCCGATTGTAGAAGAAAAGCTCGATGAGGGTGAGAAGCTGCAAATGGGTATGGTGTTTCCTACATCCACGCACAACTACGAATTGCGTTACTGGTTAGCGGCATCAGGCATTCATCCAGGGATGTACACTAAGAGTGACGTTGGAGGTCGTACCGACGCGCAAGTCGAATTGTCGGTAACTCCGCCACCCATGATGCCAGCGACCCTCGAGTCAGGTAATATTCAGGGGTATTGCGTGGGTGAGCCATGGAATCAACAGGCTGTCTCTAAAGGGATCGGTGTGCCAGTCACTACTAACTACGATATCTGGAAGAATAACCCAGAGAAGGTGTTTGGTGTCTCCAAGGTGTGGGCTGACGAGAATCCACAAACGTACCTCGCTGTGACGAAGGCGCTAATCTTGGCTGGCAAATGGCTTGATGAGAAGGATGCGAATGGCAAGCTTGTGAACCGTGAGGAGGCGGCTCGTATTTTGTCGCGTTCTGATTATGTGGGTGCTGACTACGACGTGATCAAAAACTCCATGACTGGGTACTTTTATTTTCAGAAGACCGACAAGCGGGAGATGCCTGAGTTCAATGTGTTCTTTAAAGATTTTGCAACCTACCCATGGTATTCTGATGGCATCTGGTTTCTTACGCAGATGCGTCGCTGGGGGCAAATTTCCGAGCCTAAGAGCAAGGAGTGGTACTTTGAGACCGCAAAAAGTGTCTATAAGCCTGAAGTATACTTGAAGGCTGCAAAAATGTTGGTTGAGGAAGGGAAGGTAGAGGAGAAATTGTTCCCATGGGATACCGATGGTTTCAAGGCGCCTACAACTGAATTTATCGACGGAGTTGAGTACAATGGTAAGGAGCCAGTGAAGTACCTCAATAGTCACACCATAGGCTTGAAGGATCCTGAATCCTAACGGTGCCATCTGTTATTCATTACCAAAATAAAGTGGGTCACTCCAATTGGGGTGGCCCATTTTGTCTTTTGCTAGGGAGGAGGTTGTTTTCGGGGGGTGGAGCTCGATTCACTGCAATCATGAGTGGAACTAATGGCTGATGGTCTGGAGTTTGCTGATGAGTATGCCAACTCGATAAAGTATCTCATGAAGTTTCTAACAAAGATAAAATACAGTCTACTCAAGCTGATCGACCTCACTGGTTTGACCTTTTTAGCGCCGGTGGTGCGTTTGTGTTACGGTGAGGAGCCTAAGGTGCAGTTACAAAAGATTGGCCAATGGATTTTGGTTCCAGTGTTTGGTGTGATCGCCTTCCTTATTTTGTGGCATGTGACATCGGGGAGTATTCAGACAAAGTCTGGGACGCTACCTAACCCGTCTCAGACATGGAGTGGGTACAAGGCGATTGATACACATGCGGAGCGCGAGCAAATGAAGAAGGTGGCCTATGAGCTCACTGGTGAAGAACGTGAGAGTAGGTTGGCTGCGTCCGAGCAGAAGTTAGAAGCTGTTAAGGTTAAGGTTGCAGATGCTAATGCTGCGGTCACCGAGGCTAAGGAAGCTGTGGATGCTGAGACGCAAGCGCTAATAGAGCCGCTTGATAAGGATTATAAGGCAAAGAAAGAGGAATATAAGGTTGCAGCTGCTGAGCGAAAGGAGGCCTTGATAGCCAAGGCTGATCAGTTGCCGGCTGGGGATGCGGCAGCGTATGATGCGTACCTTAAAGAAGTGGTGGCAGCAGAGGAGTTATACAATGCTGAGAAGGAAGAGCTTAGTGCTCTTAAGAAGGAGATTGATAAGATACGTGAGGTGAAGAGCCCAGCAGTCGCCAGTGCTCTCCTGGAGCAGACATTGGCTGCAGAGGAAGAGCAATTCTTGAAGAAGCAGATAGAGCTGTTAGGTGATCGCAATAAGGCAATTCAAATTGAATCTGCAACAGGGAAGATTAGCGAGAGTAACCAGGAATTCTTGGGGCTTACAGGTAAGGCTGCTTATGACAAGGCGCGTTCTATAGCGAAAGCTGAATCACGCCTTGGGAAGATGGAAGAATCAGAGTATGCGCAACCAGCGACGATTTGGTACCAGGTGAAGCGCTCGATTCTGTGTGTGTTTACGGGCTTCATCATTGGTACAGCGATCGCGATTCCCATTGGTATCCTCTGTGGGCTTAATTCTACATTTATGGCGGCAATGACACCATTTATTGCCATTTTTAAGCCGGTGTCACCGATTGTGTGGTTGCCGATTGCATTGATCATTGTTTCAGGTTTGATTCCGGACCCTGATAACAACCCATTCATTGAGTTTCTGTGGGATCTTCCATTTTTAGGTGAGTACAAGATTAACCCGGCATTCATAGCGTCAGCGGTGACTGTCGCGCTGTGTTCACTCTGGGCGACATTGGCTAACACAGCATTGGGAGTGGCATCGATCGACAAGGATCACATGAATGTGGCTCGAGTTCTGAAGCTTGGTTTTTTCTCACGACTATTCAAGATTGTGATTCCATCTGCACTTCCATTGATCTTCGCAGGTCTGAGGATTTCTCTTGGAGTTGGTTGGATGGTGTTGATTGCTGCAGAGCTTCTTTCATCCTCTGAGGGGATTGGTAAGTTTGTGTGGGATCAATTCAACAATGGGGCTTCTGACTCCTTGGCTAAGATGATGGTGGTTGTATTTTTAGTAGGTATCATTGGGTTGATTCTCGACCGTATCATGATTGTGTTTCAGCGCATGGTGACATTTGAAGGTTCTGTGAGTGTTTAAGTTAGAAGGGTTAAGGAAATGGCTATATTAGAGATAGAAAACGCGTCGGTGAGTTTTGGTCCGCCATCGAACCGTACAGACGTACTTACCGATCTTAATTTGAAGGTTAAAGAGAATGAGTTTGTGGCTGTGATTGGTTTCTCAGGTGCAGGTAAGAGCACCTTGATGAACTTGCTTTCAGGTTTGCAGAAACCTACGACTGGGGATGTGTGCTTCAAGGGGGAGAGTGTTAAGGAGCCGGGGCCTGATCTTGGGTTGATGTTTCAAAACTATTCTTTGTTACCTTGGTTAAGTGTGGTGGAGAATGTTGAGCTCGCGATCAAAGCAGTGGAGCCTAAGATTGCTAAAAAAGATCTGCGAGAGCGTGCTCAGCACTATGTGAAAATGGTGAAGTTAGATCACGCCTTCGATAAGAAGCCGCATGAGTTATCTGGAGGAATGCGGCAGCGTGCTTCGTTAGCGCGTACGCTTTCGCTCGACCCAGAAGTTCTTTTGTTGGATGAACCGCTTTCAGCCCTGGATGCGCTAACACGCTCGGAGTTACAGGATCAGATTCTCAACATATGGGAGAAGGATAGGCGCACTGTGGTGATGATCACCAATGATGTGGATGAGGCGGTGTTGATGGCTGATCGTATTGTGCCGCTTACTATGGGTCCTGGGGCGACATTGTCTGATGAATTTACGGTCAATATGGCCCGTCCACGCGATCGTCACACCTTAAATGATCACCCTGAGTTTATGCGGCTCAAGTCTGAGATTACGAGCTTCATGATGGGGCTCAACAAGGAGAGTAAGAAGTTGGGGGGAGAGATCATTCCGATGCCTAAAGTGGTTCCTAAGAGTTTTGCGCCACCGGTGTTGGCGCCGACCTTTAAGCAAAACCCAGTTTCTAGCAACAAATCTGCCTAAGCCATGACTAGTAAAACGAATTCGAAGTTTGTTGAGATATCGAACCTCATCAAGGAATATCCAAATCCATATGGCGATCCATTTCGGGTTGTGGAAGACTTTAACCTCAACATTAAGGAAGGTGAGTTTATCTCTCTGATTGGCCACTCTGGATGTGGCAAGTCGACTGTATTGACGATGTTAGCTGGATTGAATGAGATCTCTGGTGGTGGAATCATCGTGGGGGATAAGGAAATTGATGGTCCAGGTCCTGATCGTGCTGTTGTGTTCCAGGCGCCGTGTTTGATGCCGTGGATGACGGCATACAGCAATGTTATGCTAGGGGTGAAGAATGTGTACCCGCATGTGGATAAGGCAACACAGCGACAGATAGTTGAGCATTCATTATCAGTTGTGGGCTTGGCAGACTCTATGAAAAAGTATCCCCGTGAGTTGTCTGGTGGGATGCAGCAGCGCGTAGGGATTGCTCGGGCAATTGCTCTGCAGCCGAAGGTGCTTTTGCTAGACGAGCCATTTGGGCGCCTCGACTCACTGACTCGAATGGAGCTTCAGGATGTGATCATTGATATTTTAGAGCGTGAAAAGCTTACTGCGATGATAGTGACTCACGATGTGGATGAGGCGGTTTTCATGGCGGATCGTTGTGTGATGATGTCTAACGGTCCCAGGGCGGGCTTGGGGGAGATTTTAGAAATTGATTTTCCGCGCCCTAGGAACCGGGAGGAGGTTTTTAACGATCCGAAGTTTTTCACGTATCGAGAGCACCTCTTGGCCTTCTTGGAGCAGCGATCTCATATCAAGGGGGGGACTCGAGTTTTCTCAGGTGGTGAGACAATGGGATTCATGCACAAAGAGCAAATTCAAGATCTCGCTGATAAGGCGATGGGGGTTGTCGCTTAGTAGTTTCCTCCAATAAGTTTTATTCATGAACACGAATCATGTTTATCATGATTCGTGTTTTTGTGTCTGGACGGGATCTAGCATATGCATTGCTTTCATGTAGAGCGTGAACAACACTGATAAACTCAATGTACTCAATCTGAAGGACCCGAGCATTCGTACTCTACACATTACTTGGGTGGCTTTTTTTATCACCTTTGTGGTTTGGTTTAACCATGCACCTCTCGGTAAAATTATTTCGGAGGCGTTTGATTTAACTAAAGCGCAATGGAAGGCATTGCTGATTGTGAATGTGGCATTGACCATACCGTCCCGAGTGATTGTTGGGATGCTGGTTGATAAGTTGGGGCCTCGCAAAACTTACAGTACGTTGTTGTTAGCGTCTGGTGGTTTGTGTGCGTGGTTTGCATCGGCTCAATCGTACGAGTAACTTGCGATTGCGCGTTTTTGCATGGGGTTTGTTGGGGCTGGTTTTGTAATTGGTATTCGTATGGTGGGTGAATGGTTTCCGGCGCGGCAAGTTGGTCTCGCTGAGGGGATTTATGGTGGTTGGGGGAACTTTGGTTCTGCGGCTGCGGCTATGGCTATTCCATCCATTGCATTGGCGTTTGGAGGTGAAAATGGGTGGAGGTATGCACTCTATTGTACTGCGGTTATCGCATCGAGTTATGGTGTGTTCTATTACATTGTTGCGCGTGATACGCCTGAGGGAGCGACTTACTTTAAGCCGAAGAAGAGTGGTGGCATGGAGGTGAGTGATCGACGCGATTTCTATTTCTTATTGATTATGACGGTGCCCATGTATGCGGCGCTTGCGGTGTTAGCGTGGAAGCTTTCACCTGCTGGCGTGAAGCTGCTGACTCAAAGTGTGGTCAATGTGATATATCTGGCACTCGCATGTCTTTTCGTCTTTCAGGTGAGTTAAATTTACCGTGTGAACAAGACTATGCTCAAAGAAGGTGGGGTTCCTGAGATGTTTCGATATAAGTTCAAGCAAGTTGCTATATTAGATCTTAACTACTTTGTGACCTTTGGGTCAGAGTTGGCGGTAGTCTCTATGTTGCCATTGTTTTTTATGGAGACTTTCGATCTGTCACCCGTGAAGGCTGGTTTGTTAGCTTCTGGTTTTGCATTTATGAATTTGGTAGCACGCCCGGCAGGCGGCTTGATTTCGGACAAATTTGGTCGTCGAAAGTCGATGATGATCTTCATGGTAGGTTTGGCGGTTGGTTATTTCACGATGAGCCAGATTGATAGCAGTTGGGCAATTCCGGTGGCGGTTGCGGCAACCATGATGTGTTCTTTCTTTGTTCAGTCTGGTGAAGGGGCGGTATTTGCTATGGTGCCATTGGTGCAACGCCGCGTGACGGGTCAGATTGCTGGCATGGCTGGAGCGTATGGAAATGTTGGAGCCGTGGTGTTTTTAACTATTTTCTCTTTTGTTGATGCTTCCACGTTCTTCTTGATCATTGCTGGCTCAAGTTCTATTGGCTTCATTGCAACCTATTTCTTAGAAGAGCCAGCGGGGCATACGGCGGAAGTGATGCCGGATGGCTCAGTGGAGCTTATTGAAGTTTCTTAAGAATTTATGATTACGACAGCACCCATCGAATCAGCGCTGAAGGTTTCGGTGGGTCAATGCTCCCGAGCGGGGTTAAAACAGCAAAATGAAGACTGCGTTGGGGTTGAGGTGCCCGACGCGGTTTCATCGTATACGAAAGGTATTGCAGCTGTTGTCGCTGATGGAGTGAGCGCTGCCAGCGGCGGGCAAATGGCTGCTCGTATGTGCGTGCGTAGTTTTATATTTGATTATTACAGTACGCCTGATTCGTGGTCGGTCAAGACCTCTGGGCAGCGGGTGCTGAATGCGCTAAACCGCTGGCTTTACAGTCAGGGGCACAGTGAAGGGTTGGCGAAAGAAAAGGGGTATTTATCTACGCATAGCTCGATTGTTCTGGCATCTAACACTGCTCACATATTTCACATTGGAGACTCGCGAGTGTATCGGCTGCGGGATGAGAAGTTAGAGTTGTTAACCAATGATCACAATACACAGGTAGCGAGAGGGGTAGTTTATCTATCGAGGGCAATGGGGTTGAATTTAAATCCTAAGGTTGATTATCGTGAGGTGGGCTTTGAGCAAGGAGATGTGTTTGTGCTTACGACGGATGGTGTGCACGGTTGGTTGCGCGATAGTGAGATTGTTCAGGTCTTAGGTGGTCATGACTCGTTAGATTCAGGAGCTGAAGCTCTTGTTGAGAAGGCGTTGCTCAAGGGGAGTGACGATAATTTGACGGCTATGGTGCTGAGGGTGGACAGTGTTCCGGAGGCGAGTCAGGAGGAGATGCAGCGATTTTTACGGGAGCGTCCATTTCCGCCGCTGTTGTATCCGGGGATGAAGATTGATGGTTTAGAGGTGGAGCAAATTCTTTTCGAAAGTGCCCGGAGTCAGGTATACAGGGTGGTGGATCCGCTGAGTGGAGAGTGTTTTGCGATGAAGACACCGTCGCCAAATTTCCAGGACGATCCGGCATACATTGACCGCTTTATCGCTGAGGAGTGGATTGGACGCAGGGTTGATCATAGAAATTTGATCAGTGTGGTTGAGCGTAGCTAGAAGCCAACGTTTCTTTACTATTTGATGGAGGAAGTTAAGGGGGAGACTTTAGCTGAATGGTTGGCAGCGCAGAATGGGGAGGTAGACACCTTGAAGATTGTGCGTATTGTTGAGCAGGTGATTTCGGGGGTGAGGGCTTTGCATAGAAAGGAGACGATTCACCAGGATCTGAAGTTGGATAACATCATGCTAAGGGAGGGAGAGCGGCCTGTGGTGATTGACTATGGTTCATGTCGGGTTGAGAGCTTGCATGGGAAAGGTGGTGAACAGCCGATAGCGCTTGGTACGATCGATTTTACAGCTCCTGAATACCGTTTAGAAATTGAGGATTCTATTGGTGTGCGTTCGGATCAATTTTCTATTGCGATGATTGCTTACCATCTACTTTCTGGTGGCAAGTGCCCTTATGGTGAGAGGTGGAGGAAGGCACGGACTTACCGCGATTTTAGTGAGTTACATTACACGCCGATCTATAAGCATTCTCCGATAGTGCCAGTGTGGATGGATGGGGTGCTGAAGCGAGCGTTGAGCATTCATGCTGAAGCGCGCTACGATAGCATGAGTGAGTTTGTGGGTGATTTAAAAGAGCCCAATCCGAAATACATTGAAAGCTGTCATTTACCATTGATGGAGCGTGATCCTTTGCGTTTTTGGAAGGCCTTATCTTTTGTTTTGTTTGTGCTACTTGTGTTGGTGTTGTTTCTGAAGTTTTGATGAATAGTGTTCATAGTCTGGTTGAAATTGTACTCATCAATCTGGATTTGGGTGGCACACAATTTGCTGGGTGATGGGTATGGCAGGACTTGAGAAAGGGCATGTTGATGACCGAGTGGCTCCACCGGCAGCTCTCTCCGAAGGTGATGTTGGTGAGGTTACTCTCATTGATCAGTTGCTTGAGGAGCAGAGAACTTTCAGTGCTGTCGAGAGGTTTAGCCAAAAGCATGAGTATGCCAGTACCCCGATTCAAGAGAAGTACTACAAGGATCTAATTCCCATTCGCAAACCATCCACGGGTGAACAGTATGCATTCGAAGTGGATATGGATAAGTGCACGGGGTGCAAGGCCTGTGTGGTTGCTTGTCACAGTTTGAATGGGCTTAAGGAAAAAGAATCGTGGCGAGATATTGGAACGATTCGTGGGCTTGTTGGAGGTGTGGCTGAGCAACAGACTGTGACCTCAGCGTGCCACCATTGTCTTGATCCTGGATGTTTAAGTGGTTGTCCAGTGGGTGCTTATGAGAAACTCGAAAACACAGGGGTGGTGAAGCATCTCGATGATCAATGCATCGGTTGTCAGTATTGTTCACTCAAGTGCCCCTACGATGTGCCTAAGTATGACGATGCTCTTGGCATTGTGCGCAAATGTGACATGTGTCATGAGCGGCTTGATGAGGGCGAGGCGCCTGCGTGCGTGCAATCCTGTCCCAATGGGGCTATTTCTATCCAGCTAGTGTCGGTTGAGGAGAAGCGCGCTGAAGGGATGCGTGGTGGGAGTATTGTGGCTGGGGCATTTCGCTCAGATTATACTCTGCCGACGACAGCATTTAGAAGTAAGCGTGATTTAGGTGAGAAGATGGTAGCGGCGGATGCTATGGATTTAAGTCCAGCGCATAACCATGTGCCATTGGTTTGGATGTTGATGCTGACTCAGGTGGCTGTGGGCTTGTCAGTAGTTGATGTGTTAGGTCGCATGTTTGCACCTAACTATTTTTCAAGTCTATCACTCGGTCTCTCTGTCTTAGCGGTGGTGTTGGGTGGAGCAGGGTTGCTGGCGAGCGTGCTGCATCTGGGTAGCCCTCTGGGAGCGTGGCGTGTTTTCTTAGGTTTAAAGACTTCTTGGTTGAGTCGCGAGGTGGTTTTGTTTGGGGCTTGGATGCCAGCTTTGATCGGGTATGCAGTTTTTTTGTGGTACCCAGTGATTCAATCTATGTACCCACAGATTTTTGGTTTTGAAATGCCTGCTATGGTAGTTTCGCTGACGGGAGCTGTAGCTGTAGTGTTAGGCTTGGTGAGTGTGTTTTGCTCAGTGATGGTGTACGTGGATACTAAGCGGGAATTTTGGAGTTTCGCCAAGACGTTGAGTCGCTTTGTCGGTACGACTGTGCTGGGTGGCTTTGCAGGATTGGTGGCAGTTGAGGTATTGTTGCATGGTGTGTCGAGCTCATGGAGTGTGATTGGTTTTACAGTGGCCGTGTTGGTAAAGATGTTGATTGAGGCTCTATTGATCACTCCGGCTAGGAATGCAGAGTGGAGTTTTGCAAAGAAGAGTGCGCTGATTCAATTGAAGTCGTTGAGTGGGCTCTTAAAATTGCGCTGGGCATGTTTTGTTGCTGCCTCATTGGTTCTCACGCTTGGGCTTTTTTACGCGCCCATCAGCCTTCTATGTTTGCCGATTATCTTAATGGGAGAATGGTTTGAGCGGAGTCTCTTCTTTCAAGCTGTCGTCACCTTGAAAATGCCCGGCGAACTGAGCCCAGTACATACCCACTAGAAGATATGGCCACACTTACACAAAGACTCGAAAAGGTGTTACCTCCAATCCGGCAATGGGAGGGGCCTAAGACCGCTGAGCTGTTGCGCTCACCAGGAAAGTTTGGGTTGGGTCAAGTTCCTGAGAAATTGGTTCCCGATGCGACAACTAATGTGGTTTGTGGTTTTTGTTCAACTGGTTGTGGACTCAATATGCACTTAAAGGATGGTCAGGCAGTGTCTTTAACGCCTTCTACTCACTATCCGGTGAATTTGGGGATGGCTTGCCCAAAGGGGTGGGAGGCGCTGACGCCTCTCGGTGCAGAGGATCGTGCGACTCGGCCAATGCTGCGCAATCAGGATACGGGAGAGCTTGAGGTCGTGAGTTGGGATCAAGCGATGCGATCTTTTTGTGATGCATTTAAAAAGGTGCAATCTGAGCATGGAGACGAGTCTGTCGCCTTTATCAGTACTGGACAGATAGTGGCTGAGGAAATGGCATTTTTGGGGGCGCTCGCAAAATTTGGCATGGGGATTAAGCATGGGGATGGGAACACGCGCCAATGTATGGCGACCTCGGTTGTAGCCTATAAGCAAAGCTTTGGTTTTGATGCGCCTCCCTATACCTATCAGGATTTTGAAGAATCCGATGTGATTGTTTTGGTTGGGTCGAACCTCTGTATAGCGCATCCGATCATGTGGCAGCGGATAGAACGCAATCGGAACAATCCTGAGATTGTTGTGATTGATCCACGCAAGACAGAAACAGCTGTCGCGGGGACGCAGCATTACCCGATCTTACCCAAGTCCGATTTGGTCTTTTTCTATGGATTAGCCAATCTTCTTATTGAACGTGGTTGGGTGGATGAAGACTATATTGCACAATCCACTTGCAACTTTGAAGGGTTTAAGGAGCATGTGCGTGCGTTTGACTTGAGGAGGGTGGAAGAGGTGGCTGGTATTTCATCTGATCAGATGCATAAGTTGGCGGAGACGATTCATCGTGGGGAGAGGGTTTCATTTTGGTGGACGATGGGGGTGAATCAGAGTCATGAGGGGGTGCGGACGGCTCAAGCAATCATCAATCTAGCGATAATGACGGGGAATATGGGGCGGCCAGGGACTGGGGCTAACTCGATCACAGGTCAGTGTAATGCAATGGGTTCACGCCTGTTCTCTAACACCACAAATTTGCTGGGTGGGCATGATTTTGCGAACCCGGAGCACCGAGCTAAGGTGGCTAAAGTGATTGGTGTTGAAGAAGAGCATATTCCTACGGGCTTAGGCTGGGCTTACGATCAGATTATTGACGGCATCCACGAGGGTAAGATTAAGGGGTTGTGGGTGCTTGCGACGAATGGGGTGCATTCATGGATTGAACAGGATAGGTTCAAGGAGGCAGTTGAAAAGCTAGATTACTTGGTTGTTCAGGATATGTATGCAAACACTGAGACTGCTGAAGTTGCTGATTTGATCTTACCTGCTGCAGGTTGGGCTGAAAAAGACGGGGTGTTTATCAATTCTGAGCGTCGGATTGGCTTGGTGAAAAAGGTGTCTCAAGCGCCAGGGGAGGCGTTATCTGACTTCAACATTTTCAAGCTGATTGCCCATTACTGGGGAGTGGGAGAGCGATTCAGAAAATGGACGCACCCTGAGGCTGTTTTTGAGATGTTCGGGCATCTTACAATGGGACAGCCCTGCGATTTCTCTGGGATCACTGGCTATCGGATGGTGGATGACATGGGAGGGATTCAGTGGCCGTGCCGGAGTGATCAAGTGGGGGAGGTGGTGGAGGATAATCAACGTAGATTATTTTCTGATGGGAAGTACTATCACGCTGATCAGAGGGCCAAGTTTGTGTATGGTGAGGTGACGCCTGTGGCTGAGCCGACCTGTGATGCATTTCCTTATGTCTTACTCACTGGGAGAGGAAGCACCGCTCAATGGCATACCGAATCGCGGACGAAAAAGTCAGAGGTGTTGCGCAAGCTTCATCCGGATCAGTTATATGTAGAGATGCACCCAGACGATGCGCGCAAGTTGGGAGTGGAGCCCAATAGTCGTGTGGTGGTTAGGTCACGAAGAGCATCTGTGGCTGCAGTAGCGAGTGTGACGCCGAGTGTTTCCCCCGGTCAGTTGTTTATGCCGATGCATTACAAGGAAATGAATCGACTGACGAAGGGAAGTTTTGACCCATACTCGCGCCAGCCGAGTTACAAGTACTGTGCTGTGACGGTGGAGAGGTGAGAGGGCTTATTCGATGTGCGTCATTTCGTGGACGATGAATTCATCCACGCAGCCTTCAGTTGCTTCTAGGTAATTCGCGATGTGTGGGCTATTCATATGGACCTGCCAGAGTTCGCGGTTCTCCCAGTTTTCATGGAAGATGAAATGGGCAGGGTTGTCGTTATCTTGGTGGAGGTCGTAGTTGATGCATCCGTCTTCGGCGCGTGTGGGCGCTATGAGCTTGAGGAGTTCAGCTTTGACGAGGTGTGTTTTATCTTCACGAGCGCGGATGTCGGCTATGATAGTTAATTTACTCATAATAATGGATTTTTAAAATGTTAGAGAGTTTCTACTCAAGAGGACATTGTGCTGGGCGGCAAGGAGATAATATATGGAGTGGTGTGGGCACAAAAAAGCCGCTCACTGTGTGAGCGGCTTTTGAGAAAAAATAAAACTTAGCGAAGGCTTAAGCTTCGAGAGCTGCTTTTTTAGCCTTTTTGATGATGCTGCGCACGGTGTCAGATGGCTGAGCTCCGTTTGCGATCCAAGCATCTGCTTTTTCAAGATCGATGGTGAAGTTAGTACCTTCAAGCATTGGGTTGTATGTACCGATTTGCTCGATGTAACGGCCGTCGCGACGCTTGCGGCTGTCAACGGCTACGATCTTGTAGTAAGGACGATCTTTCGTACCTTGGCGATTTAGTCTGAGTGCTACCATAATAATTTAATGTTATTTGATAAACGCTTCACCAGAGGAGTCTGGGTCGGCGGGTGGGCGGAACTTGCACAGGAGAGGGTGTTTTGCCAAGGGAAATCGTTCTATTTTGGTGAAAAAGTGACCAAGAGGAGCAGAAAAATGCTTTAGTGGCTCGATTGTTGGTTGCTGAAATGGGATTTGCTGGTAAGAAGTCGCTCCGCCCAGCAAGGGAGAACGTAGAAACACCAGAGACATGAAGCAAGCCAAGTTTATCGATAATATCCGCGTGTACTGCAAGGCAGGAGACGGAGGAAATGGTGTTGTTCATTTCCGTCGTGAGAAATATTTGCCTAAGGGAGGACCTGATGGTGGTGACGGCGGTGATGGAGGCGACATTATTATTGAGTGTAGTCCTCACACCGACAATCTGCGTCAATTTTTCTACGACCCTAAATTGGTAGCCAAGGGTGGTGCGCATGGAGCTGGTGCGCGCAAGCACGGTAAGAATGGCAAGAAGGTGATTGCTAAAGTACCTCCGGGTACAGTGATTTACAAGAGCCCTGCGTTATCGCTGAAGGAAGCGGTAGAAATGGAGCGTGGTGAAGGGATTGATTTGGATCCAGTCGTCGATTTGACAACGCCTGGAGATACTTTTGTGCTCTGTGAAGGTGGTAAGGGTGGTAAGGGTAACTGGCACTACAAGTCATCAACCAACAGAGCGCCTGAAGAGCACACCTTGGGAACTGAGGGGGATGAGGGTGTGTATTATTTTGAATTGCGCCGGATTGCTGATGCTGGGATGGTAGGATTTCCCAATGCAGGTAAGTCGACGCTAGTCGGAAAGTTGTCAGCCGCTGAGCCCAAGGTGGGTAACTATCCCTTCACGACATTGCAACCCACTGTAGGGGTGGTTGAATTTCCGGGATACCGTCGCTGTACTGTTGCGGATATTCCTGGTTTGATTGAGGGGGCGCATGAGAACCGTGGGCTTGGGCATGAGTTTTTGAGGCACATTACTCGTTGTCACCTTTTATTATTTGTCGTCGACATGGCTGGATTTGATGGTCGTGACCCGATTGAAGATCTACAGATTCTCAGAACTGAGGTGAAGATGTACGATGAGGAATTGGCAAAGTTCCCGTGGGTGGTAGTGGCTAATAAGATGGATTTAGAAGGTGCTGAAGAAAATCTAGAGAACTTCAAGATGCGTTTCCCTAAGGTGAAAATCATTCCTATTTCCGCTGAAAATGAGGACGGACTAGGAGAGTTGCGGGCCTATCTCGACGAGACAGTGGGCTACCACTTGCATGGAAACGCGCCTGATGAATCTGAAGAGGAAATTGATGATTTAGAGTCCTTTGTGGAGCGGGGTGACGCTTAGTGTCAACTTGTTGAATGCCATTTTCACGCATTTCAAGTAATTCGTGACTTATCACATTTTCGTCTATGGGACCTTACGTCGTGAGGCGTCAAATGCACACCGCATGGCGTCGGCCTCGTTCGTGTCGACCGCTATAGCTCATGGGAATCTTTACTGTGTCGATTGGTACCCTGGTCTTGTTCTAAGCAACAGTGGGAGGGCGGTGATTGGCGAGGTGTACACAGTGGATGAGAATACACTGGCGCAGCTCGATGCGTACGAGGGGGAGGAGTACCGCCGTGTCTTGAGCGCAGTCGAATTAGAAGATGGCTCTGTGGCTGAGGTGTGGGTGTGGGAATATGTGAGAGAGGTGAGTAGTCTCACATTGATTGCATCGGGGGATTGGTTGGACGTTTAGCGAGTGGGTTGTGAGACTGTTTCGTTCACCAAGGTAATTTTGGTTTTGTTGTAGTAATCCTGTGGGGTAAAGAGCCAGCCACCATTGGTGTCTATGCGGCGGTAGCCAGTGGCTTTGAATTCAGGCAAGAAGAGATTGCTTGCTGGTTCGTATATTTTGCGACCTGTGAAGTGACCGGTGATGCGGTAATTCGAATTTTGATCGTATCCGTGGCGAGCGTTGCTCGGTCCATCTTCTGGGAGTCTGTCAGGTTGTCTGACGGAGTCTTCGTTCATGACGACCAGCTGAGCTTTGGACCATGGTTGGCGGGGTTTGCGGACGTAGCCCCAGAACCGCGTTTTTTCAACAAAGTAGCGACGCCCGTAGTAGAAATTACCAGATTCTTCTGTGGCGATTTCAAGTGCACGCATTTCTGGGGTGACTTCACTTTGTCCCATATTGGGTGTGCGCGAGCTGCTCATCGGGACGCAGCTTGTTGCTGAGAAAACTGCCGCAATTAGAGCGGTGCTTTTAAGTGTCATCGAAAATCCACGGGTGCATTGCATACGACGGATACTTGATAGATTTCAGTTTGGGTCAAATCAATTAGATTGATGAGTGGTAGATTCCATGGATTCAAGCGAGCCGGTGGTTGGCTCGCTTGAATGGGTGAGCAGAGTATCATTCTATTTCCTTCTGCGGAAAATCAATGCCACACCTCCAAGGCTGAGTAAGGTAAGGGATGTGGGCTCAGGTACGGCGGCAGTGGCTTCAAATGCAACCTCGGACAGGCCAACATAGTCATTAGTAGATCCGCTGTGTGCGGAATCGATTTCAAGTCGAACATGTGTGATGTTGAGTTGAGTGCTGCCAAAGTTTATTGTTTGGGCTAGTTCTACGCCTCCGCCAGCTTGGGCGAGTGAACCATCAGTGATTATTTGTGTGAAGTTAGTTCCATCTGATGAGACGAATAGATCAAATTGGTTAACACCACGTGCAGTTAGTCCAGCCTGGTTGTGGTTCCACACATACATGTCAGAGATGTTGTAGGCTCCGCCAAGTGAGAATGTGAGGCTTTGATCATCGACTGTGGCGGGGCCGGTTCCGGGGTTTGCATCAGCTGCGTGCCACATTGTAGCTGAGTTTGAATTATTGTCGTGAGTGGCAGTAGCTCCCGTTCCAGTTAGGCCAGAAAGATTAATGATGTTAATGGCTGGGGTGGAAACTCCACCATTTCCGTAGAATGATGTCGCGGACACGGAATATGGGGGACAGGAATGCAGCGTGAGTCGTGCTTATAAGAGTGCAGGCTCCGAGCACGTGAAGGGGTAGTAGTTTATTCATATAGTTTACAATTTCTGAGTATCGATGATTAGTGGGGGGCTATTCATCAAAGAATGACTCCGAAAGTTGTCTGCGGGTGTCACATTTTTGTGTTTTTTAATATGCAAAGTGGGGGCGTCCGAGGTCGGGACCTATTTGGCGCGTGTTAGCTTGGTTGCGCGGCCTGTGACGTTCCAGTCTTGGACGTAGAGGTTGCCAGCGCTGTCAAATGATAGGCCATGAGGTGCTGAAAATAGGCCGATTTTTTGCTGTTCGGGTTTCACTTTCATGTTGGCCCAGAGTGACTTGTTAGGGTTGTCACCTAAATGGCTAATGTGGTTGCCTTCAGTATCTAGAATGGTGACGCGAGCTTCGAGCTCTGCGACTGCACAAAAATGCTTGTGGAAGGAGACGGCGCATGGTCGTCTCAAATTTTTTGCATAGATGCCTAGGAAATTGCCCTCGAGGTCGTAGTGGACGAGGCGTCTATTCTCACGATCAACAACAAGTAGGCGAGGAGTGCCGAAGCGGTGATCGATTGCTAAATTATGGGGAGTTTTGAGCTGGTTGTATTTTTTGCCTCTCTTGCCGAAATGGAAGAGGTGTTTCCCTTGGTTGTCGAATTTGTGGATGTACTGTGAGCCATATCCAATAGAGCAAAAGATGGAGCCATCTGGAGCGACAGCGACGCCAGTCATGCCGCTAAAGCCTCCAGGGATTTTGCCTGATTTTTCATTTGGGATTTCAATGATGGTGTTGCCATCGAGATCTAACTTTAGGATTTTTTCAATGCGTTTACCTCCGTAGGCGTTCAATTGGGCGCCGTAGATGTATTCTTTGTCACCTTCTTTGCGAATGGTTATTTGGTGGAGGCCGCGGGCTTGTGGGGCGATCGTCTTGACTAGTGATCCGCTCTCGTTGAATACGTAAATTGAAGCTTTCCCGTCAGTGGAGAGGTAGATTAATCCTGCCTCATCGATTGCGACACCTCCGTGGGTCGGGCCTAAATTTTCACCATTCTCTAGAGTGCCCCAGTTTGGGTCAGCTTGGTAGATAAATTCTCCAGAGCCTGTGGGTTTGTTAGGTTCTGCGATGACATCTTTCGCTGCATGGTTGTGGTGTTCATGTGCGTAGAGCACGTTTGAGGTGATGGATAGACAGCACATGAGTGCAATAGGTGTGTTTTTCATATGTATTAGAACGGTTTCCCTATATGGTAGGAATCTGCAATTTCTTGGGGTGTTAGGCATCTTTCACGAATGGTGAATTCATCAATTTTCCCTCTCAAGGTTCTGCTGGGTGATCCATGTGAGCGCCAGACTCCCATTTGACATTTGCCGAAGATGATTTCTGCGTAATGGTTGTGGTGGTTGAGTGCTAGTTGGTCATTAATGTAGTAGCTGAGGGTTTTGGTGTTGGAGTTGTAGGTTGTTGTGAGTTGTGTCCACTGTCCGGCGCTGACGCTGTTCCCACGCGAAGTGATTGCGTAGCCATGCGGTCCTCCTAGGCCCACCCTAAGGTTGCCATTGTTAGTGAGTTGCCAATGGTGGGCAGCAGGTTTCCACTCCGGAGAATTTAGGAGGGTGTTAAGTGCGTTAGGAAAGTGATCAATGCGCACCCAGAGTTGGAATGTGAATGAGGTTTGGTAGTTTGGTAATTCGAATTGTGCCCACTGGTCATCTTGATCGAATAAGAGTGCCGCATGATCTTGCCATCTGCCACTGACCCATGTGGGTGAGTGAAGTGTGGCTGCCGGAATTGAATTGCCTGCAGCATTCGGGAGATCGGTGGATTTAGCGGAGAAGTCGAAAAATGCGGTGAGTGATGGATCGCTTAAAGTTTTTTGTCTCGCTTCGATCCAGCGTTGTCTCGCTATGGTGTGTTTAGTGGGGTAGAGCGACTCATTTTGTTTGAGCTGTGTGACGGTGGAGCCATTTTTCCAGCGAGCAGCGTATCCGTCCTGAGCTAAGGTTGGGGTGTCGTGTTGTTCTGAGTGGATTTCAACTTCGCCGGTGAAGACATGGACATCAGTCTCTTGGTTTTGCGAGACGGTGACTCCAAATTCAGTACCGAGGTCACGAATTTTGGTGTCGGGGGTGTTGATTATAAATCCATAACCACGTTCGCCCACGTGGGCGCGCATACTACCTTCATGTAAGATGACCTTCATGTTATCGATGATTTCGAAGCGAGTGGGAGCTTTGATCACGAGTTCTACATCTGATGAGAATGTTAGCTGAGCGAGGCCAGATTTGAGTTCATAGGTGCCTTGTTGGAACTCAGATCCAATGCTGGCATTTGGGGCCAAGTTCCAACTGGTGTTAGGTGCGGCATCACTGAATTTGGCAATCCAATCATCCTCAGTTTGAGGTTGATTCTGGGTGATGATGGGTGGGCTTGAATTACCTGGTTGCTCGGATGATTGGTGGAGCATGGTGGTTGAGAAGCCGATGAGAGCAACTGCGGCAGCGCCCATGCTGAACCATGTGATGTGGTGGATGATATTTCCTTTTTTCGTGAGTGACTTTTTTAAAGGCATTGTGGGCTCAGGGCCGATGAAGTTCTCGATTTCGAGGACTTTAAGTTCTTCTCTGAGGAGTTCCTCATCGAAGAGGTAGGCAGAAAATTCAGCTCTCAGGTTAGGGTGCTTGCGGAGAATCTCATTTAGTTGAGATCTGGCGTCTATGGTGTCTGAATGGTAGAGGGTGATGAGGTCGTCTATTGAATATTCTTTCATCTTATGGGAGGGGTGAGTGTTTTAGCTTTTTAGTGATGCAGCGATTGAGTTGTTTTCGCACTCTCAATAACAAGCTTTTGATGCTATCTTCTGAACGTGATGCGCCATTTGCAATTTCGGCGATTGAGTGGTTGAAAGCGTATCTGGCTGATAGAATTTGCTGATGATCTTTCTTCAGCGAGGTGAGGCATGAACGTAGTGCGAGTACGCGTTCGGATGTGGACTCTGCGTGTGTGCTGGATTCGTATGTGAGCATTTCGAGGACATCTTCATCGAAGAGTAATTTGCTTCTGGAGCGGTCTCTGTAGAATGCGAGAATCTCGTAGTGAGCGACACGAAGAGCCCATGGTAGAAAGGGGGTGTTAGGGTCCCACTGTTCAGCTTTTTTCCAGAGCACGATATTGGTCTTTTGGATGACATCGTCACTATCTAGGTAGTGACCGATTGAGGAACGCACATAGGCCTTAATAGCAAGCTGATGTTGCGTTAAGGACTCAATGAATGCGTTGCTAGTGTTGGGGATTTCCATCTCTAGTGATTTTCTTGGGTTACGTAGATCTGGATGTTTTTAAGGTGAAGGTACTCAGGGGTGTCTTTGTTTAGTTCTATTTTAATATATCTAGCATATTGTTGCACTTTGATTTTCCAATCTGAAGTGATGCGATTAGTCGATTGGTATACTGACTTCCAATGTGTTCCGTCTATGGAGGTGGATACTTTAATTTGGTTAGCGCGCTCCATTAGGTCGGTTCGGTTATTGAGGTTGATTCTGGTGATTTTTTTATTCGCACCCAGATCGAGCATGACCCATGGTCTGAGTTCTTGATTTGTGTGGATGGTGTAGGTGTGTGGCCCTTGATAATTGGGGTTGAGGAAGTGCTCTTCAATAGTGCGATCGATGTTGTGCCAACGCGAACTGAGAGATAAATCAATGTGACCAAGGTAGAGTTGGTCGTTGTGGCTTGTGTGGTTTTCGCCGGTGTTAATATGGCAATTTGGCAATGATTTAATGAGTTTTTTGACAGACGTGTTGCTTAAGTTTGTGTTCCAGAGGAATAGTTTTTTGAGTTGCTGCATACTTGCCAATGCATCGACCGACTGGTCACTAATCTCTGTGGAGTGAAGCACGAGGGTGGTGATACCTTTGTGTTGTTGGAGTGTTTCGATGAAGTCATCAGAGATTGAGGTGGCTGCAACTGTGAGTTTTTCTAGGTTTGGGAACTTAAGTATGTTAGTTGCAGCTGTGTTTGATATGGATGTTCCGTTAAGGTCGAGCTCAACGAGTTGACTCGAAAATGGGCTCAGTGCTTGGAGATCTTTATCGTGATAGTTTGTGCGTATTGATGCGGCAGAGAATCTGAGGGTGGATGCTCCCTTTTGAGTCCAGTCTAAGGTGTGTGGGTATTTGGTAAGAAATTGATTATAAACTTCGGGGGAGATAGTTGGTTGTTTGGTTTCTTGAGTTGCCTCGTTAGGAGTTTTCTTAGGTGTTACAAAAGATGCAAAGTAGCTCTCTAGCTTTGATGGGATTTGTGTTTGGCTAAGCTTGGTGTTCTCTTTGGCGCCTGAGTCGATCCACCATTCAAGCACTGCTAACTCTTGGCTGGTAACTTGAGGTTTGCCTTCTGGTGGCATGTGGTAGTCGTCCTTAAGCGGTAAGTGGATGGTGGTTACTAGTGGGCTGCTAGAGGCGTCACCAGGTATGAGTGCTGTGTCGGATTCGCCACCTTCAATCATGAATGCGATAGAGTCTAAGCGGAGTGCCCCTTTTTGTTTATCAGCTCCATGGCATTTATAGCATTTCTGTTCTAGGATCGGCACTACGATGTCGGTGTATACGACTGGGTCAGTTGTTAGGGTTGGGGTAGAGACGTGTGGGGGTGTGTTCACTAGCCATGGAGCCTTGGCGAGTGGGTCACCATGCACGGATTCCCCTCCGATATGTGCAGCAGAGGTCATGATTACGAGAGTTCCGAATAGGCAGGCTCTGTAGGGGAGTGGTGAGCGGACGGTTTGGTAGATCCACGGGAGCCATATTGCGCATGAGGAAAAGATGAGTCCCTGCCATAAGTGATTTCTCATGGATTCGCCTGACCACTGACCTGTCTGAAACCAGAGGAAGCCAAAAAGTGAGGCTATGACGGCCACGACAGCATTTAGCTGGAGCGGAATGGTCATCGGAACTTGTGCTTGTCTTGATATGAGTTGCCAAGCCTCCAGTAGAATGATGAGTGTGAGGAATCCAATCGGCAAATGGAGTATCAGTGGGTGGAAGGAGCCCAGGAAGTCACACCACTGATGTAATAGGCTATCCGCTGTGGCAGGCTCAGGGAAGAATACTGGAAGGCTGAGGAGTAGAATAGAGGTGAGGCTTAGAGCGCTGAACCAGAACCATTTATTTTTCAACATAGTAGAGTCTGAGTTATGCTAGAATTTCATTTACGACATGCCCATGGACGTCAGTGAGTCGGAAGTTGCGCCCTTGGAATTTGAAAGTGAGCTTCTCGTGATCAACTCCCATCAGGTGCATCATTGTCGCCTGGAGGTCGTGTACATGTACCGCGTGCTTGCTGTAATGGTGCTTATCGCCAATTACGGGGTTTCCGTCTGGGTCCACGATGTTGTAACCAAGTTTGTCAGTCTGCCCATGCGTGATACCGGGTTTTACGCCTCCTCCGGCCATCCATATTGGGAAACAGCGAGGGTGATGGTCGCGCCCGTAAGTGGTTTTTGTGAGCTTTCCTTGGGAGTATGAGGTGCGCCCAAATTCGCCACCCCACACGACGAGGGTATCATCTAACATCCCTCGTTGCTTGAGATCTTTAACTAATGCTGCAGAGGCTTGATCAGTATCACGGCATTGGCCTGGGAGTTGTTTTGGGAGGGTGAAATGTTGGTCCCAGCCCATGTGGTAGAGCTGGGTGAACTGCACTCCGCGTTCTGCGAGTCGGCGGGCCATGAGGCAGTTGTATGCGTATGAGCCTCTTTGGGTGACATCCGGACCATACATTTCGAGTACATGTTTTGGCTCATCCGAGATATCTGAGAGTTCGGGAACAGAGGTTTGCATTCGATAGGCGAGCTCATATTGTTGGATGCGAGCATATATTTCGGGGTCTCCGAACTCGTCTAATTTGTTTTGGTTAAGGTGTGCGACGTGGTCGAGCATTTTGCGTCTTGCTTGCTTACTCATGCCTTTTGGGTCTCTGAGGTAGAGGACTGGGTCTCCAATGGACATGAATTTAACGCCAGCATGTTCTGTGGGTAAAAAGCCACTTCCCCATAGTCGGTCGTAGAGTGGTTGGCAGTTCGGGCGGCCAGACCCCCGCGACACCATGGCGACGAAGTTGGGTAAATCTTTGTTTGAGGTGCCGAGTCCGTATGAAAGCCATGCACCCATGCTTGGTCGCCCGGCAATCTGAGAGCCGGTTTGAAAAAATGTGACGGCTGGGTCGTGGTTGATCGCCTCAGTGTACATATTTCTAACAATGCAAATGTCATCGGCGATTTGGGCGGTGTAGGGGAGTAGTTCGCTAATCTCGGCTCCGCTCTGCCCGTATCTATCAAAATTATAGTGTGTTCCAGCGATTGGGAATGATGCTTGATTGGCAGTCATTCCTGTGACGCGTTGCGTCATTTCAATGTGATCACGTAAATCTTCGCCATTGTGTTTTTGAAGGTAGGGTTTGTGGTCAAAAAGATCTTGAGGCGAGGGGCCGCCGCTCTGAAATAAGTAGATGATGCGTTTCGCTTTGGGTGCAAGGTCGGTGAGGCCATTGGCAAGCTTGGGTGAGGAATCGGCGCTGAGAAAATCTTTCCCGATTAGGGAGCCGAGGGCGAGCCCGCCAATTCCTTTTGCCATCGTGCCAAAGAAGTGACGACGCGTTTGCAGCATTCTGTTTTCATCAATTGGATTGTGGAAGTTCATCAAGTTTTAGGTGTTAGAGTTATTCAATATTGAGCATCTCATCGGTATTCATGACGATGTGAGCGACAGCGGTCAGTGCTGCTAATTCGGCAGCGGGGTAGTTCGAGATGGGTTTTGAGTTGCCGATATTGATAAAGGCTTCAGCTTCTTGTGGGTGATTGGTGTAGTAATTGATGAAGTGTTGGTGAGCGTTTTGGAGGATGGTCTGGGTTTTGGTGTTGGCTATGTAGCCGATAGCCTTCTGATAGATTGACTCGGCGTGTTTATGTTTGCTGATGCTTTGATCTGTGATGACGGACTCAGCGAGCAGGCGTGCCGCCTCGAGGAAGGTTTCGTCATTCATTAAAACGAGGGCTTGAAGGGGGGTGTTCGTGCGATTGACTGTAACACTGCAGAGCTCTCTGCTTGCAGCATCGAATAGGAGTTGGCGCGGTGGGTTGACCGCTCGCTTCCAGTACGTATAAAGGCTTCGGCGGTAGAGGTCTTGGCCTTTGGATGCTTTATAGAAGATGTTTTTATTGTGAGCAACGCTGTTCCAAAGCCCATGCGGTTGGTAGGGTTTTACAGATGGTCCGCCGAGTTTTTCATGGAGTGCATTTGAAGCGAAAAGGGCCTGATCCCGGATGGTGTAACCTGAGAGCCTGAAGCGGGGGCCGCGGGCTAACCATTTATTATCACGATCTTGTTCTAACAGATTAGGTGTAGTTTTTGAGCTTTGTCCGTAGGTGGCACTGAGGGTGATGAGTTTATGGATGTGTTTAAGGTTCCACCCACTTTCGCGGAATTCTACAGCGAGCCAGTCTAGTAGTTTTGGATGGGATGGGTAGGCTGCCTGGGAGCCAAAGTCTTCAGGGGTGCTACAGAGGCCATTGCCAAAATGGTGTATCCACATACGATTCACGATGACGCGGGCGGTGATCGGGTTGTGTTCGGACATCATCCATTGTGCGAGTTCGAGTCGATTTTTGGGAGCTGGATGGTTACCAAGAAGGATCTTGGGGACTGTATTGGTGAGTGATTCGGACTTATCAGGTGAATCGTATTGGCCTCTCTCAAGCAAATAGGTGCTTCTTGGTTTTGCCGCTTCCTTGGAGACCATGAGTTTCGCCTGCGGGATGTCTGGGTGAAGTTCCGGGAAGAGGGATGCTGAAGTGAGGATGGGTTTTGACTGAGTGCCACGCGTGACTGGTTTTTCCTCGAGATTGTTAAAATAGCCTGAAAAGGCAAAGAATTCCTTTTGTGAGAGTGGGTCGTATTTATGATCGTGGCAGCGTGCGCAGCTCATGGTGAGTGCGAAGTAGGTGGTTCCGACGGTGTCGACTCGGTCTAGGGTGTTTTCGACTCTGAATTCTTCTGCGAGTGCTCCACCCTCGGCATTTTGTCGATGATTTCTATTATATGCGGTAGCGACTAATTGTTCGTGTGTCGGGTTGGTTAGCATGTCACCAGCGATTTGCTCTATGGTGAATTGGTCAAAACCCTTATTCTCGTTGAACGACTTAATGACGTAGTCGCGCCATGGCCAATTCTCGCGTGGGTGATCATTCTGAAAGCCATCCGTGTCTGCATAGCGTGCTGCTTCCATCCAAGCTACGGCCATGTGCTCACCGTATCTCGGTGATGCTAAAAGACGATCGACAGCTTTTTCTTTAGCTGTAGCGGATGAGTCGGATATAAAGCTGGAGAGTTCCTGAGGAGTGGGCTGCACACCGGTGAGTGAGAGGGTGACTCGGCGTAGCCACACTTCTGGTTTGGCTGGAGGAGAAGGTGTGAGCTTGTGTTGGTGGTGTTTTTCGGCGACATAGCTATCGATCGTGTTTTTCACCCAGTTCGTGGTGTTTTGGTCACGTGTGGGAGCGGGGGGTGTTTTTTTGGGGTGTGTGAATGCCCAGTGGTCTTCATATTTGGCGCCTTGCGCAACCCAAGCTTTGAGGATGTGCTTTTGTGTTTCTGATAGCTTATGGATCGAGTCTGCAGGCGGCATCAGGTAGTCCTCATCTGATTCAAAGATGAGTTTTATGATTTCGCTTTTTTCAGGATCACCAGGGGTGATGCCAAATTTACCTTTGCTTTGAGTGAGTTCGGCGGTGGCGTCTTGAAAGGTGTGAATGGCAAAACCGGCTTCTTGTTTGTTTTTGTCTGGGCCGTGGCAGTGGAAGCAGGTGTCACTTAGGATAGGTCGAACGTGTTCGTTGAAGCTAATTTCACCAAGAGCGGCGAATTGATTGGCAACGGAGTCCGTGGAAGTTGTTTCTGGCTTTTGCTCAGGAGGTGATGCTTCATGAGCTGTGACGGTTGGTTTGTTGCAGCTGGAAAGTAGGAGGGATGTTGCTGAGAAGAGTGCGAGTAAAGATGTCGGTGTATGTGCGTCCACACTAAGAGACTCCTCAGTAAGTGTGATTGGTGTCATTTAATTTTCACTTATTCTTGGTGGGTGGTTCAGCGAGTGGAGCTAGGGAAAGGTGATTTGGTTATTCCGCATTACATGCATTGTGTTAAGTTATTGATGGGTGTGGTTGATGGGAGATCTAGGGTTTTGCTTCGTTTGGCTTGAATTTGTGGCTTGTGTGGACACTTAGGCTTGCGTGCGCTTGGCATGAGATTTATTGGGAGTCATGCCAGTGCGATTGCTGGTGCAACCCAGACTCATTGACTAGCCGTGCCACTTGACGACATCCGCGAAAAGATTGACGAGATTGATTTTCAGCTCATTACGATTCTAAAGGAACGCGCATCAGCTGCGTCTGATGATTTGGCGCATCGTTCTGTAGATGATGCGACGCGTGCAAAGCTCATTGGTTTCAGTGATGGTCGTCTGCCTGAGGAATCTATTTTTTATATCTACCGTGAAATTGTCGGTGCTGGTTTAGCGCTTGTGGATGAAGCGCAGCTGAGACGTTTCGTGGAGTTGCTTAATGAGCGTGCTGATTGTGTTCACGTAGTTGGCGAAATTAAGAAAAAAGAAGGATTGCAGATTTATGCGCCTGAGCGCGAAGAGTCATTGTTACGCAAGCTTTCGTCCATGAGTGACGGTGTGATTGAGGAAAAGTCCATTCGTGCGATTTATCGTGAGATCATGTCTGCGGCCTTGGCTTTAGAGGATGATTTAAAAATTGCCTATTTAGGGCCTGAAGGCACTTGGACGCATCAAGCTGCGATCAGCAAGTTTGGCCACAGTGTGACCTATTTACCTCAGGCAAACTTTGCGGATGTGTTTGATTGTGTGGATCGCAAGGAAGCGAGTTATGGTGTGGTGCCTATTGAGAATTCTACAGAAGGAGCTGTTTCTCACACATTGGATTTATTTGTTGAGTCCCCCTTGAAGATTTGTGCTCAGATTTTGATGCGCATTGAAAATGGGCTCATGGCGAGCATTGATAAAAGCGAGATCAAAACCTTGTATTCACACCCGCAAGTCTTCGGGCAATGTCGCAATTGGATACTTGAGAACATGCCTCATGCTGATTTGGTGGAGGTGTCTTCGACGACAAAGGCTGCTAACATAGCCAAGGATAAAGCCAATGAAGGTGCGGCGGCTATGGGTGGTCCATTGGCTGCTGAAATGTATGGGCTCAAGATGTTAGAGTCAGGAGTTCAGGATAACTCAAACAACACGACTCGGTTTCTGGTGATTGGTCAGAAGACGTGTCCCCCTACTGGTGACGACCGCACTTCCCTGCTCTTCGCAATCAAAGATCAACCAGGATCACTGGTGAAAGCGTTAAAGACCTTTGAGGAGCAGGATATCAACATGTCAAAAATCGAGTCTCGCCCCTCGAAGCAACGGGTGTGGGAGTACTATTTTTATGTCGATATCTCTGCGCATGCTGAGAGTGATAACGTGATAAGAGCTTTAGAAAACCTTCAAGATCATTGTTCAATGATTAAAATTTTGGGCAGCTACCAAGAAATTAAACACTCAAACAAAACGAACTAACGAAATGCATTCCTTCGAATATAAAAACGGTTCACTATTCTGTGAAGATGTAGACTTACAGCAAATTGCTGAGGAGTATGGAACTCCGAGTTACGTGTATAGCGCAGCCACCTTGCGTGATAATTACACACGCTTGGACGAGGCGCTCACTGAGCTCGATCACGGGATTGAATATGCGGTGAAGGCAAATTCTAACCTCTCAGTCTTGAAGTTGTTGGCCGACTTGGGATCTGGTTTTGACATCGTCTCTGGTGGTGAATTGAAGCGAGTGATTGCCGCTGGTGGTGATCCAGCGAAGTGCACTTTTGCTGGTGTGGGTAAAACTCGCGACGAGATTGTATACGCGATTGAGCAAGGGATTTATTGTTTCAACGCGGAATCTGAAGCTGAGGTCGCCTTTATTGACAAGGTGGCTGGTGAGCTTGGGAAGAAAGCTCCAGTGGCAATTCGTGTGAACCCCAATGTGGATGCTAAGACGCACAAGTACATCTCTACAGGCAAGTCTGAGAACAAATTTGGTGTAGATTTTGAATTTATTGAAGCGGCGTACGAGCGCGCATCAAAACTTGAGAATATCACTTTGCGTGGTCTCCAGATGCATATTGGATCTCAACTTACTGACGTGAAGCCATTTATTGAGGCAGCTGAGAAGGTGGCTCCTTTGGCAGCGCGTTTGAAGGAGTTGTACGGAATTGAATTTTTCTCCATTGGTGGAGGTGTTGGGATTGTATACTCCCCTGCCCTTGCATCAGGATCTACTGAGTGGTGGGAAAGCCACACTGAAGAGGCTCGGCCGCTGACGCCTGAGCGTTATGCTGTAGGTGTGGTTCCTTTCCTGAAGGATCTAGGTCTCAAGATTTTAGTTGAGCCAGGCCGCTACATTGCTGGCAATGCTGGTGTGATGTTGACTGAGTGTCTTTATGAGAAAAAAGGCACCGCCAAGACATTCAAGGTGGTTGATGCGGGTATGAATGATTTGATTCGTCCAGCGCTTTATGAAGGTCACCATGAGATTGTGCCTGTAAAAGAGCCCACTAAGCAAACGCCACACATCACGATGGATGTGGTTGGGCCTATTTGTGAGACTGGTGATTTCTTCTGCCAGAACCGCGATTTACCTGACTTTGCGGAGGGTGAATTCATCGCTCTTCTTAGCTCAGGTGCCTACGGTTTTGTGATGGCTTCTAACTACAATACTCGTGGTTTACCAGCAGAGATCTTGGTGGATGGCGACTCAGCTCGTGTCATCCGTCCACGTCAATCTGTGGATGCTATCTTAGAGTCTGAAATTGCTAACCTTTAGTTGTTAGCTTAAGGAAAACCCCAGGAATCAGAGATGCCCAAGGGAGGGCTTTGAGGGTCTCAGTAAGTGCTTCTTCCTCTCTGAGTCTGGGTAAAACTCTTAATTTTTCGATGCGGCTCGCCATGTGGTGGGCCGCATCTCTTTCTACTCTTAAGCTCCACCAGAGTAGGCAGGAAGTGATGCCCAGGCTCAAGGTGAGTGAGGCGATCATGATGATGCCGGGCAGTTTTCCGATAAGAAATGAGAATGCGACTATCAGGAGAGTGAAAAGTGGTAGGAGGTAGCCGGTCTTAATTGTTTTCAACCTCCAATCAATAGCTTCTTGGTGCTCTTGATAGAGAAGTGTGTAGCTAAGTGTTAGGCAAGCGCGGGCGTGGTGTATCGAGCTTTTGCTATTACGGTATTGTTGCGGCAGCTCAATGGTGTGTTGGTTCACGCGTGGCCATGTTTGTCTTTTGACGTAGTGGATTGAGATGTTTGTTCTATCCATTACTGAAAGGATTTTATTCAGTAACGTGTCAACATCGCAGCTGAGCTTGGAGGGCTGGGTTAGAGCTTTGAGTCCAAAGAGGTTGGCGCAAATGCAGGCTCCAACAAATGGAGCGAGTGCGAGTAGGATAACAAGTTTCCACATAATGAGAATGCAGGTGTTAGCTGCGACTACTCATTGCTGCTTGGGAATGGATCTTTTGTAAAGCGTCTATGTTGGTCTAAGAGCTCTGAATACATGCTGTAGGAGCGGTCGAGGCTCGTAGGGGTGAGTCCGAGGCCATTACTAATGGAATCGAGCGCGGCTTGGCTGTTCTTCATGGCTTTTTTGCGATCCCCCTTGGCGAAATAGGTTTCAGCGAGAGTGTCGATGTAAGCTGGTTGGTTTGGGCGCAATTTAACAGCATTGCGCGCATGTGTGAGTGAGGCGTCAAGTCGCCTCACCGCGCGTGAGCCTAACCAGGCTGCTGTATTCTTGGCGTTATGGTCGTTCGGGTAAGCATGTATTTCTTTTTCTACATGTCTCCATGAGGCTTCAAACCATTGATCTGCTTCATCTTGAAGTGGGGTTTTAAGCAAAGCTGGGAAGAAATCATCCGCGAGTGTGCCGTCGCCAATTAGGCTATCATGGGCTGAGCCGAGTATTTCAGTCGCATCAGCTACCTTCCCCTGCTCCATGAGTGACATGCCGTAAGTGAAGTTTGCTGTAAATCCGGAGCGCAGTGTGAGGTAGGAGCTCACGGGGCGCATGCTAGGTTCCGTGAAGATGGCGATTTCCGCAAGCTTGAGGGCGTTGGCGAGCTTCCATTGCTGGGAGCGCATTGCGTAGTGGGATTGGTTATTAATGTAATTGAGTGTGTAGAAGAAATCCCACTCAGATGGGCTGAGGCTTAGCAATGTGTTCAGCCAGAGAGCGTGTGCTTCCTGTCGGTATCCGAATTCATGCATGACACCGGCGACGGCATTAACGAGCTTTGTTGTACCCAGTGTGCGGACGAGGGATTTTTCTAGCACGCGTTCAGCCTCATCACTTTTGCCGAGCTTGCGCAATGCCATGGCATAACGAGCCAGTCTTGTGGGTGAGTTTTTGTAGGCGCTAGGGACGAGATCGTAGGAGTTAATGATCTCTTGGTAGTTGAATTGAGCTTCTGCGGCCTGACGGTATTTTTCGTCGAAGTTTTTACGTTCCGCGTATTCCACATCTTTGCAGAGCTCTTTATAAAATCTAAGGGCGCTTGTTGAATCGCTTCGCACTTCAGCGGCAAATGCGAGGATTTCTGTGGCTGATCGCAGAGTCGTGCCGCCGATTCGCTCAGCATCATCATAAATTGCTTGTTGGAGTTTGAGGTGTGGGAACTCGGCCTTTTTGGCGCCTGCGGTACCCATGAGGCTGAGGAAGCGAAAGAGTTGGTCTTCGCTGTTTGCGTCTGGGTAGAGTTTATCGATAGCTTTCCAGAGGTCTGCGGTCTCTTGAACGTCACCGAAGAGGTGGTTGCAGAGCAGTCGATAATGTTCGTCTTCGTTTCCCCGTTCAACGAGTGTGCTCACCATGCTGTCCTGAGCGCCATTGAGGTAAAGAAGTTCTAGAATATTGAACCATCGGTCGTCCCCATCTTTTTCGAGTGCAGCTAGCAGTGGGTTGAGTACTTGCATGGCGCGCGCGACTTCCCCACGTTCTAGATAGAAAGTGGCAATTAGCTCGATGGAGCTTTCATTTTCCTCAAGTAGTGCGAGGTCGCCGTCGAGTTCACGTTTGATCTCTTTGCTGAGCCACTTTTCGAAGGCCTCAGCATCTTTGCTTGGGTCTGGGGCACCATAGAGGGCAAATTCTTTGTCAGAGTATTCTTGGGAAGCGAAGTATTTGATGGCCTCTTCTTTGTCGTATTTAGCAATAATTTTTTCACCGATATCGCGGAAGCCGAAGAACATAGCATTGCGAGCGATGTATTCAGCATCACTGCCGTCGCTTGCTTCTTCATCGAGTTGCTCGGCGAGTTTTTCGATGACATCACGGGCTTCTTGCTGGTCGCGCTTTTGGAAATGCCGCGTGAGGGTGTCGAGGATGATGCGTTGGCTGGCGTCATTACTCTCTTTCTTGAAGTGTTCAAGAATGGGTGACGCGTTCCCTTCAAGCAGAGCGATAGTTGCAAGTGTGGGTTTGAGTTGTTCTTGTTGGGCGAACTGCTTGAGGGCTGGGAGATCCCCTTTTGCCTTCAGGAGGATAAGTTTCCAATCAGTGGCTTCGGGTGATTTAGGGTCAATGCTGAGCAGTTCTTTGTCGATTCCGCCTGTGTGTAGGAGTAAGTGCGCTAACGCGCGCATATTGAATGTTTCATGCGGTGCAATTCTCAGCAAGGCGATGGCATCATCGATGTTGTCTTCAGCGAGGGCTTCATGTGCTGCCGCGAGGGCGACGCTGCGCAGCTTGCGGTTGCGGCTAATCTCCGCTTTCATCGCATCATTTTCTTCCCAGTGAAGGAGGTAGAGGACTTGTTTGCGAGCTTTCAGTTCTATGAGGGTATCAATGGCTTTGAGTTTACCTTGGGTCGTGCTGGCAGCTCGGTAGGCGTCGATGGCCTTGATGACATTCTTGTCGGTAGTAGGAAGTACGCCCGATTCGATATTTCTAATAAGGATTTCAGCGCGCTTTGAGCGTTCAGGGTCATCGGAGCGGAAGGCGAATTTTAGCAGTGGTAGACCTTCTTCGCCGAGCTCCCAGAGCTGTTTGGTGGCTTCCTCGCGTTTGGTGTATGATGGGTCACTCAATTGTTGCAATAGTCCATACTGCGGGTGGAGCTTGAGGGGGTTATCCGAGTTGTTCGCACTGGATGTCTTCAGCTCAGTAGAGTTGGTGTTGCCCTTTGGTTGAGGCGCATTTTCGCCAATTGCGTAGGATTGGGAGTATGATAAGAGGCTTAGGAGGGCTATGGTGGAGAGTGGTTTCATAGAAAAGCTGCTTTTCATAACTAGCGCATCCAAGCCGGGGATTCAAACTACAAGTTTCTGACAATAAAAAAGGCCGCCATCTCGTGGCGACCTCTTTGTGAGTCTATGCTCGATAAAGTGCGTACTATTCTTCCGATTTCTTAGCGGCTTTTTTCGCAGCTTTTTTCGCTGTCTTCTTAGCTGCAGTTTTTTTAGCGGCTTTTTTCGCAGTCTTTTTAGCTGCAGTTTTCTTGGTGGCCTTTTTAGCTGCTTTTTTGGCAGCTTTTTTAGCTACTGGCTTTTCTTCTTCGCTCGGGGTGGATTTTTTAGCTACGGAAGTAGCTGGTGCAGCATTGGCTGCAGCCTTTTTGCGACGAAGGTATTGCTTACGACGGCGACGTTTGATGATTTTATTACTTTGTTGTCCCATAATAGTGCCATATACTTAAGCTTTCTAAATCTCTTCTATCAAGAGGAAAATGCATGTAGAATCTTTGCTCAAGTGTTGACCGTAGCCCTTGATGTCGTTAGCTCTGGGCTCGCATGCCGATAGATGGAATTGAGAAGTCTATGGCTAGTTTGGATTAACTTACTGAAACACAACACGACATCATGGCTGGACTGATCATCAAACCACGCTCACGCGTCTTCCACGGGCACGATTGGGTCTATGCATCTGAAATTCAGAAAACTTTTGGAAATCCAGAGCCTGGCGATGTGATTTCTCTGAAAGATTTTCGTGATCGTCCCCTTGGGACGGCGATATACAACCCGCAATCACAGATTGTGGCACGTCGTATATCGCGTCGGAAGCAGAAGTTGGATCAAGAATTTTTTGAGAGACGCATTCAGCAAGCGATTGACTTGCGTGAGCGCTCTGAGGGGATTGATATTCGTTTATGCCGGGTAGTGTGGAGTGAATCTGACGCTCTCCCTGGTGTAATTGTGGACCGCTATGGCGATCATCTCGTACTACAGACATTGACGTTGGCAATGCATCAGAGGCGCGACTTGATAGTTTCAGCGCTCTTGAAGTTGCTTGAGCCTGAGACCATTATTTTGCGCAACGACTCCCCCATGTTGAAGGCTGAGGGTATCGAGAATGAGATTGTTTTGCTCCACGGTGAGAATCCAGGAGCATTCACGGTGGATGCTAATGGGGTGCTCTTTGAGGTTGATTTGCTAGATGGACAGAAGACTGGTCTCTATCTGGATCAACTTGATGCGCATGCGGCTATTGCGAAGCTTGCTAAGGGTAAGAAGGTGTTGGATGTGTTTTGTAACCAGGGTGGTTTTGCATTGGCTTGCGCCAAAGCTGGTGCTGCCAGCGTGACTGCTGTGGACGTGTCTGAGTCGGCGATAGAGGCTACGAAGAGGAATGCTGAGCTCAATGGAGTTGAGATCGAAGCGATCAAGCACAATGCCTTCGACTTTTTAAAGCATCATGAGGAAAGCTATGACCTCATCATTTTAGACCCACCCTCTTTTACTAGGAACAAGAAGACGCTGAATGATGCCATGCGTGGCTACAAAGAGATCCACCTACGTGGCTTGAAGTTGCTGAACCGGGACGGGATCCTCTCAACCTATTGTTGTTCTCACCACGCGACGCGCGAGTTATTTTTGCAAAATGTGGTGCAAGCCTCGGTAGATGCGAAGCGCACATTGCGATTGATTCAAAACCACGGTCAACGTCTCGACCATCCAGTGTTGCCTGGGATTCCTGAGACGGAATACCTGAAGGGATTCACCTTTGAGTTAGCCCCGAGCCGTTAGGTAGTACATTTTCCAAAGAAACCAATCGAGAGATGCCCGCAGATTACCACACCCATACTCCCCTGTGTATGCATGCTGAGGGGGAACCTGAGCAATTCATTGATGCTGCAATAGCGGCTGGTGTCACTGAGTACGGAATTGCGGACCACGCCCCCACTGGCTTGGAGGTCTTTGATGATTGGCGGATGTTGTATTCTCAGTTGCCTGACTATTTCGCGTGGGTAGAGCGCGCCAAGGCTCACGCTGGTGACCGTCTCCCCATTCGCGTGGGGATGGAATGCGATTGGTTGCCCGGCTGTGAGGAATGGATTGAGCAACTGCGTGGCAGTTATGCTTGGGATTATCTTATTGGTTCTGTGCACTACATCAATGATGGTGCAGCCTGGGATTTTGATAACCCAAAATGGGTGGGCTCTAAGTGGGCCGAATCAGACGTTGAGGATGTGTGGGTGAGGTATTGGCAAGCATACATTGCTATGGCTGACAGTGGGCTGTTTGATATTTTTGGGCACCCTGATTTGATCAAAAAGTTTGGACACCGGCCTGAGGGTGATCTGAGGCGATTCTATGAGCCGGCAGTGGATGCGATAGCGACATCAGGTGCTGTTATCGAGCTCAATACAGCGGGTTGGCATAAACCGTGTGCAGAACAATACCCTCACAGTGACTTTCTGGAGCTGGCACGTGACGGAGGTATCGATCTCGTGATTTCGTCAGATGCCCACCACCCTAGCGAGGTTGCTCGCGATTTTGAGCGAGCTAAGGAGGTGGCGCGTGCAGCAGGCTATCAAGAGACGGTGCTACTTCATCAAGGCAAGCGCCGTTACGAAGAGCTTTAGTGGTGGCCAAGCTGTAACCCCTGATGGGGTTGACGCTCACTTACCACCCACTCTGAACTTGCCATTCCTCAACGAGGTTTTGGTCAAAGTCCTCGAAGAAGCGCGATGGGGTTTGCATGATTTCGCCCGTGTAACTTCTGGGGTTCATCATTGGATAGGTGAGGTATAGCTCATCTTTGGCGCGCGTGAGGGCGACATAAAAAAGCCGGCGTTCTTCTTCGAATTGGTCAGCGTCCTCGGTTTCTAGAATCCGCTGATTCGGGAACATGCCGTCAGCGAGCCAGACGAGGAATACGACCTTCCACTCGAGACCTTTTGCTTGGTGAATTGTGCTAAGGGTGACTGCATCTTCAATCTTTTCCTGTTTCGTGTTCGCTTTCGGATCTCCATCCGCTGAGCTCATCAGTGAAAGTTGGGAGAGGAACTCGTTGATGTCGGTGTAGCCTTGCGCGTATTGCATAAGCTGTTGGACATCTTGTTTGCGTTGTTCGTAGTTATCGAAACTTTCACGCATATAATCGTCATACACACCCTCTGTGATGCTGAAGATCATTTCTGAGGGAGCTTGGAAACCTTCTCTGGTGACGAGTTCGTCGAGTGTGAAGCAAAGTTGCTCCCAATGATGGGCGGCCTTTTTAGGCACCTTGAATGTGTTGAGGTATTCTGAGAATGAGAGAGGTGGGTCCTCGTGTTGGCTGACTGGGCAAGCTATCCATGCTTTCCAGAGATTGTCAGCGCTCTTGGGGCCGATACCTGGAAGCATGCCCGCAATGCGCTTAAACGAGACTTCATCCTTCCGATTGACGACGAATCGAATGAATGCGGAGACGTCTTTGATGTGTGCCTGCTCAAAGAAGCGCAGGCCTGAGGTAATCTGAAATGGGATGTCACGGGTGGTGAGCTCCATTTGGATTTCCATGCTTTGGTAGTGGGCACGGTAGAGGACGGCGATTTCGTTCAAGTCCACACCTTCCCCAATCAGGTCTTCAATACGCTGGGTGACAAAGTCTGCCTGAGCACGTGGGTCGCTGAGTGGGATGACGGCTGGGATCATAGCCCCCTTCTCTCTGGCAGCACGCAAGTCTTTGGGGATTTGGCTTTCGTTTGCTTTGATTGCTGCATTTGAGAGTTCTAAAATCTCAGGTCGCGAGCGATAATTTGTCTCAATTTTGTAGACTGCAGCATCTGGGTAGCGGGCGTGAAAGCTAAGGATGTTATTCATGTCGGCACCCCGCCACGAGTAGATAGACTGAGCGTCATCCCCTACTACCATGAGGCTGTTATTTGCTCCGACTAGGGCGTCGATAAGTTCGCACTGGATAGTGTTAGTGTCTTGGTATTCGTCCACGAGGACGTAGCGAAACTTTCTCTGATAGAGATCTCGCAAGTCATCATCTTTGCTTAGGAGTTTCAAGGTGAGGATTAAGAGGTCATCAAAATCCATGCTGTTGGAATCAAGCTTCTTTGCTGTATAGGCGCGATGGAGCCGTTTGATTTCATCATGCCATTCTTCAAAGTAAGGATAGGAAACATCAATGATGTCGCGAATCGATGTCTTGGTATTCTCTGAGAGGCTGAAGATGGAGAGTAGGACGTCGGGCTTGGGGAATCGCCTATTTTTGGTGTCGATTTTTGCCTCGGCAATGAGCGCCTTGAGGATCGACTTCTGATCATCTGTGTCGAGGATGGAGAAATTGCGGGTGAAGCCGAGTTCGTCGGCATGGCGGCGCAGAATGCGATTGCACACCGAGTGGAAGGTGCCTCCCCATAGATCCGAAGTGTCTTGCGGAATGAGCTCTCTGACACGTTCCAGCATTTCGCGTGACGCTTTATTGGTGAAGGTGAGTAAAAGAATGTTTTTGGCAGCGACCCCTTGATCAAGGAGGTATGCGACGCGATATGTGAGGGTGCGCGTCTTCCCGCTGCCAGCACCAGCGATGACGAGAGCATGTCCGGGCTTTGAGGTGACTGCCGCGTGTTGTTGCTCGTTTAGTTCGGCACGGTAGTCGATGCCTGAGCTGGAGCCGCCGTTTTGTTTCGGTCTGAGTTGGTATTCGCGCGCCATGGGATTTCTACTCTGCAGCTTGCTTGATGAACTTCAAGTACTTGGAGTGCTCGTCTTCGAAAAGCTCTTTACCCTCAAGCTTGAATGCTTGAGTGAGGAGTTCGTTGGCGAGTGTCTCCTCGCCGAGTTCGAGTGCGCATTGGCCACGTCTGAGGCAGAGGTAGGCGTTTTGCGAAGCCTCTTCATCGAGCTCAAAGACGGTGTTGAGGTGGGTCAATCCTTGCTGGTACTCCTCTTGTTCAAAGTGGTTATCAGCGATGTTTGAGATGAGCCAGATGTAGGCTTTCCAATCTTTTTTTGGCTCAGGCAGCAATTCAAAGACCTTGTAGAGGTCACGGTTTGAGGCGTGGAAGCGTTCTTCTTCTTGGGCTTCGAGTGCTTTATTGCAGAGGGTAATAACCTCTTGCTTCAGTGATGGTTCAAGATCTTTCATTCGGGTCATCAGGTGATTGGAATGCAGTACGGGATGTGAAGACAACTTCAGACATTGGATGGCCAACGATTTCCTGGCAGCAGAGGGTGACCGCTTGACGGGTAGTGTCGAGCTCCGAAACATCGACCTTATCCTTCGGACGGATATGAGAAACGCAAAAGTACCCCCTCCCCAGCTTTGTCATGTTGAAATCGATCAATTCAAAACGATCTGGATCGATAGTCTGGTGTATGGCGTCACGAGTTTTTTGGGCAAGTTCGGGATCGGTAGCCTTCCCTTGGATTTCTGCCATACTCTTACGAAATAAGGAAGCTGGGGTGCCTAACATCGTCGAACAGAGGATGAGGACAAGGATGGAATCTGCAATGGGGATTATGCCTTCCAAGAAGGTGCCACTGAGAAGAGTGACTGCTAGAAGCGCTCCCCCTGCCCCAGCACTCATGAAGCCGTCAACAATAGCGGCTGACTTTTCTGTCTGCAGGATGTTGCTTTGTTTTTGTGTTTTAAGCCAGTTGCGATGGTGAGTGGCGGCGAGGCCAAAGCAAATTGCTACCATGAGGATTGAGTATGTGATGATAGGTCCTAAAACGATCTTGGGCACTTCACCTCCAGAGAGGTAGTGGAAAATCTTGTCGAGGGCTCCAAAGCAGGCAAAGAGTAGAATACCCATTAGCACTAGGCTGCGGAAGAGAACATAGAGTGACTCGTTGGCATAGTATCCGTATGGAAATTCAGGATTTGGCATTTGCTGTACGTTCTTGGCCACCTTCATCGCCACGAGGGCCGATGCAAAGTTTACAAGGGAATAAAGGCCGTCGATCAAAAGGGCGTCAGAATTCGACAGGTAGGATGCCGTGACACCTGCAATCCCCATGAAGATATTGCCAATCATTGCCCATTTGAGAGATGCTTCCTCGTGTTGTGAATTCTCCGACATGGGTGTTAGAGTAGAGTATCTTTCTAGAAAAGGAGAGATGAATTTTTAGCTACCAAGCGTGTCACCTTTTTTGAGTTGACCGCTTTTGAGGAATTCCTCAGCCGTCATCCGGCGCTTCCCTTCAGGCTGCAGTTCTGTAATGTGCAATCCATTTTCACCGCAACCAATAGTGAGACCTCCGTCGGTTTTAAGAATTTTTCCTGGAGTGGATTGGGTGCCAGAGATGTGAGTGGCAGGTGGGAAGATTTTAAGTCGTTTTGTGCGTCCTTTTGAGTCGGTATAGGTGGTTGATGTGCCTGGCCATGGATGGTAGGCGCGGATTTGTCTTTCGAGTTGATCGGCGCTTTGTGACCAATCGAGTTCACCGTGTGAACGGAGGAGTTTGGGAGCGTAGTTTGCGAGCGCGTCATCTTGTGGGGTGCGTGTTGCGGTGCCGTTGAAGAGTTGCTCAAGTGCAAGCAAGAGGCATTCGGGTCCATCTTCGGCGAGGCGATCGTGGAGTTGCCCACCCGTGATGTCTGAAGGTAAGCTGAAGGGGTTATTGAGAATGATGTCGCCTTCATCGAGCCCTTCAGTGACATGCATGACGGTCATGCCAGAATGAGTATCCCCCTGTTCGATAGCGGCCTGGATGCAGGATGCACCGCGATGTTTGGGAAGGAGGCTTGCGTGAAGGTTGATGATAGCGACTTTGGGGATCTCCAGCAGCGCTTTGGGAAGAATTTGACCATATGCCATCACGACGATCACGTCTGGGTTGAGGTCACGAATGAGCTGGAGTTCTTCAGGGGCTTTGACGCGAGGTGGTTGGAGTACAGGGATGTTGGATTCCTCGGCAATCGTCTTCACCTTCGGTGGAGTCAGGATTTGTTTTCTTCCAACGGGTTTATCTGGCTGAGTGATGAGTGCGACGGTATTAAAGCGTGGGTCATTAATCAGCGCTAGGAATGATGGGATGGCGATATCCCCTGTTGCCATGAAGGCGATACGTTTGCTGGACATAGAAAAAGTGGTTGTGAGAGGATGCTTTGCAGAGCTTATAGATCAATGCGCTAGCTTCCAAAAGTACGGTATGAGGGAAAACTAAAAAAGAGCTGCCGGAGCAGCTCTTTCAACGAAATTTGGATTAGGTGCTTAGATTGAGACCTTATCCATCTCCTCATAGATTGGGAGAGTGATGATCTTGCTGATGATATCGTGCATGACTTTGATGGGTTGCTGTGTCGCATCGATGTCAGTGCGGATTTCATCTGGGTAGAACTCGAGGATCGGCTTGGTTTCTGCTTCGTAGGTGCGAATTCTGTCTTCAATGACGGAATCGGATGCATCATCCATGCGATTTTCGCGCAGGGCACGCTTGCGCATACGGCGAGCCAACTCAGTGCGATCTGGGCATGAGAGGTGGAAGATGTGGTGCACGTCGATATACTCGCTGAGGATCTCCGCTTGCTTTACGTTGCGCGGGATTCCGTCGAGAATAAGGATGTCAGTATCGGGGAAGTAGACGTGGCTGTCTTTCCAGTTTTGGATTTGGGCTTCCCAGAGTTGGATGGTGAGTTCATCAGGCACGAGTTGGCCTTTGCTGGAGTATTCGACAAATTTTTTGCCGAGTTCAGTGCGAGTATCAAGGGATCGGAAGACGTCGCCGCAGGCGCAATGGAAGAAGCGTGGAACCATGCCCAGCGCTTTACCTTGAGTGCCTTTACCAGATCCTGGAGCACCGAGGATGAGGATTGCAGGGCGTTTTGTTTTGCTCTCAGTTGCCATAGGCGCGGCAGTGTAGTGATGAAGCCTCCTAGCGCAAGAGGAATTCTAGGAATCCTGCTCACTTATTGCTGGCGATGCCTGCGACGTATTCTTGGGCGGTTTGTAAGAATTCTTTGGCAATCGGTTTCATGCTGCCTTGATAAATGGCCCCGACTACTAATGGGTCAAAACCGTCGAGTGGGATAACGTCCACACCTTCAATGGGCTTCACTCCGGGGATGCCCACGCCGATACCCGCGCCAAACCCGCGACTGACGTAGCGTTGGATGATATCCAAGGCATTCACCTCCATTGATGCCTGCCATTGGATATTTTTCTCCCTGAGTCCAGATTGGAAGATTTGGCTCAAAGCTTCATTCTCTGGGAGCCCCACAAGTGGGAGTTTTGATTCGAGATGATCTCCGACATCTGAGGGTCGAATGAGTTGCTCAAGTGTGTTGATTTTACATGTGCTGGGGACCAATAGCACCAAAGGGATTGTCATGAGCTCACAGGAGCGTAGCCCCTCATCGAGCTTGCCGTGAAGCACGGTGAGGGCAATGTCGGCCTGCTGGGTGGTGAGTTGGGTGTGTAGCTCAGAGGGCTCTACTTCTTTGAGTGTGAGCTTTAGTTCAGGAATTTTCAGCTTAAGTTTCTCAAGGACGTAAGGAAGGTGGTTTCCCAGAACCGATGCTGAGGCTGTAATGCGAAGGTGTTTGCCGTCCTCCCCTCTCAAGCGCTCCTCGACATCTGGTAAGCCGGCAAAAAATGGATAGGCAAAGTCATAGAGCATCTCACCTGCTGGTGTGAGTGCAAAGGGACGTCTATTGAAAAGTTTAACACCTAGCTCTTCTTCTAGCTGGAGAATCTGTCCACTCACTGCAGGTTGTTGAATGCCATATGGCATTTTTCTAACTGCTGCTGTAATGCCTTCATATTTAGCAACGTAGTAGAAGAGCTCGAGGTGGTGGACGTTCATGATGTGAAGATAATGCAAATTCTAGCAGCTCTTACAGCTTTATCTTTGCCAGATCTCTAAGGCTTTGATAATGCTAAGAATTACTACTCTAACACAGGATGTTCATCCAGCATAAGAAACCAAAGTCACGCGGAGTGATCGTTTTTACAGCACTGTATTTGGCGTGCTTTTTGGCCTTTGCCATCATGACTGGTGGGTACTGTTTTCTTTGGTATTTTGGCGCACAGCTCCTTTTGACAATTGGTTTAGTGGTTGCTCATCGGAATGTGGGATATTCAAGGACGCTGCTGTGGGCGTTAAGTTTATGGGGTTTTTTGAATTTATTGGGGTTTGTCGATCTTGATTCACTGAGTGTGAATGTTCCGCGCTCCTCGAGCTGTGTAGGTGAGTTGTGGCTGCTTACCCCTAGCATAAACTTCTCCAACTTGGTGCATGTGTATGGTTTTGGAGTGGCTACATGGGTGAGTTGGCAGACTCTGTGTCAGTTGATCCATAGTCGATATCAAAGGCGTCTTATGCCAAGCTTTGGCTTGTTAGTTTTAGTGATGAGCTCAGCTGTAGGATATGGAGCGTTGAATGAATTGGTTGAGTTTTATATTCAATTATGGTTCCTCCAAGGAGCAGCTGGTAGTTACGGCGCTATCTGTTGGGATATGTCCGCAGTCTGTTTGGGGGCTTTGCTAGCAGCAATTTCTATCAAGCTAAGAAATCTCTAAGATACAAACCACATGGCTAAGGGCTACGATCAACATCAGGAACGACTCCAAGCGTTATCGCTATTGGGTAAAGAACTAGCCCGGAGGGCGAAATCAAAATGTGAACTCAGTGGTCGCGCAGGTGTTTCACTTCGCCCCTATGAAGTGGAGCCTGCTCCGAAAGAGTCGAGCCTCGGTCACTGTCTATTGATTGCTGATGAAGTGAGGGAGGTGCTTGAGCGTCCATCCAAGATGCAAGCGAGTGAATGGCGGGGGCAGCTTAGTGAGCTCATTTGGAGCGAGCTGCCGGCGCAGCAGGTAATGGTGTGCCGCATGTTGCAATATTTGGCGCTTGAGAACCCCTGGGCTCAAAATGTGATTGATGAGGCTTACCTTGATGAAGAGGTGTTGGAGTGGGCGAATCAGGCACCCTTGGGTAAGTGAGTCCCTCCCCTCTTCAGTTCTCTTCGTATTTAATCAGGTTTAGCAGCTCCTAACTTCTCTGTGAGCCACATAAGGGCGGCACCTGCGCAAATGATGAGAAGAGCAATTGCAAAGCTTGAGTCGAGATCGGGTATTTGTTTCGCATAGCGGAGTACCTTTTCCTCGCCATTTTTGACAATCACCTGCGCGGGAGTTTTCCACGGCCAGATAATGGCGAGTGATCCAGTGACGAAACCTGTGATTACGGCGACAGCATTGTCATGGTATCGCTTGAAGAGCCATGAGAGAAAGTGAGAGAGTGCGATAAGTCCGATGATTGCTCCGGCGCCGACGGGTAGAATGATTGGGAGGGATTCAGCAAGATTGCCTTCTCTCAATTTATTCACCGATTGGATCATGATGAGTTGATAATTTCCCATCAAGAGAAGAACGAAGGAGCCAGAAACACCTGGGATAATCATGCTGCACATTGCGACAACTCCGCAGAGCATGAGGTATAGGAGGTTTGTGTTTTCAGGGGCTTCTGGCGAGAATGCCATGCTGGCGGCAATTGCGAGCCCCACAGCCAATGAGATGTAACGTGAAGTTGACCAATGGCGGACCATTTTTCCCACCGAAGGGATGGATGCCAGAATGAGACCAAAAAAGAGTGAGGCGACATAGACTGGGTATTTATCGTATCCAATTTCAAACAATCGCGCCAATGTGAGAACGCTGCAGATGACGCCGGCACCCAGTGTCGCTAGGAAGAAAAAGTCAACATGTTGGATGAACTCTTTTACTTTGCCTGAGGTGAGGAGTTTGATGGCGGTGACATCAAAGGATTTGAGGGCGTTAATGAGCCGCTCGTAAATCCCTGTGATGAAGGCCACGGTGCCACCAGATACACCGGGGATGACATTGGCAGCTCCCATAGCAAACCCTTTAAAAAAGACTCCTACTAAATTCATTTTCTGCGACTTAAGTAAAAACAGCGCAACCTGATAGGGTGCGCTGTTCGTGTAAATAGTTACCTATGAAGATGCGCTTACATCTCGAGCATCATGCGAGTAGGGTTTTCGAGACACTCCTTGATTCGAATCAAGAAAGTGACAGCTTCCTTACCGTCCACTAGGCGGTGGTCGTAACTGAGAGCGAGATACATCATTGGGCGAATCTCAACTTTGCCATTCACAGCGACTGGGCGTTGTTGGATGGTGTGCATGCCAAGGATTCCAGACTGAGGTGGGTTGAGGATAGGAGTGGAGAGGAGTGATCCGTACACACCGCCATTGGAAATGGTGAAGCAGCCACCCTGGAGGTCAGCCATTTCGATTTTCCCTTCACGCGCCTTTGTTGCGTAATCAATGATGTCTTTTTCAATGTCGGCGAAGCCTTTTTGGTCACAATCGCGCAAGACTGGAACCACTAGTCCCTTCTCCGTGCCAATAGCACATCCGATGTCGTAGAAGTGATTCTCAATGATGTCAGTGCCTTCGATGCGAGCATTGATCTGAGGCACATCTTTGAGGGCCTGCGTAACAGCCTTCACGAAAATGGACATGAAGCCAAGTTTGCAACCATGCTTTTTGACGAAGTCATCCTGAACTTCTTTACGAAGTTTCATGATGGCAGTCATGTCAACTTCGTTGAATGTTGTGAGGATTGCTGCAGTTTGTTGTGCATTCACCAAGTGTGTGGAGATCTTGCGACGCAGCATGGACATCTTCTTGCGCGTGGTGCGACCTTCTTGGACTGGGGTGCCGGCTTTTTCACCTTTGGTGCCAGTGGTGGCATCGAGTTGTGGCTTAACGCTAGGAGTGCTTGGAGCAGGTGTTGCTGGTGCACTTGCTGCAGGCGTTGCTGGTTTAGCAGGTTCAGGCGTACTTGCTGGCGTGGCAGGAGTAGGAGTGCTCTTAGGAGCTGCACCACCAACAGTGATTTTAGCAATCAATGTGCCGATTTCGACCTCTTCACCTTCTGGTGTGATGATTTCAATTGAGCCGGAGGTTTCAGCTTCCAGCTCTGTAGATACCTTGTCGGTCTCGAGAGTGACAAGGATATCCCCTTTGGAGACCTGATCTCCGTTAGAGACGTGCCAATTTGCAACATTCGCAGATGTGACAGACTCACCAGCGGCAGGCACAAGTACGTCAACCACTTCACCTGTGTTAGTGGCAGGTGTTGGAGTGGGCTCTGTTGCAGGTGTGGCTGCTGGTGTCTCAGCCGTGACTGGTGCAGCAGGAGTTGCTGCGGATCCGGCGGCATCAATGTTAGCTACTACTGTACCGATTGCTACCTCTTCACCTTCTTGAACGAGAATCTTGATGGTGCCGGACTCTTCGGCTTCAAGCTCTGAGGAAACCTTGTCGGTTTCGATAGTGAGGAGGATGTCTCCTTTTGAGACGTTGGCGCCGTCTGCGACGTGCCACTGGGCAACGTTGGCAGAAGTGACGGATTCACCTGCGTTTGGGATTGTTACTTCGAATGACATGATGTGTCTGTGTGGGTAAAGTTGGTTAAGTTGTTAACGGATTAGATGCTGAATGCTTCTTCAAGGAGGGCTTTTTGCTCCTTCTTGTGCATTGCTTTGGAGCCGGTCGCAGGGCTGGATGCCTCTTTGCGGCCAGCGTATCGGATGCGAGCGTCGAAGGTGTCTGCTAGAAGTGGGTTGATGAAGCTCCAAGCACCCATATTCTTAGGTTCTTCCTGACACCAAACGAACTTAGCGGCGTTCGGGAATTGGCTAGAGAGCGCTTTGACCATTTCTTCATGGTATGGATAGAGCTGCTCAACGCGAAGGATAGCTGTAGATTCATCTCCGATGCTTTCGCGGTGTTGGACTAGATCGTAGTAGACTTTACCGGTGCAGAATACGATGCGGTCCACTTTCTCTGGAGTGCTGAATACTTTATCGTCAGGGAGGATTTCCTGGAAGCAGGTGCCATCAACAAAATCGTCGATCTTGGATACAGCCTCAGCCCTTGAAAGGAGACTCTTAGGAGTCATGAGAATGAGTGGCTTGCGGAAATTGCGCTTCTTCTGGCGACGGAGTGCGTGGAAGTATTGAGCTGGTGTGGTGAAGTTGCCCACCTGCATGTTGTCTTCAGCGCAAAGTTGAAGGAATCGCTCAAGGCGCGCACTGGAGTGCTCTGGCCCCATGCCTTCGTATCCGTGAGGTAGAAGCATCACCAATGAGCTTGGTGTTTGCCATTTAGATTCTGCTGAGGAGATGAATTGATCGATGATGACCTGAGCTCCATTTGAGAAGTCACCGAACTGAGCTTCCCACATGGCGAGCATGTTAGGGCAGCCGAGTGAATAGCCGTAGTCGAAACCTAATACAGCGAACTCTGAAAGGAAGCTGTTGTAGACACAGAATTTCGCTTGGTCTTCAGAGAGGTTCTGGAGTGGGAAGTAGCGATCACGTGTCTTGTTGTCGTAGAATACAGCATGACGCTGTGAGAAAGTACCGCGTCGGCAATCTTGGCCAGAAAGACGCACTGGGTGACCTTCTAGCAAGAGACCACCCCAGGCAAGCGATTCAGCGAATGCCCAATCGATCCCTTCCCCACTATTAAGTGCGTCTGCGCGACGTGGCACGAAACGCTTAGCGAGTGTTGGGTGAAGTGTGAAGCCTTCTGGGACACTTGTGAGTGTTTGACCGATGTGCTTCAGAGTTTCGAGCTTGAGGCCAGTATTGACAGCAGCATGTGAATACGGAGGTTGTGGTTCGGCAGTTGATCCAGAGAATTGGGAACGATCCCCTTCTTTCTCAAGTTCACGCATCGTTTGGTATCCCTCTTCGAGTTTATCCCAGATGGAGTTTTGGATGGCGTCAGCTTCAGCTTGTGTGAGTGTGCCATTTTCTACCAAGTTGGACTTGTACGATTGGCCAAGTGTTTTGCGTTTCGCAATCTTGCCATAGATATGTGGCGCGGTGAATGCCGCTTGATCGGTTTCGTTATGGCCTTGGCGGCGGTAGCAGTACATGTCGATGACGATGTCGCGACCGAACTTTTGGCGGAATTCGAGAGCAAAGAGTGCTGCCCAAACGAGCTCTTGTGGGTCCTCACCGTTGACGTGAAGGATCGGAGCTTCGATCATCTTTGCTACATCAGTAGCGTAGGCAGACGAACGAGCATCCGCAGGCATTGTGGTGAAACCAATCTGGTTATTTACAATGAAGTGGATTGTGCCGCCTGTGCGGTAACCTGGAAGCTGTGATAGGTTGAGAACTTCTGCGACGGAGCCTTGACCAGCGAATGCTGCATCACCGTGGATAAGGATTGGGAGTACTTGCTTGCGGTCAGTTTGAACGCCATCGTCTCCGATGATGCGTTGTCTCGCGCGTGCTTTACCTTCTGTGACTGCGTTGACGGCTTCGAGGTGAGATGGGTTAGCTGCGAGACTGAGGCGTACTTCGCCGTCAGCGAGTTGACGCACCTTTTCATATCCGAGGTGGTATTTCACATCGCCATCACCCGCAACGATTGCTGGCACATAGTCTGGAGTGAATTCATAAAGAATGGTGGTGAGTGACTTCTGGAGGAAGTTACGTAGAACGTTGAGGCGGCCACGGTGAGCCATTCCAAGTTCGATCTCCTTAACGTTAGATGACGGGCAATTCTCCAATACGGCATTGAGGAGAACCATGAGACCTTCTCCCCCTTCGAGCGAGAAGCGCTTCTCACCTAGGAATTTTTTACCGAGGAAAGACTCGAAGAGTTCTGATTCGAGAATCCACTTAAGTGTCTTTTCTGCGTCGAAGTTTTGAGCTTGTGATTCGGTGAAGCGGTTTTCGATGCGTGTGCGGATCCAATGGCGCACTTCCGTGTTGTGGATGTGCATGAATTCGAAGCCGATCTTGCTTGAGTAGCATTCCTCAAGACCTGAAACCATTTCCTTGAGCTTCATCTTTTTGCCGCCACGGAAGAATGGTGTGGAGGCCTCACGCTCGAGGTCGCCATCACTGAGTCCAAACTGGCTGAGTTCGAGGCGAGGGTTGCGTGGTGCTTCATCGAGAAGCGGGTTGATCTGTGCCTGGGTGTGACCTAGCGTGCGGTAGTTGTAGACAAGGCTGACGCACTTTCCACGGAATGCGAGATCTTGCTCGGAGGCGTTGGTTGCTCCTGTTGTTGAGCTGGCTGAGTTAGCAGCCCCTCCCTTTTGTTTAACTTGCGCGGACCCCAGTTCAAAACCTTCAAAGAAGGCGGACCAATTTTCTTCAACTGAGCGTGGGTCGTCACACCACTGTTCGTACTTTTCGTCGAGCAAGTCTGCATTAAGTCGGGCAGAGACTGATGATTTCATTTTGGTGGATTTATAGGCTGTAAACTTGTCCGTGTGCGGCATTTAGTGCTTGGTCATCACGGAAGATGCCTTTACTTAGGAGTCCAACACTAAAGAGTCAATCGCGCATCTGACATTTTCGTCGCAAATTTGACGATTTATTCATCATTTCCATAAAATTATCTCATCATGATAGAAGTCCAGAACCTCACGAAGCGCTATGGCCGATTTACGGCCGTGAATAACATCAGCTTTGAAGTTGGTAATGGGCAAGTTGTGGGCTTCCTTGGGCCTAACGGCGCAGGCAAAACAACAACCCTCCGTATGCTAACGGGCTTCCTTCCTCCCACTTCAGGCAAGGCGAGCATCAATGGTTTTGACGTCTTCAAAGATTCCATAAAGGCGCGGCGTTCTATCGGATATATGCCAGAGAATGTGCCCCTATATGATGATGTGCGAGTAAAGGAATATTTGAGTTTCCGCGCGCATTTGAAAGGTTTGCGTGGACGCGACGCTCGGAACCACGTGGGTGATGCACTAGAGATGTGTGGCCTCCAACATATGCGTAGACGCATGATCAAGACACTGTCTAAAGGATATCGCCAGCGTGTGGGTTTGGCAGACGCGCTAATAAATCAGCCACCTTTGCTTGTGTTAGATGAGCCAACTAATGGTCTTGATCCGAATCAGATCCGCTCCATTCGTAAGTTGATTAAGAGGCTTGGTGAGAAGCACACCATTTTAGTCTCTACGCACATCTTAAGCGAGGTTGAGATGGTTGCTGACCACGTGGTGATTGTTGACTCTGGAAAGATCAAGGCATCTGACACCCCTGAGAACTTGATTCGCAACATGCGTGCAGCTGGGCATATCGAATTGGAGGTGCGTGGAGATGCCGCCATCATTCAGGCTGCTTTGGAGCGCATTGATAACGTGAAGAAGGTTATCGCTAACCCCACGCATACAGACTGGCTCAACTTTTCAATACTCTGTGACTCTGGTACGGATTCACGAGAAAAAGTGGCGCAGCTTGCATCTCAATATGGATGGCAAATTCGCTCGCTGCATCGCCATAAGTCCACCTTGGAAGAGGTGTTTGTAGAGCTTACGCGCCAGGATTAACCTTTGGCGCGCCGCCCTCGTGCCTTATACGGTAAAATCAGGCGTAAACTGGACCATGTCGTAGTCCACCCCTCTTGAGTCGCAGAGGAGATTGCAAGACATGCGTCCGCTTTCGTAGATGGTTGGGAGACCGCTACCGGGGTGTGTGCCTCCGCCAACGAGGTAGACATTATCAAACTCACGAAGCTTGTTGGGTGGTCTGAAGTAGAGCATTTGGTCCATGGTGTGCGCGAGATTGAAAGTGGCTCCCAGGAAGATGTCTTGACTGGCCCAGTCGTCTGGTGTGATCCATCGCTCAGCGACAATGTGTTGGCGCAGATCCTTCATCCCAGTTTGACGTTCAATCTTATCGAGCACTTTGTTGCGATATTCTTCACCATGCTTAGACCAGTCGAAGCCGTGTCGCGTATTGATGGTTGGCACGAGGATGTAGAGTTGTGAGTGTCCTTCAGGTGCAACATGGGGGTCGACGACGCTGGAGTTGCGCACGTAGACAGACATATCTTCGGAGACGGTCTTTTCGCCAGTGATGTCCTCTACGTTATTACGATAGCTGTCGGCGAAGAGAATGTGGTGGTGCGGTTCTTCTTTGTAAATGGTGTCCAAACCTAAGTAGAGCATGAAGGTGGAACAGGAGAACTTTTTCTTCCGCATGTCTGCTTCTGAGGCTCCATGGCCATTCATGATCTTAACCATTGATTGAGCATAGTCGGCATTCACTATGACGTCATCAGCCATCATGGTTTCTCCATTCTCAAGTAGCACACCTTTTGCTTGAGAGTCTTCAAAGAGCACTTCTTTGACAGCGGTATTTAAGAGTATTTTACCACCCTCTTCTTCCACAACCTTGGCCATTGCGTCTGAGATTTTACATAAGCCACCCTGGACGTGGAAGATCCCATACTTGTATTCAAGGTAGGACAAGATGCTGAATAAGCCGGGGCAGTGCCACGGGCTCATACCTAGGTATTTCGCCTGAAATGTGAAGGCGAGCATGAGTCTCTCGTCATCAAAGTATTCCTTGAGTACGTCTACTACGTTTTTTGTGGTGGCAACATACTTTAGGACTCTCGCCATCTCGGGGGTGAAGTATGCTTTCAGCTTGTGATATGGCTTTTGCAGGCATGGGAAGACAGCATTCATCTTTTTCCCATGGTCATCCATGAAGCGCCTAAATCCGTCTGATTGCCCACGAAATGAAGCCTCAATATTCTGACACATTGTCTCTAGATCAGAACTTGTTTCTAGAGATGTGTCTGACCATGTGAGCTTGGTCATTGGGTCGAGCTGGACAATGTCGAGGTAATCCTCGGTCTTTCTACCCACCTCAGCAAACATTTCATCAAGGGTGAACTTCTGGTGGAGGAAGGTTGGGCCAGTATCAAAAGAATACGGACCAACTTTAAGTTCAGCATTGCGCCCCCCTACTCTGTCGGCCTTTTCCACGATAGTCACATCGAAACCACGGTGACTTAATAACATTGCTGATGTTAGGCCGCCAGGACCTGCTCCGATAACGAGTACTTTCTTTTTAGAGTGCATGCTTATCCTTAAGTATTCTTCACAAAAGAGAGGGATTCAATACTGTCAAATCACTTAATCAATTTTGTCTAATTTTTGTCTAATCGACTTCACTTCTTTTATGAGTGATGGTAGCCGGCTGAGTGCTGCTTGTTTTTTCTGTTCCTCTTTTGCTGGTCTAGCTGGGAGCCCCCAGTAGACTTGGTCGCCATCGAGACTCTTCATGACGCCAGTGCGGCCCATGAGTGTGGCTTTATCACCCACCTTGAGGTGTCCAGCGATGCCAGATTGTGCGGCACATGTGACATAATCTCCAAATTCCGCACTTCCAGCGATGCCAGTCTGTGCTACAACGAGGCAATGCTTCCCAATCTTAACGTTGTGAGCGATTTGAACTAAGTTATCGATCTTGGTGCCCTCACCTATTGAGGTTTTACCAAATCTCGCTCGATCGATAGTTGAGTTTGCTCCGATCTCGACGTCATCAGCAATGGTGACAATCCCGACTTGATCGATTTTGAGGTGCTTGCCATCGACGAATTCGTAGCCGTAGCCATCGGCTCCTATGACGCAACCAGGCTGCAGGATGACTCTGTTACCAAGCTGGCAGTTTTCACGGATGGTGACGTTGGCATAAATGAGGCATGCATCGCCTATTTTAACATTTTCGCCAATGACGGCGCCGGGGCCGATCTCAGTGTGATCACCAATAAAGGCACCAGACTCTATAATCACTCCTGCTTTGATGGAGACTTTGCTAGGGTCAAGTGTGACGTCCTCTGCGATAATTGCTGACGGGTGGATTCCTGCGGTGAAGGGGCGCGAATCTGCAGCTAGCTTCTTCATCACTTCGCCAAAAGCGAGTGAGGGGTTTTCTACCTCAACGATTCCAACCCCCTCAGGGTAGGTGTCAACAATGGGTGGAACTAGAACGATTCCAGCTTCGGTGGCGAGATAATCATTATAGTACTTTTCGTTACCGAGAAATGAGATGTCAGTTTTTTGAGCTTCGTCAAGTGAGGCAACCCCTTGGAAAGTTGTGCTGCTGCCTGTTTGAAGCATTTTGCCGCCAGTCAGCTTCGTGATAGTTTCAATTGTTAGTTCCACGTAATTAGACAAGCATCATCTGTTGGTATTGTCAGTATTTGTTTAACGACTAGGTCTATAATTGTGCATTTCTTCTATCGATGTCTTTGAGGGCTTTCGACACTTTCTAACTAATAGAGTATGCAGTATTTATTTCTATTGTCGCTCGTGCTTAATGGAATGCATATTTGTATAAAAACAGCAGATGATGCTTTGAATGTTCATTTTTTTAAATTTCATCCTTGGCGTAGAATCTGATAGGTGACAATATATTCACGCTTCATAACAAGCACACCTACTACCGATCCGGCTGGGGGCCTACTCAATTTGGGTAGGTCCCCAGCTTTTTTTGAGTTTTTTACAGAATTCCCCTTCTAATATAGGGGATCCTTTGCATAGTGCGCACATGTCAGCCGTGAATTACAAATTGGGGAATGAAAAGCTCATCAAGGTGCTCGATGGTGCATCTGAGCACCTATGTGGTTTACTTGAGAAGCAAGGGCGTGCCGATGGAGCGTTACGCATTGCGGTTGTCGGGGGCGGTTGTTCGGGCTTACAGTACAAAATGGATTTAGTAGATGGCCCCAGAGATCGCGATATTCTTATTCCAAGTAATGGAGTGAATGTAGTGATTGACCCCAAAAGTGCTCTATTTGTAGCGGGAAGTGAGCTCGATTATTCTGACGACCTTCAGCAAGGCGGCTTCAAAGTTACCAACCCGAATGCACAGGTCACTTGCTCGTGCGGGGAGAGCTTTGCTGCCTAATTTTAAAGAAATTTGCTCGCACAAGTGGCTGGGTATCGCTATAGGCCATGTATGCCCACGAATAAAATTGCTATCACATTGAGTAGTTTGGCTGCTGCCCTATTGGTATCCTGCTCCAATAGCACGACGGTTTCTGATCAGACCAATCCAGTAGTGGCTGACAAAAAGTTCCCAGCTGCATTCCCCTATAAGGATAGCAAAACTCAAGTCATCAGCCCCTACAAACCCTATAATGTGATTAATGTTAAAGGGTTAAAGTCAGGCCACCTGGCTAGAGATGTCTCAACAGCGAAGGTTGATAAGTCGACTGGCAAACCCGACCTTTCAACGGCTAAGATTTTCCGAGTTCCAGAGTTTACTAACTCTACAGCTGCCAAGAACTAGAATAGTTCTGAATGATTTCTTTGATGGGGCTGCCTGATTCCAGGTAGCCTCATTTTATTTGTAGTCGAGCTCACTTTCAGGTGATTCCGTTTTCTCGATACGTTTGATTTTCATTACTGGATATGTCACCCCCTCGATTGTCTCGTAATACATTTCGCCACCCACGAGCACCCATGTGTTGTCATCGAATTGGGGTAATTCACCATCAAACTCAATAGAGAGTGGGATTGTCTTCATGTCGGCAGCACAGCAGGTCATGAAGAGGCGGTAGAGACGCATACGCTTGCCGTCAGGGTTGCGATTTGGCTCAGTGCGAATCATCCCAGTGGTCTCGAAATTTAAGCCAGTAAAGACCCGTTCTAACTCAGAGTCTCCTGCTGAATAGAAAAGCTCTAATAGATTCATCTGGTAGAAACCGTCGGCAGATTTTTGACGGGTTTCGTCGAGTGTTTCTTTAGTGAATGGTGGCAGGTCGGCCAAGAAGCGCATAGAAGCTGGGTCGAGGTCTTGCGCCGATTGCTTAGCAATGTGTTCGTCTGCGACTTTGTGCTCGGTCCAATTCAGGGCGACAAGTAATGGCAAGAGGATGATCAAGAGTGCCATGAAGGGGTTGAGATCAGAACCTTCGTGATCATGACTACAGTCGCCGCCGTGGTGGCAGGAGCTCTCTACCTTGAAGGTGAAGAGGTTGAAAAGGCCAACAACGACAGTAGCAGCTCCTCCAATCAAGAGTGGAGTTTGAAACTTGGGAGAGAGGTAAGCATCGATGTGCGGACCTTGATAGAAGTACAACATGACCCCGCCCCAAATGAGCATGCTGAGTGAGAATGCGATGCGTTGAATGCGAATCATAAGCCCCTCCCTTCTGAGCTCCATTGTGATTCAATATTTTGACTCCACCTGAAAAGGCCATCCCACTCACTCCATGCAAGGCAAATACCTAATGTGCCAAGGAAAAGCAGTATGGAGAAGATGAACAAGAAGCGCTTTCGCATTACTGTTTGGTATAGGAAGAGTAGCTTCACATCCAGCATGGGGCCGAACACCATAAAAGCCATTTTTGATGCGTAGCTGAAGGTGCCTAGAGAGGCGGCAAGGAAAGCGTCAGAGGTGCTGCAGACGCTTAACACAAATGCCAAGGTCATCAGCAGGATGGTTCCTTTGAGTGGATCCCCCGCATATCCATTGATAGTCTCGTAATAGTCAACCTGAATGATGTTGAACATGGCTGTGAGGCACACACCTATAGTGAAATACACAGCTACATCCACAAAGTCTTTCATCCCCGAGCGCATAGCAGCTACTAAACGATTCTGCGGTGCGTGCTCATGCTCATGACGATGGTCGCAGTGTGAGTGATCGTGTGAGTGATCGTGTGAGTGATCGTGGCTGCAGCAAGTGTGTGCAGCCTGGCAGTGATCCTGCTCCCCTTCTTTGTTTTTGATTGTTTTAAGCAGTGAGGCGCGAATGACTTTTTCGATCGGCACCCACATGAGAATAAGGCCAACAATGACAGCTATGAGGTAGCCGATGCCTACCCTTGATAGAGTAACATAGAGGGCTTGCTGTTCATTGAAGGCGCTCCAGGTGCTGAGAATTGTTACTGGGTTTACGATGGGAGCAGCAAGCATGTAGGTGAAAGCACATGAAACTGGCAGACCTTTCGCTACGAGTCTTCGGATCACTGGTACGACCGCGCATTCGCAAACTGGAAGAATGATGCCTAAAAAGCCACAAAGCAGAATGGCTGGAAGTTTTCTTTTTGGGAGTACTCTTTCTAGAACGCCTGAAGGCATATAGACATCGATGAAGCCGCTCACCATGGTTCCCAGAAGAATGAAGGGTGCACCTTCTAGCAAAAGGGATAGAAAAAAGTAGGCAAAGGTGCTGTGAGAGATGGAGTCCATAGATTGGCCGATTTAGAACTACTGTCTCAGCGCAGCTTCGTCAACTCAGCGTCTCAGTTTCTTTATTTCTATGAGGGTATGGGGTTGAGGTGTTGGGAATTCTGAGTTGATAGGATTACTGGGTTGCATGATAGAAAATATCGCGTCAGATTCGAATTCACATGGCGACTGAAGCACCCAATAAGTTCACTCCAAAGAATGGTCCGGAATTGCAGAATGGTCCACCTCAGAACGAGGAAGAGAAGTTTGCACAACGTTCTTTACCCAACGCATTGGGTCCAGAGAAGTCCTTGCTTTCATCCATGCTGCAGGACCCCTCTGAGTACGTCATGCGCTCTGAGGAAATGGGCCTCACGTCCGAGCATTTCTACCACCCTTCTCATCAAACATTGCACCGAGTGGTCAAGGAGCTTTCTGATGCTGGCACTGAGATCGAGTTGGTGTCTTTGACGCAAATCCTGATGGATAAGGGTGTATTGGATAATATCGGAGGCCCTTCCGCGCTCACTGAGATTTACACCTACGCGCCAACTGCGGCGCATTTCGACCATCACCTGGCAATCGTTAAGGATAAATTCATCCTACGTAACATTATTTCATCATGTACTGATGCCATAAGCCGCTCATTCGAGGATCAAGAAGAGGTTGCCGCCTTGTTGGATGAGGTTGAGCAGAAGATATTCGCTATCCGTGAGGGGGCGGACATCGAGCAAGCCCCAACAGTGAAGGAGGATGTGCGCAAGGTGATTGAGGACTTTGAAAAATTCCTCGCTGGCGGCGGTGCCCCTATGGGGATTAAGTCTGGATACACCCAGCTCGACACCATGTGTAACGGCTTAAAGCCTGGTGAAATGTTCGTTATCGCAGCTCGTCCGTCGATGGGTAAGACTTCATTCGTGATGAATATCGTCGAGCACATCTGCCTCGACGCCAAACTTCCCTCCATGTTTTTCTCGTGTGAGATGACCTCCCAGCAGATTGTCCAACGTCTCCTTTTCGCGCGTGCGAGGTACAAGATTACCAATCTACGTAATGGTATGGCGCCAACAAAATCTGAGCTCGTTAGAATTAAGAATGCTGCTCAGGAGATTGCCGAATCGAAACTTTTCATTGATGACACGGCAGGTATTTCTATTTCCGAGTTGCGAGCGAAGGCACGCCGTAAGAAAAAGGAAGAGGATATTCAAGTTATCGCGATCGATTACTTGCAGTTGATGAAGTCGACCTCAAAGCAAGCGCAAGGGTCTCGCGAACGTGAAATTGCGGAAATCTCAGCTGGTTTGAAGGCGCTTGCCAAGGAGTTGGCGATACCTGTGATTGTTTTGGCGCAGTTGAACCGTGGTCCTGAAAACCGTGGCGGCTCTCCCAGGATGTCAGATTTGCGTGAATCTGGCTCTATCGAACAGGATGCTGATATGATCGGTCTGCTTTTCCGTACTGCATACTACGCTGAAAACCAAGAGGAACGCGATGAGCAGGACGGCATCGCTGAACTTAACCTTGCTAAAAATCGTAACGGGCCCACCGGCTCTATCCCCCTCACCTTCATCAAAGAGCTTATGCGCTTTGAGAATAGTGCTAAAGAGGTTGAGCCTGGCTAGTGTGGCTGATTGCCATCCTCTTTGCGCCAAGGGTGCAAAGAATGATGTTTTCCGTGGAAGTCTTCGGCGTAGTAGGCACTAGCAGCTACCGCGCAGATATACATTAGCGGCACAATAATGAGTGCAAAGCCGAAGGTGGCGAGCGAGAGCCATGCGGTAATGAAGGTAACGAAGAGGTTACCTCCCACAAGAATACCTAAGCCTGCGACATAGTGATGTTTGTAGAGGTGGCCAAGTCCTGGGATTACGCTGAGAAATCCAGCAATCATATTACGGTCCGCGTGCGACCACGCTTCCATTATTTCGCGATGCGTGTTCATAATTGTCGATTTTTATTAATTATTAACCATTGTATCACAGTGATTAACATGAATCGACACTTATTGCTTCGCGGCTCCGTAGGCTTGATCGTATTTATCAGCTTCCCCTAACTCGGCATACACCTTATCTTGGGTGTCTAGTTTACTGACCTTCTCAAAAATAATCACATCAAACTGGTCGGTAACTGCAGTGCTATTTCCGGGAAATCGCTTTGGCCAGGCTTTGACGCGTTTCCAGTCTTGGCTTTCATGGAAGGATGCGTGCTTGATGCGATTTTCGTGCTCACAGTATTTGCCATCCCAGATGTAGATAGTCCCAAGCTCCATTTGATAGAGTGGTAAGTTTTCATTGCGCTCCCTCTCTTTTGTCATTGTGGTGCGCTGGTGGAAATTGTGGGCGATGTGTTTAGCTAAGATGATGCGATCGGGGTATTGGTCACTGGCCCAGCGGGATGCTTCAGTAATAATTTTGGGGTAAGTCCCTTGCTCGAGTGGTTTAGCGATGAGTTGGTATTCAGGCTCAGCCTCCCCTTTCATGATGGCTTCCCAATCTTGGTAGACCACTTGGTGATGCGCCATGTTGAGCCCTTGAAATACGATGAAGATAGAAATGGTGGCAAGTACTGGGACGCGCCATGCATCTCTCACATTTTCTTGGATTTGGCTGACACCCTCAGCGGCGAGCAAAGCCACGAATGGAGCCATCGGCATTAAAAAATGGTAGTAACCTCCCGAAGCGAATGCTCCTTTCCAGTATATAAGTGAGTGGAGAATGAAGTAGACTGGAAACGTAGCTAGCAGAAGGCTCCACTGTGATAGTCGCTTGCGGATACGGAAACTCCCAACAAGACTTAAGATAAATACCGTGAGGCCAACCCCACCTATATAAAGTGGGACATAATGATAAATCGTGCCGCTTCCATACATGGTCGTGGGCTTCGACTCAAAGTAGACCATGAATGGAATGCTTCGTTGGATTATGAACGCTGCAAGATTATATGCAAAGATGGCGGATACAGTGCTCACACCGTAGAGTGCATCTCGACCTAATGCAGGTAAGATGTTTGCTGCGCTTATCTCACCTTTAAGTCTTTGGAGGCAGTGGCGGCCAAAGCCCCCTTCACTGAAGGTAACCCATAAGCCCCAAATTCCAGTAATGAGAATGCCTTCGTGGCGGATGAGTGAAAGGTAGCCAAAACAGAATCCAGCAAGATGCCAACGCTTCGTCATCCCCAGCCAGACTCCCAAGATCCAGAAAAGCATGAATGGTGTTTGAGTGAGAATCGGGTAGCTCAACTCAGGGAACCAAGACTGGAAAAGCAGCAGCATGGGAACCGACCAAAGCGCCCGAATCTCAAGAAGCTTGCCGACTTTGTACGTGATCGAAGTGGCGAAAAGCGCCAGAATGAAGGTGAATATGCGTGTCTCAGTAAATCCAAGTGGCGCGATGAATAGGTGGATGAAATTGCGTCCCGGACGTGTCCAGTGATTGAAGAGTTGGTCCGGGTTCTCCCAGACGCTCTTTGAAAAAAGATAGTGGCTAACTTCGTCATCTAGAATCCATCCAGAGTTAGAGAGCAACCTATAGGTGATCCAAGTCACCCCCAAAAGGATGCTGAACCACATCACGTACTTTTCGACGCGCGTCATAGTGGATGGCTTCTATTGGTCAATTACCATGACGTTGGCATTGCGTCGCCAAAGACCATACTTGAAGATGCAGTAGATCGCCCGTACGCCATCTTTCCAGCCTATGTGCTTCCCTTCATCGAAAGAGCGCGGATAGTAAGAAACTGCCACCTCCATGACGCGTAGACGGCGGCGAGCAATTTTGGCTGTAATTTCAGGTTCAAATCCGAAGCGGTTCTCTTCGATTTCAATATTCTGGATAACCTCTCTGCGAAATGCTTTGTAGCACGTCTCCATGTCAGTGACATATAAGTCTGTCACCATGTTGGAGAGTGTTGTTAGGAATCTATTTCCCATAGTGTGCCAGAACCTGAGAACTCGGCGTGGATTGTCACGTAGATAGCGTGATCCGTAGCATACATCGCAGTCACCATTGATGAGCGGCTGTACAACCAATGGGAATTCATTGGGGTCATATTCAAGATCCGCATCTTGAACGATTACGAAGGGTAATGTGGCACCTTGGAAGCCAGTTCTTAGAGCTGCACCTTTACCTTGGTTGACTTCATGTCTTAGCAGCTTCACTGAGTCGTTGCTATCAGCAATGGCTTGGACGATATTGGAGGTGCGGTCACGTGAACAATCATCGACCACGATGACCTCCCCTACGAGGGGGACCGAGAGGACTGAGTCAATGACTTGAGCCACGGTTTTCTCCTCATTATAGGCTGGGATGACGACACTTAGTGGCTTCTCGATGGTGGTAGAGCTCATGATGATGGGTAAATTGGTTGAATCTCTGAATCGGGGCGCCCCCATTCACAATATTATCTAGAAAAGACCAAGAATTTTCTGGCAATAAAGTTCACTAGTGCAGAACTGACCGCAAAGGCACCCGTGGCAAGCCAGTTGGCAAAGCCTAGATCTAACATCACATTCTTACCAATTTCCCCGCCGATAAAGCTAACAGCGGAAATGAATGTGAATACGCCTATTTCATTCCAGAAGCTTAGTTTGCCGGGGGTGAAAACGAGCCAACGGTTTGTGAAATAGGCGAATAAATTGGCGGGGACAAATGCGGTAAAGAGAGCGATGCGCAGATTGACCTTTTTCGTCTCAACAGGCAGATCGTTAGACATGAACTCTGGTGCGTACCAGTGAAACATGCTGACGACGAGTGCGAGGATAACGGTGGAAAGCACACCGCAGATGCCGTATTTAAAAAATTGCGCCCAGAGTGGCCCCTCTTTCAGCTTTAGCTCATCGAAGATAATCTTTGGGTGGAGCGGAATCTCACCGAAGATGGGCACTGACAATGACAGCGGGTATTTACGAGCGCGAGTCATAGAATGAAAAAAGACGTAGCTGTTGGTTTTCAGCTACGTCTCTGGGGAAATTGTTCAAGTAATGGAGTTAGCCGCCAATCTCAGTGCGTCCTGAGAGTGATGCGCCCTCTTCCATGCTGAGCATTTTAGTTTTGATATCGCCTTCGAGCTTTGAGTTGCTCTTGAGCTCGCAACGCTCAGAATTAATAGTGCCCTCGACTTTTCCGTAGAGCTTAACCTCGCCAGCTTTGATGTCGCCTTTGATTTTAGCGTTCTCACCAATCGTCACCTTACCTTTGTCGGAAGTGATTTCACCATCGATCTTGCCATCGATGATCATGTCATTGGAGAACTTGATCGAACCTGTGATTTCGATTCCGCTAGCGAGTACGTTTGTTGCATTGGCCATAACTGCGATGAGATCAGCACATATTGCGCTTCAGAGCAATTTAATATTCGTGAAATAATGCGAATTAAACCTCATCTTCATCGTCATTGAGCTGGAACTCAGCCCATTCGACAGAATCATTGAGTGCAGGCACTGCTGCTTCGAGCAAATTGTCGAGATCAGGCTCATCTGAGTCGTAACGGAAGGCAAGCAATGGGCCGCCGTGTTCTATGTTGGGTTCAGCATCGTTTACTGTCGACTCACGAGCAAAGTACCAATCGAGTATCCCCTCTTTAGTATTGGGGTTCCAATGCGCGATGACTTCGATGATGGCCATTGGATCGTCATCTCCATCTTGGCGCTGCGCTTCTAGATCATCTTCATCGCAGTCAATTCCCGTCACACCTTCATACTCAGTGCTGTCTGGGTATTCACCGAGGAGTTCCTCGATAACTGAAAATGCCTCTGTGCCTTTCTCAATGATGGTCATTGCGTGAAGATGACAGTGATCGCCATCCCAACAAGTGCAAATTTATTGATCGATGAAGAATGAGAGGTTTTCCAATTCCATGGCGAGGTCGACTCGCGTCACGACAACATTGTCGGGAGTCTGAAGAATGGTGGGTGAGAAGTTGAGAATCCCTTGGACTCCTGCTTCAACAAGTGTGTTTGCGACTTGCTGGCCGTATTCAGCTGGCACACATAAAACAGCCATGCGCACATTGTTTTTCTGGATGAAGGGCACCATTTCCTTATCTGGGTATACAGGAACTGGCACCCTACTCGTGTCGATGTTTTTGGCGTTTTTATCGAAGGCTGCAAGCATCTCAAAACCCTCTTTCATGAAACCTTCATAACGCAGGAGGGCTCGGCCTAGGTTCCCCGCTCCAACCAAAATAACGGGTTGGAGAGTGGCTCTGCCAAGAACCTCCCTAAAAGTTGTGAGAAGCACCTCGACAGGATACCCGAGCCCTCGGGTGCCAAATTGACCAAAATACCCAAGATCCTTGCGCAGCTGTGCAGGCTTCACTCCTGCTGCTGAAGCTAATGCGGATGAACTAACCGTCTCAATACCCTTCTCGCTCAACCTGCGTAAACAGCGACTGTAGATTGAGATGCGGTAGATTGCTTTTCTGGGTATTTCAACTTTGTCCACGGATATTCACTGTATAGTAAATGGGGAATTGAGGCAATATTGCTCTGCGTTAGAGTGAATCAGCAATTTTGTTAGTAATCTCAAGCGCCACATCCAGAGCGGCCGCGCCATGATGGCCGGTGACGGCAGGAGTTTCCCCCTTCGCGACACAATCAATGAAAGATGCAAGTTCGAGCTTCAGTGGCTCGTCCTTCTCAATTTCAACGTCGCTTTTCATGATTTGCATTCCCTCTTTCCAGTACATTTCACCGCTTTGCTCTTGGTAATCGAGTGATAGGTAGCAATCACCTTGGAAAACGCGTAGTTTACGCATTTTTTCAGGTGAAATGCGGCTTGCAGTCACATTCGCTACGCAGCCATTTTCGAAACGAAGGCGCGCGTTAGCAATATCTTCACGGTGAGTGAGGACGTTGACACCCACAGCATCAATATTCACCACAGGCGACTTCACAAGATGTAAAATGATCTCAAGATCATGGATCATAACGTCGAGAACGACACCGATATCCATGCTGCGGTTCGGAAATGGAGACAATCTGTGGGCTTCGATAAATTTCGGCTCAGTGAGCTTCGCTTCTAGTGAACGCATGACAGGGTTGAAACGTTCAATGTGCCCCACTTGAAGAATGCGATCCTTATTGTGCGAGGTCTCAATGAGTGCACGAGCATCATCGAGGCTGTTAGCAATCGGCTTCTCCATAAGCACATCACAACCAAGCTCCATGAGTTTGCATCCAACTTCACGGTGCACCACTGTTGGAACAGCAACGCTGACAGCTTGAGCGTGCTGAGCTAACTCTTCTAAGGATGAGACTGCTACTCCACCAAATTCGTCAGCTACTTGCTTCGCTCTCTCAATATCTTGGTCGTATATGGCTGTAAGCTCTACGTTCTCTAGCAGTGAATACACGCGCGCGTGATTTCTCCCCATTGAACCCGTACCTGCTACACCTGCCTTAATTTTCATGTGGGGACTCATAGTGGATGATGTCCCCAGTTGCAAGCAGTTAGCAAGGTGTGCCTAACTTGCACACCTAACAATTATGAGGAAAGTGAGTTGCTAATCCTCGAGAGCAATGATGGTAATTCCGCGCTCATCACAAAGCTTTTCGACCTCATCTCGTCCGAGGATGAGTGTTTTGTGCGCCTCGCATGCAATGACTTGGACGCCGGCGTCATAGCAGGCTTGGATGGTGAGAGCGCCAAGGCAAGGTACATCAAAACGGAAATCTTGTTTGGGTTTTGAAACTTTGGCGAGCGTGCAGCTCTTACCGCGCCCTAGCTCCCCTCCCCGCTTAATGCAGGCATTGGTGCCCTCGAATGCTTCGACGGCAAGAACTGTGCCGTGACGGACGACGACGCTCTGGCCGATATCCATGCGGCTTGTTTCTTTTGCGGTGCGGAACCCAAACTCAGCATCTTCGATGGCGCGCTTCTTGAGCTTAGGCCCGCAGACGTGACCGGGTTCTGGGAGAAGGTCTTCGAGGTGGGTGGTTGCGTTCATGAGCTCAATCCCATCTTTCTGTAACTCATTGGCAACAGCTCCAAAAAGAGTCTCTGCATTTCGCTCTTTAACTTTTGCGAGCATCATGAGGGTGCGCATGTCTGGACGTAGATCAAAGAGATTACGTGGAGCGATCTGGCCTACCATGATAGCTTGGCTTGCCCCTTGTTTTTTGAAGAATTTTATTACAGCTCCGAGCTGTCCGACGCGGAACCATTCCATTGCCTCAACAAGTTCTTCCAATTCTGGTGTAGTTTCGCCATGGAAGCCAGCAACTACCAGTTTGACACCAGGGACTTTCTTGCGTGCAGCCGCAATAAATGTTTCAGGGTATATGCCATTTCCTGCAATGATGCCTATAGTTGGTACGCTCATGTGAGAGGTATTGAATCAAGTTGGGGCTGAGTTTCAACCCTACATGATAGAAAAGAAGATGCGGTGGCCAGATAGACTAGCAACCGCATTGAGTATGAATAACAAATGAATGAGGTGTTGACTAGAAGAGCGAATAGACCATTCCCATCTGGAATCGGAATACGTCATCACTATCATTGCCATTCTGAGCCTGTTTAAAACCATAGAGGCATTCGACACCTAGTGACCATCTCTCGCGGATTTGCCATATCATGTTGGCTGCTGCATAGTTACTGAAATCGTAAAATTCAGGGTCCATTCCAGATGCTGGGTCGAGATCGGCATGTCCAAACACAAGGTTAGAGCGGTATCTATCAGACCAATGATGTGTCCAAGCGCCCATAAGGCTCCAGTATGGCAATGCTTTAAAGCTGCCATCGGAGTTGAAGCCGCCATCACTATTTAAGAAGCTGGTGTCATTCCCCATACCGCCAATACCTTCACCAACGACCCCAAGGAACTGGAAGGAGTCTTTTTCAGTAGCATTGAGGTTGAATCCTAGGTTCACCCCCCATCCAAAATCGTGGTGGTCTTGGCCAAAGCTATCACGCGCACCGATATCACGCAAAATCGTACTTAACTGTACGTGACCCCACTTCGCGTTTTCCCAGCGCGTGTTGAGGGCAAAATCGGGTATACGTGTCTGCTTTTGCGGCGCATCCACAAAAAAGTCCGGCTTCTCAATGCCAAAAGAGGCATTCCAGCAATCATTCATCGCGTGCGTGTACTGCACGACTGGGCGACGAGCAAAAATCACTGAGTTGGGGCCTTCATAGTCGACTGTATCAGGCCAAACATCCGGATTTTCCCATACCGATTGGGAATAGCCTACTTTGAGCCCAAAGTATTGACCATAAATGTGCTGGAGCCTGTATTTCATATCCGCGCTATCATCTCCAAAGAAGTCATTTTGGTAGTAAAAGCGGAAGTCTCCAGGTTGGTCTGGTGCACGCACGTCAGCGCTGAGTTGGGTGCCATTGGCATTCATGTTAAATTGACCACCGCCTCCGAACTCAGGACTCCCTTTGAGCGGGAATTTTGCGGGAACAAAGCGAGCCTTTGAACCTGCATTGCGGTTATCATAAGTCATATCAACACGTGCCTTAGCATTGAGCTTGATGATTGCAGGTGTGTTAGGAATTGCAAAGAAGCCTCTGTATTCGGGATCTACGGTATAGTCGAGTGGTCTCGATGCTGGGATTTGTCTATCATTAAGCGTTTGCCTGTAGGTCACAGGACTGCGTTTGCCAATTCGCTCCGGCACCATAGCCTCGACGAGATTAGTTGGTTCAGCAGTGTTGTTTCTTGCCGCTTTTTCGACAGGTTGTATCGGTTGAGGCTTTCTGCTGTTCTGAGCTTGGGATAGCGCTTGGGCCTGACTGGCTTGCTTCTTCTCCAGTTCATCAATGCGCGCCTGCATTCTATCCATCATCCTTTGCATCTCGAGCGCTGACTTACGTAGCTCAGCAATCTCGGCAGAATCATCAGCTTGGATGCTAGTCGGCAGAAAAGCTGCGCAGAGAAGGAGCGGGAGCGCGCCTGAGCGTATTTGGTGGGGATGTATTCTCATAGTAGTTTCAGTGGCTGTGTGTTTATTTGGTAGAACCGAAAATATTGAGATCTAACTCGCTTGCGATGAACTCTATTGCCTTCTGAGCACGCACGCTGTTGCCGTAGGTGTCGAGCGGAGGAGCAAAACCAACAATGGTTAGTTCTCCTGGAACGACTGCGACGATGCCTCCACCTACTCCCGTCTTGGCGGGTAGACCAGCATTCCAAGCCCACTGACCAGAGCCATCGTAGAACCCATTCATGGTCATAGTCGCTAGGACTTTGGGGACATATTTTTTATCGATGCATTTTTCCTTAGTGATTGGATTGACTCCGCCATTTGCCAGTGTGGATCCCATGACTGCTAGTTGCTCAGCCGTAACTCCCACCGAACATTGCTTGGTGTACACCTCGGTGGCCTCTAGCGGGTCACAGAAAAGGTTCCCTGAATTAAATAATACATGAGCAATCCCCCGGTTTCGGAAGTTAGTGTCAGCTTCAGACTTGAAAATATCCGGCATCACAATGAGCTTGCTGCCAGCGAATTTCTCATAAGTTTTGTGGATTTTGTCCCAACGCTCTTCAGGTGACTTTGCTTTAATCAAGCTAACGGTAGCTATCGCTCCGGCGTTCACAAATGGATTGTCAGCTCTACCGTCTCCTTCCTCGATGGCTGTGATCGAGTTGAATGCCTCTCCGGTAGGCTCGACATTGACTTTGTCATAGACAATTTTATCACCTGATTCCTGCATCACTAAACACATGGTGAAAACCTTAGAGCACGATTGGATCGAGAAAGGTGTGTCGACATCCCCCACCTTAATCACGTCTCCATCTTTGGTGATAATCACAATGCCGAAGAGCTCGCTTGGGACTTTTGCAAGGGCAGGAATGTAGTCAGCATTCTTACCGCTTTTGTCGTCTTTGAACTTAGCATGGGCTTGTTCTGCTACTTTTTGAAGTTGGTCTTTGCTAGGAGCTGCTAGAGCAACCGCCGAAGCAGCTAGTGCTGCACAACATTGTGCTGTAAGGGAGTGTAATTTCATACCTATCAGTGTGGGTTTATACATAACTGAGTATAATTAACTCAGCTAAGCATCTAACACATTACTGATAGCAATTCTCTTGGCGAGAACTTTCTGATAGAAATCTACTCAAGCAAGCTTTTGAGCCCATCGAAGAAGGATTCTGTCTCTTCTTCTGAGGCTTCGGCCCCCATAATGTCATCGTAATCTTCTTCGATGATATCAGCGAACGACATTTCTTTAAGGAACTGGCTTGGTTCGCAGCTTGTTCTATCACCGTATTTCGTGCGCCAGGCACAGTAAGACATGGTGAACTCATCTTGCGCACGCGTGATGCCGACGTAGAGCAAGCGCCTTTCCTCATCAGTAGTCCCCTCTTCGAGGCTTCGCTTATGTGGGAGAATTCCATTCTCCAAGCCGACAAGGTATACGATGGGGAATTCCAGACCCTTAGACGCATGGAGCGTAATCATGCAAACGCCTTTTTGTTTTTCGATGTCATCGTCTTTGTCAGATTGGAGGGCCATCTGGTCGAGAAACTTCTGGAGCGTGCGTTTTTTGGTGGATGCGTGGGCAAGATCCGACTGGAGATCATGAATACCTTCGGCTCGTTGTTGTTTTTCAGCGTCGGTTTTACACCCTCGTTTCATCCACTCTTCGTAGCCAACCTCTTCAATAAACTCTCTGAATAAGCTTCCCATGCATTCTTCACCCGCGCTGAAGCGCTCATGATATTTGAGGATGAGCTCCACAAAGCTGTTCACGCTATTGCGCACTTTTGTACTGAGTTGGTTAAGCACATCCTCCACACCCATAGCTTCCCAGATGCTGCATTCTCTCTCCCTACTTGCCTCCGTAATCAACAAAGCAGACCCTTGACCGATCCCTCGCGGCGGCGCATTGAGGATACGCAGTAATGGAACATCAGAGATAGGACTATTGAGAACCTGTAGGTACGCAATACAGTCCCTTACTTCTTTGCGGTCGAAAAAGCTTTGTGCTCCAACCATTCTGTAGGGGATTTTTAAGTTGCGCATTGCTGCCTCTAGATTGCGACTTTGGCCATTGGTACGAAAAAGGATGGCAAAGTCTTCCCAGGGAACTTTCTCAGTCGCATTGCGCTCGTGCATTTCCTCAGCGATAAATTCGGCTTCCTCCTCGTCACCTGGCATGGTGATGAGACGTAGGGGCTTACCTCCATCTTTGAAGGGTTTAAGCTCCTTTTCGCGTCTGCCGTAGTTATGTTTAATCAGGGAGTTGGCGGTATTTAGCACCGCTGCGGAACTACGGTAATTCACCTCTAGCAAGATGATTTTAGGGTCTGGGAAAAAGCGTTCAAACTGGAGGATGTTTGTCACATCTGCTCCACGCCAGCCATAGATGCTCTGGTCATCATCACCCACAACACACACGTTGTAGGGTGGGCCCACGAGCTGCTGGAGTAGTTGCATCTGCAGTCCGTTGGTGTCTTGGAATTCATCTACCGTAACATAGGTGTACTTCTTGCGAATAGCTTCACGCACGTCCGCGTGTTCGCGCAACAACTTCTCAGCCAGCAAGAGAAGGTCATCAAAATCGACCGCATTCTGAGCACGCAGCTCATTGTTGTATGCTTTCGCGATCTCAGCAATCAAATCATCAGCCTGATCCTCCGCTGGGATACCGGCATTTTTATTATTCGAAATCAGGCTAATCACCTGATTGGCTTCAAGATTGAGATCTTTGCCACCTTTACGAACAATCAATTGCTTGATCATCCCCACCTGATCTTGGCCAGAGTAGATGGTGAAATTTTTCTTATAGCCTAGCTTCTCGATACCCTCTCTCAAGATGCGTACACAGAGTGAGTGGAAAGTACACACAGTCATTGCCTCCCCAGCAGTTTTTGAGACCATCCCACACACGCGTTCTTGCATCTCGACTGCTGACTTATTCGTGAAAGTAACCGCTAAGATATTCTCTGGCTGGATCCCCTTTTGCAGCATGTGGGCAATCCGACAGGTAACCGTACGTGTTTTCCCCGTTCCTGCCCCCGCAAGGATAAGTACTGGGCCGTCAAGTGAGTTGACGGCGTCGCGTTGCGCATCGTTGAGGCTGGAAAATGAGAACCCGGTGGACATGTGCCGAGATGGAAACTCTCGAGCGTCTCTCTGTCAAATATGGAATATCAATCGAGTCGCTTTTGTAGAAAGTGCCCCGACTTGTTGCCTTTGGTGTCAATTTGCTTCAGCCCTGAAATCTTGCTACTGCGGTCATTGATGTAGCCATACTCGCCATTTCTTTGGAGGATGACATGATCGAGTTGCGCTTGAGCATTCTTTTGAAGGATAAGTCCAGATAAACCGTTGTCTACAGCTTGAGAATGGGCCAATAAGACCTTTGCGTGGTCCGCTACGTAGATGCCACCCTCCCTGTTCTTTTTGCTAATCACTCCCTTTGCTGTCAGGGTTGCGCTCGCAGTAATGGCAGCACCGGATTGCCCGTTGAGCTGGCTAGTGATATTCTTGCCTACTAAATGAGCATGATTCCAGAGTGACACACCATGGCCACCATTCTCACGAAATTCGGAGCTTGTGATTTCGGCATGTGCTTGTTCGCCAGCCACTGCGACTCCATCCCATAGGTGGTATTGTGAAAGCGAATTTTCGAGTTTAAGACTACCTTTGACTACGGCGATCCCATGCCCACCACCTCTGCTGATAGTGCAGTTTTTGATGTGAAGCTTTCCGTCTAAGAGTGTGACGAGACCGTGCTGCCCACCATCGCCCTGAAACCCTTGAATTGCCAGATTTTCAATCGTTGTTTCACCATTCGGGTGTGAGATTGTTATCGCTGAGCCACCAGAACAACGTGATTCAATTATTGACTCCAACCTCCCCTTTCCGCGGACAGTGATGGGCTTATTTAATTGGATTTCAACGTAATGCCTGCCGATGCCAAGTTCGATAATGGCACCCGCTTTGGCCTGAAGGATCGCCTCATCGAGGGAAGGAAAATCAGCCGGAACGCGCAATATCTGAGGTCTGGATGCAACAAGCTCTCGCTGGGCAATGAGATCCGGGTGTTTTGGGAATTTTGTTAAGCTGACTTGGATGGCATCAAATAATGCCTTTGAATAGATGCCGGAGTCCATCGCCTTAAACTTTCTCACATCTTGTCTCGCAAGGGTGTCATCTGCCCACTTTTGTTGAAGTTTCGCGTGAAAAGTTTCGTAAGAACTTGGATCAGTAAGCTCCTTAAGCTTTGCGAGAGATTGCTTGGCTTTAGCCAAGTGCCATTGTGCAAGCTCACCCTCGAAAGCTTCTATGATTTGTTGTTTCTCTTTGAGGCGATTTTCAATGGTGACAATGCGTTGCTCGAATGTCACGCGCATAGGATGTTCTGAGTGAAACCACTCGCCCATCTGTGCCAATGCAGCTCTCGCCTGCCGTGTATCTTGCTTTGATAAGTAGTCATCTAGCTTTCGTTTGAGAGCCACCAACTCCTGCTCGCGTTGGTGGATGAGCTGCGCTCTGTCACAAATGAATTTGAGCGCTTGAATTTCAGCACTAAACTCTGCCTGTGAATCAAGAATGCTGGCAGTTTTGATATGCTTTCTAGCTGCTTCAAATTCTCGAGCCTCAATGGTGCTGCGGCCTAGTTCAATTTCCTCCTGAATCTTAAGCCTATGAGCGCGCTCAACCTCCGCCATGCGATCCTTCTGGACTTGCTTTATCTCTATGAGCGAATCCTGACGTAACTTCAGTAGAATTCCGCCGACAATGAGTAAGCCGACCAATAAAAATAAGATCAGCTTGAGCACTCCGAAGCCACGTCGAATGTGGTGGCATATGACAGGTGTTGTCATGTCAGCACAAAGGACTAACAGATATTGTGAAGTTAGTCTATAAAGCTTTGTACTGTAGGCATGCGTCTGCACATCCCAAAAGCCTTAGATGTGACCCTGATTCCAGGAGCTGCCTGTTGTCGCTTCCATTCGTTGAGATCCACTTTTCGCTGCACCCAGCGCACAGTATTTTCATCGTAACCATGCCCATTGATGATGTCATTACACGAGAGTTGATAGTCAACATAGAGCTCTAGGATGAGATCCAGTAGAACATATGGTGGTGCTGTTTCCTTGCCGTATTTATGCGGTTTCTTAGAAAGTTCTTCCTCCCTCTCAACAATCGACCTCTGAATGACTTCATGTCGGACATTTACGTAATTTGCCAACTTGTGGACGATAATCTTAGGGACATCGCTTAGTACAGCGAGCCCATGGGAACTATCACCGCCAAGAAGTTGGTGACCAATCGCTAGGTCAGACTTGTTGGCTGAAGAGAGGATGAGGTAGTTGTTGTTGCGAGCGTACGCCATGAGTAGCATGGCGCGAATTCTTGACGTGATACCTTGGTTGACGAGTGGATGGTCCAAGTTTGGAATAATTTCCCCCATCACAAGATCAGCAGACTGCTTCACCACATCGACGGAGACATTTTTGTGCTCAATCCCAAGCTTCTCAGCAACCTCAATAGCTCTACAAATAGACTCAGAAGATTGTTCCTCATCTGGCATAATTAAGGCTTTGACTTGGTTTGCTCCGAGTGCTCTAACGGCTAGTGCAGCGACAAGTGAAGACTCAATATTACCATTCAATATCAGAGTAACCGTAGCGAATCCCGCCTTACGAGTGTAGTCCTGGATGCCGAGAACAAGCGCGTTGTGCACATCCTCAACGTCGATGCTGCGAATTTTGGGAGCGTCTGATCCTCGTTTGGCGACGTCGACAACCTTGAAACAGGACTTGAAGCCCGGCAGGTTAGAAATTTCATTTCCGTCACTATCTAGGGCTAAAGAATTCCCATCAAAAACGAGCTGTTCATTCATTCCAACAGCATTGCAACATACCAAAGGTGCATTGGCGCCACAAGCAACCACCTCAAGGAGGCTAGCGCGATGTTTAGGCATTCCCTTGTGGAATGGAGAAGCACTGATATTAAGAATGAGCTCCACACCATCCTCTTTAAGCTCCGCGATAGGATCACGCTGGTAGATGGGGCGGCGAATGTAGTCTTCAAGCCAGATGTCCTCCCCAATGGTAATACCTATCTTTTTACCATTATACGAAAAGGTGCTGCATTTGGCGGATGGCTCAAAATACTTGTGTTCATCGAACATGTCGTACGATGGCAACAAGGTCTTCCAGATTTTCTTTTTAATACGGCCCTTGTGTAGAAAAGCTGCAGCATTTCTCCACGGCTTTCCAGGGTGAATGAAATCGTGGTAGTCAATATATCCGACAATCAATGGAACATCCCCAGTTTCATCAGCGATGTAATCGAGTGCTTGAAGGCACTTCTCAACAAAGCGATCTTTGGTCACGAGGTCCCGTGGTGGGTAGCCAACCAGAGACAATTCTGGTGTCACTACAATTTCAGCCCCTGCATCGATGCAGGCACGATAGGCCTGCATGATACGCTTCGCGTTTCGGGGGAAATCGCCGACGTTAGAATTTATCTGTGCTATACCGATTTTCATGTGGAGAGGTTTTTAGCGTAATCTTATTAGTCTGATTACCAAAGTCCGAATTTTTCGAACTGCAGAGCGTAGATGCCCATAAGGAGGTTGGCGACACCGTGCATAATCACACAAGCGCCCAAGCTCTTGGTCTTAATGGCTAGATAGTACATCATGGATCCAAAAATGAAGGCACCCAGATAGTCGACGGGCGCATGGATTAACATGAAGGCCCCAGTGGTTACCGCATAGGTGAGCCAGCTAGGCTTACCGAAAGGGATCTTCCAATAGTCGCCGTCACGATCCAACAAAAAGCGCATAAGGAAACCACGCCAAAAAATTTCTTCGACCAATGAGACAATGACGACCGCCCGTAGGAAGCGAAAGAGAGTAGACAGCCAATAACCCGATAGACCAAATTCCTCATTGAGCACACTGGGGTCAAAGCCATCATCGCGCGGAGCTAAACCAAACTTACTCCATATACCGACTGTCTCTTCGGTAAATTGGTAGTGATCGTAAAGCCATGAAGGGAGAATCCAAAAGCCAATGCCAGCCACACCAAAAAGGACGGCAAGCCCGCTCCCCTTCCAAGGTCTAAATGTGTAATGTTTCCAAAAGAAGGCGAGGACAACGGCTATGATCAGAGTCTGGATCGGATACATCCATTGCTCAGGCCATTCACGCCACCAAGGTGCATCCGGATGATCCCAAGCCAGCCCGGCCTCGCCGGCAATCTGCATCAAAAAACTCAGCACCATGAAGGCCGCTAAAGGGACAACATGGGCGTAGCTTTTGTTTTCTCGGATTTCTTTGAGATTCATACAGGTTGCTAGAGGCTCCTAACAAATCCTTCCATCCGGTCCATGGCAATAACTATTTCCTCCATTGAAGTGGCATAACAACAACGCAGGAATCCCTCACCGCATCCACCAAATGCATCACCTGGTACAGCAGCTACATTAGTAGCATCCAGTAATTGCATGGCAAATTCCTTACTTGATAAGCCAAGGTGTCCGACTTCAGGGAAGACGTAGAATGCCCCCCCTGGCGTATGACAAGGTAATCCCATTTCATTGAGTCGCTTGACCATGTAATCCCTACGTTGGTGATAGCTCGCTTTCATTTTCTCAACAGCTTCGGTTCCATTCTGAAGCGCTTCAATTGCAGCTGATTGACTTGTAATGGGAGCACACAACATCGAGTACTGGTGAATCTTCATCATTGCCTCGATGATCGGCTGTGGCGCGCAAGCATACCCAAGTCGGAAACCAGTCATCGCGAAAGCCTTGGAAAATCCATGCAGCAAGATGGTGCGCTCTTTCATCCCAGGAAGACTCGCTATCGAAACGTGGTTTGGGTCGTCGTAACGAAGTTCGCTGTATATCTCATCGCTGATGACAATGAAGTCGTGATCGATACAAAGTTGCGCGATCTCCTCTAAGTCTTCGCGCTCTATAGTTGCACCTGTCGGGTTGGTCGGGAAGTTAAGCATCAGAACGCGACTGCGCTCATTGATCGCATCACGAAGCTTGTCTGCTTTGAGCGAAAATCCGTCATCTTTAAATGTCGCAACGGGTACAGCTTTGCCGTACGCCATAGCAATACTTGGACTATATGATACATAACAAGGCTCGTGATAGATCACCTCGTCGCCGGGGTTTAACAATGCACGCAATGCTAGATCGATAGCTTCACTCACGCCCACTGTCACCAGAACTTCAGACTCAGCTTTATAATGTACTGAGAAAAAGTCGCTCACATACTCAGAAATGAGCTTTCTTAGTTGAAGAAGCCCTAAGTTAGAAGTGTAGCTGGTATGCCCTTTTTCTAGGGAATAAATGGCAGCTTCACGGATGTTCCATGGTGTTCGGAAATCCGGCTCCCCCACTCCGAGCGAAATGACATCATCTCGCCCCTGTACAAGCTCGAAGAAATCTCGAATTCCTGAGCGAGGTACTGCAGCGACCTGCTTGGCTATTTTACTGGTGTAATCCATGGTGCTGCTTATGGGGAAACGACAAGCCTACCCTCTGGCTCCTCTTGTTCAAAAATAAAGCCATGTTCTTTGTAGGCTTTGAGTCGGAAGTGGGTTGCTGTGGAGAGCACCCCGTCGATAGTGCTTAACTTTTCACTTACGAAACGAGCCACTTCTCTTAAGCTTGGCCCTTCGACAATTACCATTAAGTCGTAGCCACCACTAGCGAGGTAACATGCCTCAACTTGGTCGAAGCGTGCAATACGCATAGCGAGCCTATCAAATCCACCTCCACGCTCTGGAGTTAGCTTTACTTCGATAAATGCAGCCACGTTGCTATCGCCAGCTTGTTCACGGTTGATCACGGCGTGATAACCTAAAATAGTACCATCATCTTCCCATGCTGCCACACGCGCTGCTACTTCCTGTTCATCAAGCTTGAGGAGTTCTGCTATCTCTTTGTGCGAGTACCGCGCCTTTTGGCTCAGCAATTGAAGTAATGGATCTACTGACATGGTGAGACCGAATTAGCGAATCAGACAGACTTTGCCAACAATTGATCGAAAAAATTACACCACCAGTGTAAGGTATCATTGCGATTTGGCATATGTGATTATAGAAATGTTAAGCCCGGGTGAGGCTCGCACTCAACCACTTGGGCTCCAATCCCACAGAAATTATGAAAAAACCGTCTAAAAAGACACTCAAGAGCTTCTTAGCTTACGCGACGACTCTCGGGTTTGCTCAGGCCAATCCAAGTGATTTGGAATTTACGAAGTTTGCGGATAGCTCACTCACTCCATCCCCAGCATGTTTGGCTGCGCACGCCAATGGTGATGTCTATGTGGGAATCGATTTGCTTGGTTCTCTGGGTAAAGGCCCAGGCAAAGGTAGCATCGTTAAGCTTCAAGACACCAATAATGATGGCAAAGCTGACAAGCACACGGTCTTTGCTGAGCTAGGTCACCCTCGTGGTATAGTAGCGATGGGCGACAAAGTCTACGTGTTACACGCTGACTACGCTGATCAAAAAGAGATGCAAGGGATGTACCTTTCAGTGCTTGAGGATAAAGATCAAGATGGAGTCGCGGACGGCCCAGCAAAGCACCTCATCAAAGACGTCTCCACGATTAAATTTAATAGATCGCGCGGTGCCGACCACACCACGAATGGCATCCGCATGGGGATTGACGGTTGGATCTATATCGCTGTTGGCGATTTCGGATTTGTGGACGCTGAGGGCACTGACGGCACCAAAATGACAATGCTTGGTGGAGGTATCTTACGCGTGCGTCCAGATGGCGGTGAAATGGAACTTTATACCTACGGGTTGCGCAACATCTACGATGTAGCCATTGATCCATTCATGAACGTTTACACTCGTGGTAACACCAACGATGGTGTGGGTTGGTGGATCCGTTTCATCGACCAAATTCAAACTGGTGACTACGGCTATCCTAGTCTCTATATGTACTTCACCGATGAAATCATCCCAGCACTCTGTGACTTGGGATCTGGTTCTGGCACTGGAGCCCTTTTCATGGACGAACCAACCTGGCCTGCCAAGTACAACAAACAACCAATGATGGCTGACTGGGGGCGTAATCACGTCTACATCCACCGCCTCACCAAAGATGGCCCAACCTTCACTCAAGATGTTGAGGACTTTGTTGGACTCTCCCAACCCACTGATCTCGATGTAGATGGATCTGGCCGCATGTATATCGCAGCTTGGCAAGGAGCCGGGTATAAAGGTAACCCTAATAAAGGGTTTGTAGAGCGCGTGACTCCTAAAGGTCTCAACTACAAGCCATTCCCAGAACTTTCAAAACTCAAAGGTGAAGCCTTAGTTAAAGGGTTAAAATCCCCTTCAGCCACTGCGCGCCTTGCGACTCAACAAGAGATCCTGAATCGCGGCTCAAAGGTAGCGCCTAACAGCGTGTTAGCGATTGCCCAGGACGCATCACTTTCATTGGAGTGTCGCACAGCCGCTATTTTCACCTACGCCCAAATGACGGGGAAAGATGGCATCAAGGCACTCATGGCTCTCGCTGAAGATGCATCCGTGAGAGAATTTGCCCTACGTGCAGCAACTGACAGAAAGGAAGTCGCTAAGCACGTGCCAGTTGAGCCCTACTTGAAAGCTCTTAAAGATACCGAGCCTCGCGTGCAAGTTGCCGCTCTCGTTGGCTTGGGGCGTATTGGTAAACAGGAAGTGGCAAGCGAAGTTGTAAAGCTAGCTATCACCGAGCCACGTAAATTCGTTGTCCCATCAGTGACAAAGCCACTTTTTGAGTCATCGTCTATCAAGGTGGATCAGACTGAGCAAGTGAGCGTCAAGTTAGATGGTGAAAGTAACCGCCTATTCCTCATTGGAGATGAAGACGGTGATAACGGTGGTGACCACATTGTCTGGTTTGAGCCAAAAATCACCAACGCCGACGGCAAGGTGCTTGAGCTTAAAAAGTGGAAAAAAGCGAAGCAAGGATGGGGCAAAACTGCCCTGAATAAATCCGCCAGCAACAAGCCACTGAAGCAATACGGCGGCAAATCTTTCGCATATGGCATTGGTTCACACACTAACTCATCCATCGAATTTAATGTCCCGAAGAAATTTATGCATGGGACATTCAGTGCCACCATTGGCTTTGCAAACACATCTAACGCTAACGCAAAAGCGAAGTTCATCGTGAGCCACAGCGCTCCTGGTGGCTCCAGCCGTGAGAAAGGACCACACGCCACTCCGAATTCTAAGATCGTCATTCCACATATCGCGGTGCAGACATTGCGCGAGCTTGGTGGCGTCGACGCATCATTGGCCGCTATTGACTCTCCTGCTCAGGATGGTGCTATCTGGGCACTACGCCGCATGCACGACAGCAAGGGTGTCGACGGTCTGATTGCTAAGCTCAATAGCAGCAGTGACCAAACTCTCAAAGTGAAGTTGATGGATGCGCTTGCTCGCCTCTACAGCAAGGAGGCACCTTATGATGGTTCATGGTGGTGGAGCACCAAACCTGACCCGCATGGTCCATACTACAAAACTACTACTTGGTCAGAATCTGATAAGATTGCCTCAGCCTACCTTGCTGAGATGGCGAAGGCTGATGCCGCGCACAAGGCGCTCTACACCGTGATTGCTAAGAATAACAAGGCATTCATCCCAGGTATCAATGATGTAGTCGTCGACAAGGGGCCAAAACTTCCCAAGGTCGGTGAAACCTCCATCGAAGATGTTATGTTAGCATTTGAGAAGTATAAGCCTAACAAGGCGAATGGTAAAAAAGTTCTCAAGACTCAGGCATGTATCGGTTGTCACAGTATTGAAGCGGCAGACCCTAAAAAAGGTCCTGACATGAACAAGATTGGCTCGATTCTCGATCGTGAAGCAATCGCTGAAGCCATCCTTAAACCAGATGCGACGATTGCGGAGAACTGGGTCGATGCGACAATGAAGGATGGCACGATTCATAATGGCACTCTCGTTAAAAAAGATGACGCCATCGTGATTGTGCGCAACATTGCAGGGATTGAAACAAAGCTGAAGGCTTCAGATGTAAGCTCAGTCAAGAAAGCTGGCTCAACAATCATGGGGCCACACCTGCTCGATGACCTCACACTTCAAGAGTTTGTTGATGTGATCAGCTACCTTGCAGATAAAAAATAATCTGACTTCACCCACTAGAAAACACAAAGCTCTCATTGCCGCAGCAGTGAGAGCTTTTCTTTTTTAACTTAGATTGAAATGCAAAATCATAATGCATCACTCACCATGGTGGCGAAAGCATTGTCTCAGTATCCAAAGCTTACACAACAGCTGTGTAAATGGAGGCGATCCCCCCACTCAATGGCGTGCATTGCACATCACTATACCCCTGCTGGCTAATGAGTTTGATCATAGCATCCCCGCTTGGAAAATCACCAATAGAGCCCGCAAGGTAACTGTATGCTCCCTCCTCACCTGTTAGCAGGCCAGCTATTTTGGGGAGAACCTTGTTCAAATAAAAACCATAGGGCTTCTTTAAAATCCCCTCAGGCGTAGAGAAATCGAGAATCAAAAGGTGGCCACCTGGGCGGATCACACGGCGCATCTCAGTCAATGCAGCTGGATAATCAGCCATGTTGCGCAAGCCAAAAGCCACAGTGAGCACATCAGCGGCATCATCTTGGAATGGCATATTCATCGCATCGACCACAAGCGTCTGCTTGACCCCACGTTCTGTCGCATGCGCCAGCATTTCAGGACAAAAATCAGAGGCTATCAAATTCGCATTTGGACAGACGCGTTGTAATTCAAGCGCCAAATCCCCAGTGCCAGTCGCAACGTCCAAAATCTCATCAGGAGACCAAGCGCGTACCATGCGTCCAACTTTTTTGCGCCATAAGATATCGGTTCCTAGACTGAGCACATGGTTGGTCAGGACGTACCTGTCTGCTATCTTGCTGAAGGCATTTTTGACGTAGGTGGGATCTTGCATTGTTAGTGTGACGCTGAAGTTTGCTTTGCTCTAGTCGGGCAGGATGTCTCGATAGATTCCAGGAGTGCTGTTGGGAATTTCCACGGCACCGACCGCTTTCTTATAAAACTCAATAGGCCCAACACCCCCAATAATACCATACACATAGCCAGATTCCTTGAGTGCTTCCATGGTGCGGAGTAGGAGTGCTTTTCCAATCCCCGTGCCGCGTGCAGCATCAGATACGCCAGTGGGTCCATAGAATCCCTTTGCTGTCGTCTCAATGCACGCAAATCCTAAAATCTCTTTGTTTCTGGTGGCTATGTAACACGTGATAGGCTGCCGGCTGAAAGCCACCTTCACTTCGCTTACCCACTTTGGAGAAAAATGCTCCCCTACCCAATCCGCAACAATGTGCCTTTCATAGGCATTGGCTCTACGAAGAATGATGCCTTGATCATGAAGCTTTTGATATAATTCTGACGAGTCGGGTAACTCGTAGAGGTTTACAAGCATGTCAATCATGACGGTAAGTTAGATTGCTGAAAATTGCTTACAAACCTAAAAGCTCAAGAAATGGCCAAGCTTCAATTTCTTCCTGACCTCGGATCACGTCGGTAAGAACCTCCACTCCGCACATTTCTTCCGCAATCCCTTTGTTGGTGATCGTTGCGGTATCCAGCTCATCCACAAGGTTATTGAAAACCAAGCCAGCAGGCTCGATATCACGCGCTCTCAAAGCTTCGACAGTGAGTAAGGTGTGGTTGAGTGCCCCGAGCTTATTACCCACTACAATAATCACTGGTGAACCAACCTCCTTAGCGAAGTCGGCAATAGTGTTTTCTCTGCCAGCTATGGGCACGAGAGCACCACCTGCACCTTCGGTAATCACCACCTGATGCTTTGAGCTTAGATTTTCGTGTTGCTTGAGCAAAGCGTTCGTGTCAATCGGGGTGTTCTCAAACATCGACGCAACATGGGGGGCTGCCGGCGTCTTTAGCCATACCGGATTTGCCTCGTCCACCGTGAGGGTGTCTCCTGAAGCGTCAACCAGCTCCAGCGCATCATTTCGGTCACCGCAGCATATCGGCTTATACCCGACTACATCATACCCCTCAGCGCGTAATGACCTAATAATGAGTGAGGTGACGTACGTTTTGCCGCAGTCCGTATCGGTGCCAGTAATGAAAAGTCCTTTGCCCATGTGCTTAGCTGTTTGCGCTATACCGTTCCTACTGCAGCAAGATTGAGGAACATGCAAGTACAGGCATCTAGAAACTTACAGCTATTACTCCGCAGGAAGTTGCTCACTTGACTCTTTCGAGAAGCTAATCCCTTCAATCTCCCCACTAATCAGAAACCATATCACGATCGCTAGGATCAAGGCTGTTATCTTCGCTATCCAGTGTTTTCTTAGCATTTTCTTCTTCTTTCTTTTCTTCAGGCAGGAAGATATCTTCTAGCATCTCCTTGAACTCAGACTCGGACAGATTGCGCCTCAACTCACCATTGATAGCAATCGAGATATGCCCCGTCTCTTCACTCACCACGATAGCGACAGCATCTGTCTCCTCGGTGAGGCCAATGGCAGCTCGGTGACGCAGGCCGAGCGTTCGATCACTCATCTCTCGCTGACTTACGGGAAATACGCAGCCAGCAGCGGCAACTCTCCCCTGTGAGAGGATCATGCCTCCGTCGTGAAGAGCAGCTTTTGGGTAAAAGATGCTTTGTGCAAGCTCAGGGGAAAATTCAGCATCAAGGTTGACCCCAGTGTCTTGGTGCTCACGTAAGTTGATCTCGCGCTCCAATGCGAAAAGCGCCCCGATCCGATGTTTTGAAAGTTGAATTGCTGCATCTGCTAGGATGCTGGTGAACTCCAAGCGTTGGTTTTTAGAAAAGGAAAACAACTTGCTGCTGCCCAATTTTGCAAGGGCGCTACGCAACTCAGGCTGGAAGATGATGACGAGCGCAAACGCTCCATAGATGACTGATCTCGTCAGAATCCAGGCAATGACCTTAAGTTGGAATATGAATGCTAAGGAGGTCGCGATTGCCAAAATCATGACGATCCCCACAAGAATGCTAGCCCCCCTCGTTGCTCTAAATGCTCTGTAGAGCTGATAGATACCTATCCAGAGAATAAGAATCTCTACGCCGTCTCGCCAATGTTCTAGCAGGAATTGCATCTTTAGTATCATTATCTAGATCCCAACACCTTGTGAAGTATTAATATGCTCTTGGTGCTCTGCTGGTGGAATTCTACTTCATGGAGAATGAAAAAAGCGCCAGCGTGGTCGTGGGGGCTGCTGGCGCTTTTGGGAAAATAGATTCAGAGTATTTTACTCAGACGCTGGCTTTTCTTCAGCCGGCTTAGCTTCTTCTTTAGGAGCATCTTTATTGAGATCCTTGAGGAGAATTTCTGTCACATCATACTTGTCCTTCATGAAGGCAAATACGGGTGTGCGGGTGGCACTGCGTGATGATTGGTCGACAACCATGTCGAGGTCCTGCTCCCGAGCATAGTCAGCGATCTTGCCTTGAATCTTTTCAAGGATGACGCGTTGTTCTTCTGCAGTTTGCTCCCCAAGAGCCTTGCTCTGACGCTGAAGCCACTGGCGACGCTCGTTGTCTGCAGCATTACCCTCGCTAACCTTGAGCTTAATCTGACGCTCGATCTCGAGACGCTTTTTGTCGCTGATGGTTGCATCACTGCGTTGCTTGCTCAATTTTTCAATTTCAGCTTGGAGTCCACGGATGTGCTCAAGTCGGCTTGCGTTATCTTTCTGGATGCGCTCTTGATCGACCTTTACTTGCGCTTGAACCTTCTTTGTCATGTGAAACTCATTGAAAAGCTTCTCCATGTTGACGGAGGCAATTTTCAATTCTTCAGCAACAGCAGAAGTGAGGCTCATTGCCGCTGTTGCGACAACTAGGAAGGATTTTACAATGTTTTTCATGGATATTAGAATCTTTGCGATGAAATTAGATCGGCATCAATGTGCATACTCACAGGCTCGACGTCAACGCCCATTCCGCAATCTTTTTGCTTTATTCTTAGCCCACCAGCAGCCACCTTGCCGCCGTATTTCGCTATGGAAATTGTAAAGACTATCCCAGAGCTACTTCTTGCTAAGAAGAAATTCGCTACTCCTCCAGTGCTTGTACCTACAATGGGAGCTCTCCATGATGGGCATTTTGCTCTCATCCATAAAGCCCGTGATATTGCTGGACCTAATGGAGTTGTGGTCGTCTCACTCTTCGTGAACCCTATCCAATTTAATAATGCGAGCGACTTAGAAAACTACCCGAGCACCCTAGAGGCTGACCTAGCCGCATGTGAGCGACTGGGTGTAGATCTTGTGTTCACTCCAGAGACGGCGAGCCTCTATGCCGAGAATCGTTCCGTTCTTATTAGTGAGTCCTCACTCTCGTCAAAACTTTGTGGCGCCACACGCCCCGGCCATTTTGATGGGGTCTGCACCGTGGTCGCGAAATTATTCAACCTCTTTACCCCCATTGATGCAGTATTTGGCAAAAAGGATTACCAACAGCTCGCTATCATCAGCCGCCTCGTGCGAGATCTCAATTTTCCCATTATCATTCATGGAGTCGACACCGTCCGAGAAGCTGATGGCCTAGCGCTATCCTCGCGTAATGTTCGCCTCACCCCTGAGCACCGTAAACAAGCACCCGGTATCTATGCAGCTCTGAAGTGCGCGGCCGACCGTGTCACTCAAGGTGCTGTTGAGCCAAGCGTTCTATTAAAATTAATTCAAAAGCAATTAAGTGAAAGCGCGCCAGATGCGCGCCTTGACTACCTGGAGTGCGTGGACGCTGCCACCCTTCAATCTATCAATCAGATCGACAGAAAGTGCGTCATCGCTATTGCTGCATTCTTTGGCAATGTTAGACTCATTGATAATATTGAGCTTACGTCACAATTTTAGCATTCATCCTTAGACCTCATGCACTCAGATTTCCTTGTTATCGGCTCCGGCATAGCTGGGCTTTCATTTGCTCTAAAAGCTGCAGAACACGGCACTGTTATCATACTCACTAAAGGTGAAGCGCTAGATTCTAATACAGCATGGGCTCAGGGCGGAATATCAGCCGTGCTCGATGAGCCGCTGCGAGCTGAAGGTGATACCTATGATAGACATATCGAAGACACCATAGATGCAGGGGCGGGCCTTTGCAAAGAGGACGTTGTTAGGCAAATTGTTGAAGAAGGTGCCGCCAGTATTGACGACCTCGTTAGTCACGGAGTGCATTTTGATAAAGATGAGAAGCAATCAGACCAATACAATCTTGGCAATGAAGGCGGTCACACAAAAAGGCGTGTGCTACATTCAAAAGACACTACTGGTTATGCGATAGCCTCAGCCTTGATAGATGCAGCCAAGGAGCACCCCAACATCACCCTCCTAGAGCATCACTTCGCCATCGACCTCATCACCACCGGTAAACTAGGTGCCGTCACTGAAGATAGAGTCCTTGGAGCCTATGTGCTTGATGAGGCGAGCGGTGAAGTAAACATTTTCAGATCTGATAGGATCGTCTTAGCTACTGGCGGATGCGGCAAGGTTTACCTCTACACAACAAATCCTGATAGCTCGACTGGCGACGGCCTAGCGATGGCCTGGCGTGCAGGTGCAACCATTGCAAATATGGAATTCGTCCAGTTTCATCCCACCTGCTTCTACAACCCTGCTGCCACGGGAGCAAAAGCTCGCTCATTTCTTGTTTCGGAAGCAGTTCGCGGAGAAGGTGGTCGCCTCATTAATGGCAAAGGTGAAGAGTTTACTTATGAGCACGACCCACGTGGCTCACTCGCACCACGTGATATTGTCGCTCGCGCCATTGATCACGAAATTAAAAAGACTGGGGCCAGCTGCGTCTATCTTGATGTCACGCATAAACCAAAAGGTTTCATGCAAGAGCGCTTTCCAAACATCTACAACACTCTCCTGAAGTTCGGCCTCGACTGTGAACAAGAGCCTATCCCAGTTGTGCCTGCTGCACATTATCAATGTGGTGGTGTGAGTACAGATGTGAATGGTAAAACGACAATTCGCGGCTTGTTTGCTGTAGGTGAAGTCGCCTGCACAGGCTTGCACGGCGCAAATCGCCTTGCCTCAAACTCACTGTTAGAAGGTAACGTGGTGGCTCGAAGGGCCTTATGCGCAATGATGAAGAGTTATCCACCAAATCACCCCTCACCTTCATCACCGCCTATCCCTGAGTGGGAGGTTGGTGATGCTACACCACTGGACGAACAAGTCTTAATCACCCACAACTGGGATGAGATCAGACGACTCATGTGGAATTACGTCTCCATCGTGCGCACCGATAACCGCCTCTTAAGAGCTGCTCATCGTCTCCGCAATCTCCGCAAAGAGGTCAGAGAGTTCTATTGGGGGTTCAAAGTAAATTCCGATATTCTAGAGTTAAGAAACCTCGTGACGGTCGCAGCTCTGGTTGTCGACTGTGCGATTCGGAGAAAAGAATCCCGCGGCATCCATTACACTCTCGATTACCCAGATAAGGTTGATAGCTACCAACGTGATACCGAGTTGCGACGCTTTTAGGAAGCCTGTGCATCGCGTTGCTTGTAACCCACGACAAAATAAGCAAAGCACAGCACTATACTGATGCTGAGGATGCCCCAGAATAGAGTCCAGCCAATGATGGTTTTTCCCGCATTACTCCACTGATAGAGTAATCCACAGCTAAGTGCACCGGTCGTGTGGCCGACACTCGTGCTCATCAAACCTAACAAGGCTTGCGCCTGCCCTCTCATGTCCTCCGAAACCCGCCGGTCCACGAACATCTGTCCAGTGATCGAGAAAAAAGTATAAGTGGGGCCATGTAGCGCCACGCCCAACCACATCAAACTTATGAGGCCATAGTGACCAGCTGCCGCATAGAGTGCAAAGCGTGTGACACCAAACAACATAGCTATAATAACTAATGGCTTCACCTTCGCCCGAGCGCCCAACCAACTCATAATTAACATGGCTACCAACTCGGTCATTTGACCCAGTGACATTTGAGCCGTAGGGCCAGGGAGAAGCCAACGCACTAATTCTGAAGCCCAATCAGACTGCTGAGGTTGCTCTGCCAGTTGCTTGAGAAGTTGCGGCGCATACATGTAGTGAGCCGCCAAGGGAATGGCGAACAAGGTCGCCGTGATAAAATACACTCGCAGAGATCGGTTAGAAAAAAGACTAAAGGCACTCAAACCAAGAGCTTGTTTCCAATTGCTTGCCTTCTCGCCGCGCGCTGGAGTTCTCGGAAGCATGAAACAAAGTCCACCAAGGCCCAATCTTACGAATGCTCCAATTTTTCCAGCCTCAGCAGAAGCGTCAAGATGGAGCCAGCTAACAAGAACACCCGCAAAGAGCCACCCCACTGTCCCCCACACTCTGTAGAGAGGGAATTTCTTTTGGGGGTCACTTGTGTTAACGAGTGCAATCTTGGTGAGCAATGCCCACATAGGTGCGGAGATAAGCGCATTACAACCCTGCATGAAAACATACCACCATGGGTTCCACCCCCAAGATAACACCGAAAATGAAAGCCATAAAAAGAGCGATCCTGAGAGGGTGAGGATGCCGAGCAACTTCTGAGCCTCAATACGTCTATCAGCGAGTGAGGTGAACATCAGGCTGGAGAAGATCGCCACGAGCGGGCCGACCGCTGTGGCGTAAGGGATCACCCACAGCGCGTTATAGGTTTCTAAGATATTAGGCAGTGCCGGATTCCACAGCCCTGGTGGCACTGAAATTAAAAAAAACACTACCCCAATCCAAATATTGCGTAGTGAGGATGTCGGGCTAGTATTCAAAGCGAAAGACTTCATGTCTCGCCCACTCCATATCTTCAAGTCAAATCATGCATCAAGTTATCGCTTGTCCCACCTTGCCACAGGTTAGCAGCTCATTGCCTATCAACCACACACGCCAACACCGAAACGAGTGTTCTGAGCAATTCTACCTATCCTGTCTCGAGCTTGCACAGTCACTCTGGCTATCTCATAAGCCTGCCCAAGCAATCCTGCAGCTCGACAAGGCGATGATGGCCACCCTTGGACCAGATAACCCAACTCTAACTCAATATCCGCTGCCTTATGCCGCTATTCTCTGGATTGTAGAGCACAGTGAGGCCGAAGGCTTCATCGGCAACCCGGTACGCCATTTCCAGCATCTAGCAAGTCGTATGAATTGGAAGCAGCCAAATCCAAGATTGAGAATCGCCCGGGCCTGGACCTGTTTTCACCTCATCGAGCGGTATTTTCCGAATAGGACGTTCACCAGAGACTTGCGCCAAATCGAAAAAGAGAAGCTCGTCATCCCCACCATCACTGAGACTCTTGAGGGTATTCAACTTTTCAGTCCGCATAAGGATGAGAAAAGTTTGTTGAAAGAATTGTTCGCGAAAGCCCCCGGTTGGCATGGAATTGCAAAGCAATAACCACAATAAAGGAGAGTGCGCGCTAACGTCTCTCACCTTGGTCGATTGTAAGTTGATTAAGCTTACTCCCTTATGATATTGCAGCAAAAAAGTACATCTCCCAAGTTGACATTTCCTGTGAAATTCGCACTATTCGTCCGCACTAAGGAGTAGCCGGCGTGGCGGAATTGGTAGACGCGCTCGACTCAAAATCGAGTTCCTTGTGAGTGCCGGTTCGATCCCGGCCGCCGGTATTTCCCCTCCTTAGTTTTTTGCTGTCTTTGCTAAATTAATCGCATTGATAAATTCTCTGAGTCTTCCAAAGTCATTGCGACCATGCCTAAAGACAATCCGTGGCAAGACTGCTAATTCCTCTTCCCCACTCTCTTCGGATAGAGCGCCACATTGTGTCATCTCTCCTGATTTCACAATATCTGAGAAATCTTTGCTCAATTTAGCGAATGCTTTGCTGTCTAATTTCTCCTGAAGCCTAATCACCAGCTTGTCGCCAATGTAACGATACGAATGGAAGTTGCTGTAGAAATCGACAATCTCTTTCACAGCCACTTCTATATCGTCCGTAACGCGGAAGAGTGAAAAGTCAGACTCAGAGATTAAGCCCAAGCGCATCAGGTGCTCCTCCACAAATTGATTCCAGAACTTCCAATAGGTGCCACCTGGGGCATCGAGAAGCACAATGGGATACACCAGAGCCTTACCAGTCTGAATGAGTGTTAATGCTTCAAAAATCTCGTCCATCGTGCCAAATCCGCCAGGTAATGCTACCGCTGCATCAGCTTCTTTCACGAAGGATAATTTTCTAGTGAAGAAGTAATTATAATCTATAAGCTTCTCATCGTTAATAATGAAGGAGTTTGCAGAGGACTCAAACGGCAACGAAATATTGAGTCCAAAACTGAAGTCTTTACCTGCCCCTTCATTACCTGCAGCCATGATACCGGGACCCGCACCAGTGATAGTCATGAAGCCTTCCTCACGCATCCTTTCCGCAAATTTCACCGTAGTCTGATATTCAACTTCCTCAGGCTTGGTGCGCGCAGATCCAAAGATTCCCACCTTCTTAATTTTGCGATACGGGTAGAAGACCTCAGAAGAAATCCGCATTTCTTTAAGTGCGCGATTCATCATTTTGAAGTCCCCCTGCGTCACAGCACCTCTCGTGAGACGCACAGCAGTGGTGAGCATTTCAGCTAACAAACAAAAATTGCCGTCGTGATCCATAGATTTGGCCCACTGCATAATTTTGTCGTCTAGCTCCTTCTCGCCTGTGGATCCTACATAAGAGCAGGATGCGGAGTGGATCATCCCCCCAGTGAAATCCTTCTCTTGGGGTACATCTTTGTGGTGTTTTTTACTCATACCTCCACGTTAGGCGAGGAATCATCACGCCGCTACAGAAAAAAGGCCCACCCTCTAACTGCTAGAGGTGTGGGCCTTTTGTAAGTTGATTGCGATGAATGCCTTAGTAGACGTCGCGACAATAGCGCTTTTCTTTCTTTAATTGCTTAATGAAGTCTACCGCTTGCTCTTCATTGAGGCCGCCGTGCTCCTGAGCGATCGTATGCAATGCTGCGTCGACATCCTTGGCCATGCGTGAGGCATCACCGCAGACGTAGAAGCTCGCTTTGTCGTCATTGAGCCACTTCCAGAGCTCAGCACCTGCTTCAAGCATACGGTTCTGAACGTAAACTTTCTCTTTCTGATCACGTGAGAAAGCTGTGCTTAGCTTCGTAAGGATGCCATCCTTTTGCATCCCTTCGAGCTCATCTTGATAGAGGAAATCTTGCGCCTCGTGCGGGTTACCGAAGAATAGCCAGTTTCCACCTTTGGCCTCAGTGACTTTGCGCTCCTCGAGGAAGGCTCGGAATGGTGCGATCCCTGTGCCAGGACCCACCATGATGACTGGCGTGTCACCATTCTCTGGAAGCCTGAATGCATTATTTGAGTGCAAGAACACCCCAGGGTTAACATCGTTAGAGCGGTCAGACAGGAACGTAGAGCACACGCCGCCGCGATCGCGGAACTTGCTGTGATAGCGGACAATACCTACCGTGAGATGCACTTCACCCGGGTGCGCCTTCGGGCTCGAAGAAATCGAGTACAACCTCGGCTGCAACTTCTTAAGCACGCCCACAAACTCCTCTGCATCTTCAAAGTCAGCTGGGTGATCTGTGATAAGGTCAATTAACTCACGCCCCCAACAGAAGTCATCGAATGATGCCTTATCATCTCCTTCAACGAGCGCTCTCAAGTAAGGTGAGCCACTGCGGGCCTGCCATGCTTGGATGAATGTCTTATTGAGATTGCGGATGTCGTAGCTATTGATAAGCGCATCACGCAAGCTTGTCTCACCACCACCGGGTAGTGGGACTTCTTCCGTTGGCTTAAATGGCAGATTGCTGAGAATCTCATCAACCACGCCCTCGTCATTGCGTGGATAGACACCTAAGGCGTCACCCACTTCATACTCAAGACCTGAGCCATCCAATAAAAGTTCAATGTGGTGTGTCTCACGCTCAGAATCGAGGCTATTGAGGTTCACATTTTTCAAGATGGGTGCCGGAAATGGATTTTTCTTACTGTATCCATCTTCCGTTGGTTCTTCGAAAGTAGAAACTGGTGCCGCAGAAGCGCCGAGCGCGTCAAGAACCCCCTTCTTCCACTCCTCGTATGGCTCATCAAAGTCAACGTCGCAGTCAACGCGCGGGTAGATGCGTTTCGCGCCAAGCTGTTCAAAACGTTGGTCAAATTCGATCCCGCACTTGCAGAAATCTGGATACTCGGTATCGCCTAGAGCGAGGACTGAGAAATTCACCCCTTCGAGACTCGGTGCCGCGTCGCTGAGGATCCACTCATGGAAATCTGCCGCATTGTCTGGTGGTTCACCATCACCGTATGTAGAGGTGATGATCAGGACATTTTGCTCACTGGGAAGCTTCTCCATCTCGTAGGACCCAAGATCGTTAAGCTCTGGGTTGAAATTCATCTTAGCCATCGCTTTAGAGAGCTTCTTGCCGAGAGCTTCGGAGTTGCCAGTCTGGGAGCCGACCAAAATAGTGACGGGAACGGCAGGTCCAGCACTCTGCCCCGCAAGGCCACGCCCCGATGTGAGGTCGTTGATGAAGTTGGATACCAAGTTATTCAACCACTGGCGTTGTTCGGCCGTGAATGGAGCATCATCAGGAATGTAATTCTGCTGTGACATAGTAAAATTCTCTCCTAGGGACTTATTTCCCTGAGGGCGGATAAATTGCTTCAAAGCACATCAGCATGCAAGCACTGATGGTGCCAGCACTGCATTATTTTTGCAAAATCCAATGATTTTGCCACAAACTAAGCTTCGACTAGGCTTCGCGCCGCGGTCGCGTCCCCATAAGGAGTCGTATCCCAATAATTGGAATCGCCGAAATGGCTATAGCAGCTAAGCCAATCTTCCAACTTGGGTAGACGCGTGCCCGTCCCTTGATGAGGCCAGAAATCGCTTCCGCTACAACCACCTCTTTTGGGGTGTAGAAAAATTCATTCCCTGGAATCTTATTCTTATCCTCGCCACGCATGGCGACCGTGCCAAATTCCGTGTGGACAGGCCCGGGACATAAAGCCATCACGTTGATGTCGGACTCAGCCAATTCCATCCGAATGGCTTCAGAAAAGCTGGTGACATAGGCCTTAGTAGCAGCGTACACAGCAAAATCAGGGATTGGCAAAATACTCGCTAGGGAACTCACGTTGATAATATCGCCAAATTCTAACTCCCTCATGGAGGGGAGGAGGGCGTGAGTGAGGTGGGTAAGAGCATTAATATTGAGCTCAAGCATTTGCTCCAATTTTGGCCAATCTGCCTCCGCAAATTCACCATAATCCCCCATCCCAGCATTGTTGATCAGCAGATCAGGTCTCGCACCATGATCCGCGAGCAGCTGAATGAATGCTGTGCGCGCTTCACGATCGATCAAATCAACCGCGAAGTGCAACACATCAAGGTGTGGATTCCCCTGCTTCAAGTCACTTGCTAGCTGAAGCAAGCGATCTTCGCGACGTGCAATCAGGATCATCTGATCACAATTGCCAGCAAGCTGGCGTGCAAATTCTTCACCGAGACCAGCTGAGGCGCCAGTGATCATTACAGAACGGTAGTGGAGGGTCTCCGTCATCGCGATTTGGGAAATCTAAAATTTATGCTTCCGCTTGCTGAGCGCTTGGGTCGTGCTCAACAATGCGTAATGGAATGCGTGTCATCAACTCGTCGTCGATGCTGATGTCGATAGAGTAGATGCCGTCCTCTGGGAACTGAAGCCCCTGAAGGTTGAGAATCAAGTTACGCGTCATGAATGGAACTGACTCAGGAAGCTCGATTGGCATATCTGCCTCGATTGGCATCTTGTCGTCGAGTGAATTGCCATCTGCATCAATGATGTTTACGCTGAACTTACGCTGGCCAGAGTCCTCAGGAGTGATGCAAAGACGCATCGCAAGGCAACAATGTGGGTGAACCACAGGCATTTGAGGGGCTGCAAGTGTGTCAAATGTACCATTGATCACCATCTTGCCATTGTAGTCAGCTGCGAAGTCGCAGAGTGTTGCAATTTGAATATCCATAAATCTTCTTTAGTCTAATTGTTGTGCCCACAAAACGAGAGCGCATTACCTATGCCAGATTTCCTCGCTACGTAAAGCACCGACTTCGAGGAATTTAACATTAGCATACACACACCTCAACACGCTTAAGACGTACCATTATTTTGAAGAAACCCGTTCATTAAATGAAAAAATACACTCAGGGTGTAAACTCAAATGTCATCCGCTTTCTTCGATCCCTACCAGAGAAGCCATTTCCAACAGTTGTGGGAGATCTTAATATACTGAGTTTGAGTGAAGAGTCAGTGGGCCAAAGTGCGAGCAACCGACGGAACTCAATCGCAGAATGTGAACCTGTAAGATTCTTTCCATGCGCCTTCTGGATAACATCGCCTGCTCTAAGGCCCGCTTTATATGCCGCACTGCTTTGATCGACTTTGTAAATTAATGGCAGTGAAGATAAGGTGTCATCTTTAGAAACTATGAACCAAGCAATATGCATTCCTGTAAGTGAACGCTCGGGTTTTTCACTCTTTTTAGAAACTTCTCCAACCTCCTTTAATTTTTTGATGACTTGCTGAAGCTTCTCTGTGGACAGCGATTGTGCCTTCGTGTTCTGCAAAGCCTCGAGCTGATTCATGACCTGCTCGTAATTTACTGAGGTGTGTAATGCAAACTCGATTGACTCCTCCTTGTTGAGAGTTCCCTCAACGTATTTCTCGATAATATTAACATCGAGATCTTGGGCACCAAGGGTAGATAACGTATTGATAAAACAACTTACCAAGATGAATAACGTGAATTTCATAGCTCTGCGTTCGAGGAATTAGTGACTTGTAGAGGTGTCTAGTTGAGTGTCCTTTGGAATATCACCAACCTCGATAAGGTGCTTGAGAGCTTCTAGTCGATATTCCTCTGCAAAGGGGTATCCATTATCATGCAACTCCTCCCCCTCTTCGATTGCCGTTGGAGTCATCTTCTTGATCAACCTTTCTAGCAGTCTCGCACTATATTTCTTATCGTAGTCATTACCTAAGGATGTGCTAGATTTTAATGCTGCATAAGCTTTTGGTAGATTGTTGAAGCGTCCAGATTTCTGCATGAATTGAGTTCCAATCGCTATGCTATTGGTTGGCACATGATTGATGTGATAGATGTAGTGGCTTTCAGCTCTTTTTAGATGCTCTTCTGGTCCACCGTGATCGATTGCATCATAGAGATAAAATTTAGCTAAAAGCTGATGAGCGTTGCAGTTTTTATCAGCTATGAGATTTCTACTAAGCTTAAGGACTTCCTGAGACTGCTTTTTGTATACTTGTCGATCTTTGGTCTTATTAATTTTTTTAATCAGGTAAGAAATGTGATTTTCTACAAGAGTAGAACTCCGCTTTCCAGCTAGATAACTAAGGTGTGACATCTCATCAATTATAGTAGCACCCCCATCCGCAACATTGTAAGTGCCTTGACGAGACTTCCTCGTAATGATGGAAAGAATGCTCATTGCACGTATACTTCGTTTGTTCGCAGCTTCAATGAGGTAAGGTATAGCTTGGTCTGGGTTGTTGTTTTTGTATGCGCTATACCCTAATGCAAAAAGCGCTTTTGGGTATTGAAGGGCAGCTGCTTCAGAAACAATTTCTTCCAACACCACCTTTTCTTTTTCGCCTAAATGACTATCTAGCTTGTGTCGCTGAATTTTAAGTTCGCAGGCTGCTTCAACGGATCGAAATTTAAAAACCGCTTTTCGGTAGAGCTTTATGGACTTTTCATGATCATAGTGACCACTGCTCTTGTCTCCATGTAAAATAGCTAACCTCGTATACGCTTGTGGTACATTTTTTCTCACTAACTCTCGCATGAGACGTATTCCTTTTTCACGATCTGCATATTTACCCTCACCAAATGCATAGATTCTAGCAATCCGCCACTGAGCAAATGGATGTGTAACTCCCTCTAGCTCATCAGCGATAGCAATTCCTTTTTCAAGGTTAAGTTCAACGCCAGTTGATGAAAAGTAGCAGGTAGCTAGCATACACTTGCCTAATATGCTCCCCTGCTCAGCTGCTTGTTTCGCTCTCAGAAAAATTTGCTCAGGAATATGTTGTACCTTGTTTTCCCCATAAAACGAACAGAACGCCCATTCGGCTAATGCATCTGGACTTCCAACCTTTATTCCCTCTTGCATGGCTTCCGCAGACCAAGGTTTCTGATTCCACACCCCGTCGATCGTTTTATTGGCTTCTGCAGCCAATGTTGAGGATAAGTAGGTGCCCCCTAACAAGGTGAATAGCATGACATAACGGATTAGTAGCAAATACATGGCGTGAAGAATATTAGAACTATGTGACAGATATTTCTGCCGCAAGCACTATTTTTCACCTTCGTACTACTAACCTAAATTAGGAAAACATAACGACCTAGTTTGGCACACTGAGGTTGAGATAGACACATCACTACAGCCTAACATCACTCACAATACTACATCTGAGTGAGACTTAGTGATGACATCATTTGCCATAGCCGCCTTTCCAAGAAGGCACTAACGAGGGTAATGCTCCCCCAAATCAATACCTCTCTGGTCGCTGTCGCTTTTCGTAATCGATTCGATCAGCCAGATTGCGGGCTTTGACCTTGTGGTCACGCTTCGCACGTCGCTCGGTGTTCATTTGGCGCTTCTTCCGTCGCTTCTTTAGCTTCTCAATCTCCTCCTCTAACTTGAGATAGCTCTCGTAGCGTTCGACGGGCAAGACACCACTCTCCACTGCAGCCCGTATGGCACACCCTCTATCACTGCCGTGCTTACAATCGTGGAATTGGCATTGCGCCGCAATCGCATCGATATCGAGAAAGCTCTCTCTCAAGGTGGTTTCATCCGTCCACATTTGAACTTCGCGAATGCCTGGATTATCAATTAAGATTCCACCTTCATCGAGGACGATGAGCTCACGTGCAGTAGTTGTATGACGACCTTTGCCTGTGAGCTCGTTCACCTCGCTGGTCCACTGCCACTCCTCCCCCATTAATTGATTTACTAAAGTCGATTTACCAACACCACTGGAGCCTACGATAGTGATGCTCACACCAGGTTTTAAGTACTGCTTAAGCACCTCAAGTCCCTCATTTTTGGCTGCACTTGTGATGTACACGTCAGCATCCGGATTGAGTTCCTCAATTTCAGCCTTCGCCGAGATGTTAAGCTCCTCAGGGAATAAATCGCTCTTGTTTACAAGCACGACGGGTTTCGCCTTACTGCGGTCAATCAGCATGAAGTAGCGCTCCATGCGCCGCGGGTTGAAATCGGAACCCGCATCTGTCACCACCACTACGACTGATACATTGGCTGCCATCACCTGTTCCTCGCTACTCTTGCCTGGTAGTTTTCTCGAGAAGCAGGTTTGTCGCTCCAACCTTGCGCGAATGACATGATCCTCATCATCGCCACCAAGATCGAGCGCAACCCAATCTCCAACAGCCGGAAGTTCAGCGTCAGAGCTGGCATCGTGATACACCTTGCCACTCATGATGACCTCTAGCTCGCGTGGGCCATCGAGTAAGGCGCCATAGCTAATCTTGTTGTCACGGATCAACCTCGCAGGAACCCATCCCTTCTTTGCATAGGGGCGAAATTCCTTCTCAAACTCATCGTTCCAACCAATGTCCTCAAGTGTCATCTCTAAGCAGCATAATCAGACTCAGACACAATTTTCGACTGATTTTTTCGCTAAATGCATGATGCCCTAAGAATGGCACAACTTCCAACACAGCGAGGTACCAAATCAGCCTCAAAGCACGAAATTTGCTTACATAACTTGATGATTCTTCATTTCATTTTCTTCCTGTTCGCACTGTGAAGCAATGAATCAACATCGCCTCACCTTTGAGTATGCGAACCTTGTGTAGAATACTCCCCCTTCCAACAGAGCTCTTCATATTCAGACGCCTATACATTCAGAATAGCCCTAAGCTTTTCCCTCTGAATTTTTCCAAGTCCACTGCGAGGAAAAGATTGCACATATAAAGGTGCCTCTAAACGCTGTAATCCCGCCAATGGTGGTAGTGTGGCCACTCCATCGGTCTCCAGCACAGGAACAAGGCGAACCCCTCTACGTTGGTCCTCTTGCGCAAAAATCACACAGGCACAGCGGCAGTGGTGTTCTACCAACTCTTCGATTTCTTGAATGTCGACGAGTTCCCCCAGAATTTTAACCAAGTGGTCACTGCGTCCCAACACCTTCACCTCCCCATTGCGCAATAAGACCCTGTCTTGTGTACGAAACCACCCCGAGCGTTTTGGGTCTACGATCGACCAACCGGTGGAGGAGCCGTCCTGTACCACATAAAAGCTTAGTCCAGCTTTACCCTTCCACTCCAGCTCTCCGCTCTCACTAAGCCTTAGCGACCAACCCTCAAGAACGCGTAAATAGCCGTCACCATTATCACCAGTGGCTATCTGAGAGGATGCCTCCGTCATCCCATAACTTCTCAACACTGGCCAACCCAGTGCTTTGGCATCCTCAAAAATGCGATCCTCTAGCCTACCCCCGCCAATTACTACAGAGTCGACACACTCAGGGGCCACGCAGCGTGCTCTAACGAGATCAACCAATTGTGTGGGAACTAATGAAAGATGTTGGCAATGTTCCTCATACACAAACTTACTGAAAGCAACAGGATCCCACTTTCTGTGAAAGACCGCACACCGTCCGCCATTTAAAAATGAGCGCACTAATACACCAAAGCCACCAACATGATAGATAGGTAATGCGAGCCCCCAACTATCACCATCCTTCACCCCTATGTGCGTATTGACTGCGCGTGCCGATGCCAACATCGCCGACTTACTCAGTGCTACCCATTTTGCCTTCCCTGAAGAGCCTGATGTCTGAAAGAGTACATGACCTAACAAAGCCAGTTGTCCAACACACCACGCACCAAATGACTCATTCACTGCCACTTGTGTATTGTGCATTATACACACCTCTCGCGCGTGCCAGAATGCCGGCTCAAGATAACGACAGTGGCAATCTATCATCCTAACTTCTCCCATGTTATGCTTTCCAACAAATCATCAAAGCCAAAGCCTGTGCCACCTGGCGACTTCCAGTCGGGAGTGATGTCTCCCATCCTTTCGATAAAAGCATCTGCCTCAAATAATCCGTGCGTCATCAATCCCGCTATTGGATCAAGTAATCCGTAAAATCGCTTCTCAATTTTCGTCGCCGACCATGCCGCAAAACATTGGCCAATCGGGTGGTCCATGTAACTCGTTAGTACCACACGTTGGCCACCAACCATTGCCCGTGTACACACGCTAGTAAGATCGTCCACAGCAGGTTTGATCACAGAATATTGATAGCGCACTCCATGTGGCGGTTCCTCTCTATCCATCGCAACTGAAATGCCATACACGTCTTGGATTTGCTGCCACACAGGGTCATCGACGCGACTTGGATCCTCAAAAAAATCAATGCTTTCTCTCACCCCCTCATCCAGCGCTTCAATGAATTGCTTAAGCTGACCAGCTCCTGGCACGTTGTTGAAATCCAACCTCCATTTAAGCCCAGGATGTCGACTCGATGCCTCATTTAGCAACTCAACCTCCTCCTCAAGATTGCGACCAGCCTTCATCTTAATGACCTCAAAGCCATTACCAACAGCCGAATCTATCGCCTCGCCCCCTCCCACTATCGTTGCGTGAGATCTAGGAATCTCTACACCTTGAAAAGCACTCACGCCTTCTCTACGCATCGCTCCATCCACCATAGCACACTTAATTGCTGGGCGAATAAGCGGACGATAGAAGCGTCCCTTTTTCAAATCCTCAATTACCTCTTCGATACTTGGGTCTCCAAAAATTTGCCAAGGGTGGATACAGCCGACACCCTCGTTAATGCGTATCAAGAGCCCCTTGTGTGACCTTTGGTCAGAGCGACTATTCAGGCCATCTCTGCTGTGTAAGGTGTAACGGTGGATGTAAATAGGCGCGCTCATAGAAATTACTGGGCGTTAGAGTACGCAGGCTACAGTAAACAAAATAGCAAAAAGGATCAACTGAGCACCCCCCATCGCTAAAAATTGGTTGTAGCGCTGGCTGGCTGGCTCGTCACGGACTCCAATCCATATTTTGACACCTAGCGGGATGAAAAAAGCAGTAGCAAGCCATAGCTCAGGAAGTTGGAAATACACCCATGCTATCGAAAGAGCAAAGGCTCCAAAGATCTCTACTGCTACCACACGCTTGCCCCAACGCTCACCAAGTTTCACCGCCAAAGTACGTTTTGCATTGCCAGCATCCTCTTCTCTATCTCTCAGATTGTTAATGGAAATAAGCACTGAGCTCAGCAAACCTAATTGAAGACCTAACAGTATGCCCTCCATTGGCCAACTTCCCAACTGCACAAAGATTGTTCCCATCACTGCTATCACACCAAAGAATAAGATAACAAAGAGCTCACCGAGCCCACGGTACGCTAACGGGATGGGGCCACCAGTATACCCATAACATAAATAGAGTGAGGGAATGCCAATCGCCAACATTACCCACCCACGTTCTTCAATTAAAAACCATCCAAAAAACGCAGCGATACACAAGCATAGGGTGGCAGCGCCATAGACCTGCCCTCGACTCAACATTCCCGATGCAGTCGCTCGCACAGGGCCTAACCTTTTTTCGGTGTCAGCCCCTTTATCGTTATCAATGGCATCATTAAAGAAGTTAGTAGCTATCTGAATCCAGATAGCCCCCATCAATGTGCAAATAGCTAACCAAAGATCAAATCTCCCACTGATTTTCCACGCTAGCACACACCCTAACCATACTGGCACAATGGCTGCTGGCAGAGTTTTCGGCCGCGCAGCTAGGATGCATGATTTCAATGTTTCATTCATGGTCGGAGCCATCTAGGCACACTTCTCTTCATTGAGATAGCCTTGATTCACTATTCGATTGAAGAAATTTGGTGACCACCGCGTGAAATGCTTCAGCTTGTTCCCATGGGACTCGGTGACCACAGTCAGGGATTACCACCAATTGCCCATTACTTAGTTCCTGCATCGCACGCCTCGCAACCGCTAAAAACTTTTGATCATTTTCACCGACGACCCATAAAATCGGGCAAGACAATTCTTTTAGCCGAGGGAGTAAATTTTCCTGTGTACCAACACTCCAATCCATGAAGGAGCGAGCCACGGCTTCGCGCTGTCGTTTGAGCGCGCTTCTATCTGGCATAATCCCTCCTTCCAACACTCCCTGACGATTCCAAGCATTTAAAAAATCATCCCAGTCACCTGATAGAGCCTTAGCGGCCCATGCTGCATCTTGAGCCTGACGTGCAGGTTTATCCTCTTCTTCAATGCCTGTATGCGCTGAAACGATGATGGCGGCTTTGTACATTTTGGGATTGCTGAGCAAAGCATGAAGAGCCAGCCTCCCCCCCATTGAGTAACCCAGTAGCACGGGCTGCTTACTGTGGACTTCGCGATTGAAAGCATTGCCAAATTGAGCAAGTGGCATAGGGCAACATGCAAGAAATTGCCAAAGATCAACCCGCGCCACTGCTTCACCTTCCTGCTTCATACTTAGTGCAAAGCTTTTCCAATCCGCTGCCATCCCCACAGCTCCATGTAATGCGTAAATCATTTTTCTAACTGCCAGCACATGCTGACTCGCCGGCTTTTAGGCGAAATATGCATCTCCAGCAATGCGTAATCGTTGAATCCTTTAGGTCCTTTATTTGGAAAATACAGGTTACCTAGTGAATAAATAACAGGGATACCTCTGTAAAATTCTTCCATCTGCCTCATGTGCGTGTGAGAACCAACGATGCCATCTACTCCGGAACGGCAAAGCCATTTTGCCACCTCTCTCTGATCCTGTGTGACTTCCCGTGTGTATTCTTTCCCCCAATGAGGTAAGGCGATGAGCATGTCACAATGCTCGTATCGGTTATCAATAAGCTCTGAAATTCTTTGAGCATCTCTAGGGTAATGGAGCACCCTCTCATCGCTCGCCTGCCTTCGGCTTGTCACTGCATTGAATGCCAGAAAACCAATGCGCATACCTTTGACATGCACCACCTCCAGTGCATCACGCGTACCTGCAACATGCATTCCAGATTTTTGGAGATACCCCAAACACTGAGTCAACCCATCAGACCCAGAATCATAGATATGATTGTTGGCAATACCAACAACATCTACCCCCACATTCTCTAACTTCTTGAGAGAGGCTGGATCCGCCACATAGTGGAAGCCACCTCCCTCATGTGACACTTCCTGGTAATCAGCGAGCACGCACTCTAAGTTCACCACACTCAAGTCACTTTGCTTTAGTTTACACGCCAGTTTCTTTGAGAAAATTTCGCCCTCCGATCCATCTAAATTCACATCACCTCCAAAACACAGCTGCAAACATTCATCCATAGCTTCTAGCGTATAAACCCGATAACCGCCGTGCGCCCCCATCAATGTCCGCAGTTTCACAATTTCCGGAAATCCACCCAAATGATGAATTACCATATCTTCAGGATCAAGAATCCCTCTGACACCCTCATCCGCCCACAGCGCTCCCACATGACTATCGAAGTCAATGACCACCCCACTATCAATCATCCGCGGATTAATCTCAGTGGGCCTCCCCATCCGTGAAATCAATCGAAGTTGCGATCTTAGCTGTCTTGGGTTGCACCAACCGATCCTAACCCCGTTTTGCCTAAAGGCATAGACTAAGAAGTTTGCGCAATCATTGCCTATCCTCGTCTCAGGTCCCGATTCGCCATGCAAATGCACTTTTCCAATCCCAAAAACATAGGGGCTACCCATTTGTTCACTCAAGGCGGCTCTGATCCCACCACCATAGCCAACTCGAATCTCCATCACTTCTGATTCGAACACTCCATCTCGAGTACGCACCTCCGCATGGATACGCAGGACACCCGCGGTTTGCTTCCATGGAAGTTCATCACCCCAAATGCGCTTGCTCAAGGCTCCCTCCTCAGTCCTTGTAATGAGTCGTGACTCGTAGGTGACGTAACTCGATACATCCTCCCCAGAAAATTGCTTACCCAAAGAAAGCTCAGGAAGAACGTGATAACTGGTGCACGTAGGCTCCCAAACATACCAACACACTTCTTCAACAACTCCCTCAGCATGCACCCTAATAGTTCCCAACTTCTCCTGTGGAACTCTCCACACTCCGTCAGTAGATTGCTCATTTCCATCCACACTCATCCGCACACTACCATGGATGCCTTGCCAACTTTCTAACTGATCTAACCACTCATCACGCCTGGTCGTAACCATGATTTTTGAGCTGTGACGCAGCAAGACCTGCACAAGACTTGGTGGCGCCTCGCTAATGCTGACTCGGGGGACTGACTCGCCGCGACTAATAAACTCCCTAGCTCTCTCGCTACGATCAAACCTGTCGCTCCGATAGGGCTCGTACTCAACTCTGATATTTCTTGCTGAAAAAACCTTTCTCAAACATTGCTCTAACAACTGGAAACCTTGTTGATCACTCTTAAGCCAAGGACGAGATATGGCAAAGGTCAGAGTCTCCAGCTTGCTTTGTTGAATAAACCACCTCCAATGCGCATCAAAGCGGCGAGCACAGTCCGTGTAACTATCCATGTCGACACTCACAACCAACTTCCCCTGAATCTCCATTTCCTTCAAGTCTGCAAACCGCACCACCTGAAAGCGCTCACCAAATCGCCCCGCCTCACGTGGAGCGACCTCTAACTTCCAGTCTAAGTGCCTCCTTGCTTCAGCCTCCAATTTTTCAATTTCCTCTTGGCTAGGATCACCACTAGGAACCCAAAGTACGCGTTCGATCGGCTTTGGCATCAATGGCTCAATCCATGAATAAGGTTGAATCAGTCCCCTCTCACGCCATTCTCTAGCAGACGCCACCCTCGCTGATGATGAGCGTGCCTTGTGTAGGCTTTTACGTATCGTATCACTGGCATCTACAGCCGACGCGTCAGAATGTGCGTCAAATAAGACAAGCGTGTAACTCTCATCAAAATCTAATTCTTTACACAAAAACTCGAATGAGCCCGCATGTGAGTCCTCGATGTATACTGGAAGCACCTTCGCCCAGGAATGGAACGTGAGGGACAGAAAAAATAGAATAGTTAATCTAACGCGCTCCATAACGCTTCGGCTCCTTCGCTAACTTTCTCAGCACCACAATGTCAGATAGGCAGGTATCACGAAATTTCTCGCCGCGGTAAACAGACCCAATTTCTAACTTAAGCTTCTTCACTGGCTTAGCGTAACCTCCTAATGAAACCTTTTGTGAGAAAGGATGATCGTAGAGCTTATACTTCATGGTCTTTTCACCATTGATGGTGAGTGTCACATCCTTCACCCTGTTATTATTCTTGAAGCTCGTCTCGGACTTACTGTAGCCGTTAGTAATCAGGATATCTGTCAGTATTTGGGCCTCACTAAGCTCTATTTCTACACTCTCGCCGATGCCGTCCCCATCAACCCCTTCTGACCACGCATGATGGCCGTCTTCGTAGTTCTTTGAGCTTAAATTATCGGCTGAATAGTTAAATTTCCCCTCAGGCGCCAACTCGGAACTGGCACGCACATCAAATTGCCCATGGCCGGCATAGAAGGCTTCACCCAGTTGATAGTAGTTCCCACCTTGCCATGGGTCGTCAGCTTTTCGATCATAGCCTCTGCTGTACGTATGGATAGACTGCCGAGCGATAATCTCAATATCGTCTTCAAGACTTGGCTCAAGACTCTCGAATTCCCAGCTCCACTTGTTATCAGATTTCTGAAAGCGATTGCTCGGTTTGGTAATGAGAATATGGTCAGGATTCATTCCCTTGTTGAACACACTAACCACACCTCGCTTGATCGGACCATCCCAGACAGCACCGCTAGAGAGGCGGTATTTAAACCTCCAGGGCCCCTCATGCCCGTCGTCACTCACATAAGTGGCTGAAAAATCATAATCAGAATTGTACGAAATCTGCACGATCACTTGTTCTCCTGCAGGCACTTTGATTTTGCTCACCATCCAACCCTCAATCCCACGTAACACATCATCTCCTTCAAAGGGCTTCACCTTACCTTTCGCAAAGGGTTCTTCCTGATAGTCAGCTTTGAGCGCTTTCCCATTCAATAACACTTTGTAGTCGCGACAGTATTCATGGCGTCCCTTTTTATGCCCGAAGCCCAGAGGCATACTCCAGTGGTCTTTAACATTTTCCACAGGAAAACCAAACACTACTCGCGCGGACTTGCCTGTCACGTTTTGCATGATGTAACGCACAGCGACATGCGCGTGCTGAGGATGAAGGTGAATCTCTAGTTTCTCGTCAATGATTTGAACATTTTCAGCGCCTTCTGGCGTAAATGGTGCAATGTCACCAGTGAACTCCACACCCAGATGGTAGCCCCCACCATTGCCAAATGCCACACCGCCACAAAGAAATAATAGAAGCACAAACAGACGCATGACTGACTTCTAGCGAATTACTTTTCAAAAATCCAACCTTTTCAGCCCCCCTCTCTCTATGCTGACTTTGATATATGAGCGATCAATCACTCTCAAGCGATGCCTTACTAAAGGCATTCCAGCAAGCCGCTGAGAAATTCTCTGAAGTCGAATCGCTCACACAAAAAATGACAACTCCGCGGTACCACGATAAGGAACCCATCGCTGAAGGAGGAGCCAAACGTATCTACCTGAGTCAAGATTCCTGGACCCAACGCGAAGTGGCGAGAGCCTTCCCCAAGACACCGCAAACCCACGACGAATTTATTAGAGAAGCCCTTCTTCATGCTCAGTTAGAACATCCTAACATCATCCCACTCTATGATCTTGGAGTGGATGAAAAAGTTCCGTATTTTTGCATGAAGCTCATCCAAGGGCAGACTCTTGAAAATTATGTGAAGCTCAACACTAGCTCCTTGAACCAAGCTGAGCAACGAGACACCTTGATAGATATTTTTGTCAAGGTTTGTGACGCCGTCGCATTCGCCCATGCGAATCAGGTTCTTCATCTGGACTTGAAACCTGCCAACATTCAGCTCAGCGACCATGGTGAGGTCCTTGTGGGTGACTGGGGCCTCGCTCGTGCCCATGCAGTAAACGATGAGACTTTCGTAGAACAAAATCAGGGGCAATTCACACGGCATGGCTACCTCAGTGGCACACCAGGCTTTATGGCCCCAGAACAATGCACCAAAGGTTCTGAAAAAGATATTCGGACTGACATCTATTCCCTTGGCGCCTTGCTCGTGTTCATACTCACCGGTAAGCCGCCAGTTACTGGCTCAACCGAACAAATGATGCTGGCGACTAAAGAGGCTAAGCTCGATTCTCTCTCACAGGATATACCTGAAGCCCTGCGCGCTATCTCGCTCAAAGCCCTCTCTCAAGATCCTAATCATCGCTACTCTAACGTAGATGGCTTATTGGCGGATATTAAAGCATTCAGATCGGGCTATCTCACCACTGCAGAAAATGTCAGCACGCTGAAACTCCTCAAAGCGCTCTACAGGCGTAATCAAAAGACCCTCATCTCGGCCTTAGTAATTCTCATCATTTTCACCCTCCTCACACTTCTTTTCATCTACCGACTCACCCACTCAGAGAATCTAGCTCAATTCCATCAAAACCAAGCTGAAACCACCCTCCTCCAGTACCAACGAGCACAAGCCGAAAAAGAACAGCAAGGGGTCGCCTTCGCCAACGATTACCTCAAAGAGTCAATCAGTTATTACTACGACGGAACACGTGGCCGTCACGACTATATCACCAGACGTGATGAACGCGCTTACCAACTCGTCACTAAAGCACTCGAGCTTGACCCCTCTAATGAAGAGGCTTGGGCCCTTAAAGGACGCCTTTCCATGCTCACTTTTCGGCTGGATGTCGCTGAGAAAGCATTTGAAAGAGCTGGCCAACAATACCTAACACACCTTGATGTGTGTCGCTCATTCAAGAATAGTGATCTCACGGATCTTGATCAGCTCTCAAACATGCTGTGGCAGCTCGTCCCCACCCAGGACAACCGGCTCATCCACGACTTCATGTTCTTGACCATTTTCACCAAACGCAATGACTCGAAACTAATCTCATTTATCGAAGAGAGCCTCAACATGCGCAACCCCAGCCCCACTGGTAGACTCCACTTCCATTACGATAAAAAATCACAGTCATTAGATTTATCTGACAATCCAGAGATGACATTCATTTTCATGATTAAAAACCTCCCCCTGCGACACCTCAACCTCGCAAACACGAAAATTGGTTCAGACCTCTACCACATCGAAAAAATGCCTTTGGTCGAACTCGATGTCAGCAACACCTTGATTACCAACGCAAGGATGCAGCATCTGAGAGGTAAGCCCCTCCGAAAATTAGCTCTACGTTCGTGCTCGATTACGAAACTCGATGCACTTGCCGATCTCCCCATCGAAACACTCGATATCCGCGGATGCCAGATTAAGAATTTCACAGCACTTCAAAAACTCGAAGAACTTAAGCAGCTTATTTGCACTCCCGCTCAGGCTGAACAAATCAAAAAAGCACTCCCAAATATGCCGAAACAGAAGCTCGTTCTAAAAAATGAGACCAATACATAATAGCTCATCAAGTGGCGGGAAAAATTCAGGTTGGTAGAGTTATGACCACCCTAATTCGCACACTGAGCACCTGTATTTCTTTCTTCTGTCTTACTCAATGGACGTATGCAAAACCTAATATAATTATCCTGTTCACGGACGATCAACGCTACGACACCATCAATGCCCTCGGCAATCCACATATTCATACGCCAAACCTCGATAAACTGGCACGTCGTTCACTCGTATTCACGAATGCCTATTGTTATGGAGCACATACAGGCGCCGTCTGTATTGCCTCGCGCAACCAACTCATGACAGGGAACACTTGGCATCGCTGGTCAGGAAAAACCCACCACCCCTCAACAATGGAAAACCTCCCGCGTGTTATGAAACAAGCAGGCTACCAAACATTCTATCGTGAGAAGAGCGGCCGCGCTAACCACCCCACTCTCCTGAAAGAATTTGATGATTTTGCCGACATTCATAATGTCAAAGCTCTCATGACCGGGCGCGCATGCCAGCCATTTGTTGATCAAGCAATCACCTTCCTTGAGTCGAAGCGTGACCCTAACAAGCCATTTCTCATGTACCTAGGTCTCGCGGGACCTCACGACCCACGTTTCGCCCAACAACAATTCAGAGACCTCTATAAGTTAGATGAAATCCCATTGCCCAAAAATTTCCGCCCCCAACACCATTGGGATATCGGCTCGATGACTATCAGAGATGAGTGCTTAGAGGCCTGGCCTAGAACCCCGCAGGCCACACGTGAGCACATTCTCGATTATTATGCACTGGTGAGTGCCATGGACTATGACATCGGTCGACTCCTCGATTACCTTGATGCCAAGAAGCTCACTGAAAATACAATTATCCTCTTCAGTTCCGATCATGGCTTAGCCCTCGGTAGCCACGGGCTCTTCGGAAAACAAAACACCTATGAAATAGGCATGAAAGTCCCATTCTTTATCTCCGGACCTGGGATTGCTCATGGCGAAACCCAGACGCTCACATACCTGCATGACATTTTCCCAACATTAGCAGATTTCGCTGGAGCTAAGCTCACAGAACCACATGACGGCATCAGCCATAAGGGAACAATCTGTGGCGACCAACCGAAGCAAACTCGCCCATATCTCACTCTCGCTTACCAAAGATCTCAAAGATCCATCCGTGACTCTAGATGGAAGCTCATGGTGTTCCCAGAAATCAACCAACACCAGCTCTTCGACCTAGAAAATGATCCTGATGAAATCCACAACCTAGCAGACAAGCACCCTGAGATAGTTGCTAGACTCTGGAAGCAACTCGAATCTGAACAACAACGATACGGAGACGACCAAGCCCTCTCCACCTCATCACCAAAACCAAAACATTTCCTCCCCCCTACTAATGCCAAAATTAAGCCCAGGCACAAAGTGGGAGGGGCAGTTCCCACACAGCCGTAACTTCACACACATGAGACTCAAACTGCGACAGCTCTCCCATGCTGTTCCGCATGCCCAACAGAGCCAGCCGATTACTAAAATCATGTTTTTTACGAATTTCATCAAGGATGCATCGAAACCACGGTTTATCTCAATAGGCACCTCTCGCAACCACTCTGAGAATCGCCTCTAAATACCTTGCATCCCACTCATCATGAAATACACCATTGCCACACTCACCTGTATTGCAACTCTCGCTCCGCTGAGCGCGAAGCAATACTCCCTAGAAAACGCATCGCTCAAACGTGTCCTCAGCACCGACGGGAAGAGGCTGCAAACACTCGAAATTCAAAATAAGGCGGCCTCTACAACGCTTAAGCCCAGCGCTTGTGCCGAATTTCTCCTTCGTATCTCGCAAGGCACCGACAAACCAGACACGGACATTACCCTCACTGCCGACGACTTTACTGTGGTGGAGGTCACCCAAACATCTCCCCAGAAATTAGTCTGCCAACTCGAAAATAAGCAACACGGACTCAAAGTAAAGGTGGTCTACACGCTCAACAAAGACGACTTTTATGCACGTAAACATCTAGAAATCACGAGTTCTCAAAACCTATGCCTTGAGCGAGTTGATATCGATGCCCTCTCTCTAGCGGATGCCTACCAACCCTATCAAATTTCTCAAATCAATGCGCGTGGCCCATGGAGACCGGGACTTGGCCAACCACTCTTCACAAAGGAGTCTGCGACATTCTGGGGTGTGGAATTTCCAGCTGCCGTCAATACAGTACAAGGTGAAAAACTACGCTGTGGTTACCTCCACGGACGATTCCTTAAACCAGGAGTTACCTATACAAGCTATGCTTCTGTTGTCGGTGTGAGCGATGATCCAGATTTTAATGCAGACGCATTCTACGACTATATCAATGAAATTCGGGTGCGCCCACTCAGGCTTCAAACCCAATACAATTCTTGGTTCGACTACGGCAGAAATATTAACGAAAACCAATTCGTCTCAAGTGTCGATAAGGTCAATCAGGAACTCTGTGTAGAACGTGGCGTCCCCCCGCTCCGCTGCTACGTTATTGATGACGGTTGGCAAGATTCAACAGCGCAATCCGACTGGAGTGACAAAGTCTGGAAAGTAAACCAACGCTTTGACAATAACTTCACTCCTTCAGAAAAAGCTGTCGCTAACGCAAAATCCACCCTCGGCCTCTGGCTTAGCCCAGGTTGTAACTTCAACGCCCGCCCCATCGTCCCTAGCCTCAGAGCAAAGGGCATGGGAGGGCTTAAAAACTACATGTCACTCGCCGACACCCCCTACATGGATATGCTTGAGCAAAGGATGGTCGAGCTCACCAAAAAAGGCGTCACCTACTTCAAACTCGATGGCACATTCGGCCACCTCCATACCCGCGATTTCGATATTCATGGAAAAGCACATGGCGTCCCAGAAATGCCTCAGTTGGATTTGGATGGTCTCACCACTGACGATAAACGCCTTAACGATAGTAAATATGACGAGCTTAAGACCTACTACCTAACTGTTGGATCCGAACGCATGATGAAGATCTTCAAGGAAATGGGTGCTGCAAATCCTGAGGTGTATATTGTTATTTCTAACGGCGCCTATCTAAGCCCTTGGTGGATGATGCACTGTGATGCCGTCTGGATGATCAATGCAGGTGATGCAGCTGGCGGTGCGAACCGTACAGGCGAACTCGTCTACAGAGATGAGGTCTATCACAATATTTGGGTGAAAGAAAATACCCACTACCCCATGAATTCCCTCTTCAATCACGAGCCGAAAAAGAAGCGTAACCACGAGACAAAAGACACATTCCGTAAATACCTCTACATGAATATGTCCAGAGGCACTGGCTTCGTAGAGCTCTACCTCAAGACATTCAATCTCGCTGAGTACGACTGGGATGTACTCGCTGAAGGCATGCTCTGGGTACACGATGTCTTCCCCACTTTCGCACGCTCTCGCATGCACGGAGGTAGACCAAAAGCAGGTGAGGTATACGGCTACACCGCATGGAATGACTCTCGAGGCTACGTTTCTCTACATAATCCCTCAAACGAAGCTAAAAGCTATACATTCACACTCGATCGTAAGTTCGGCCTCCAGCCTGCTCAGAAAAGCTACCACCTGAGCTCTCCCCTCTCAGATAGCCTCAAAGACCTAGAAGCAACATACCAATACGGTGACACCATCACACTCACATTAGATCCCGCAGAAATTCGCATCTTAAACTTTGACCCAAATCCACGAACTTGGTCGAAGCTCAAAGCACTGCAAACGCGTACCAAAGACGACTACATTCCTAAGCCTAACAAACAGAAGAAACCGTCAACTATCAGCCATAAAGGCCATAAAATTCTGGGTAAGTGGAACTACCTAAATGACGACCATAGCCGAGAATTTACTGCCGATGGGAAATGTATCTTAAGAAAGGGAGAGAAAGTCATTTGGTCCAAACCCTTTGTCGCAACCGATGCCAAAACAATCATCGTAGAAGGCAAATATAAACACACATTGACGGGCAACACCCTCACTATTGAAGGGAAATATAAAGCGAAAAAATAAAGTCGCGATTCCTTTAAATACACCAAACTAGGCGTCCAACTCTGAGTTGAGGCGCTTAATGTGGAGATCCATCGCCTCTTGCACCGCCTTACGATAGACGTAGGCGGTGTTTTCTTTGATGCCTAATCTACTGGCGACAGTCCCTGCGCTCTCCCCCTCTGCCATGCCTGCATAGGCTTGAAGCTGTGCCTCTTTGAATTGGGACTGAACATGCTCCCATGCCGACTTTGCGACAAAGATTTTCCACTCAATTTCTGCAAGCACATCCGTTTCCGACTCTTGTGAGATACTCTCTAAATAGAGTTTACTGTCATCTAACTGCGCTCTAACCACCTTATTCTTCTTGAGCTGTGAAAAATTGATCAATGTATTCTTAGCCACACGCGCCAACCATGTTCTAAAGCGACAACGCTCAGGTTGATAGAGAAAGGTCTCAAGCCCCTTCCATACGCGAACCATCACTTCTTGTGCTAAATCCTCCACATCCGCATGCGCTGCTCCGCTCTTTAACAAAACAGCACAGACATACCGCCGGTAGACTAATTCAAACTGTTGCCACGCCTTTGCATCACCTTGCTCCTTTACTAACATCAATAAAGTCTGACTCGTTGGCTCCCCTTGCATCATTTCCAGATTACCTACGCCCGTCACTCCAGCAAGTTTACAGTCCCCTTATTTTTTCTCATCATGTAAAGCCCCAGACCTCAGCTAGCTAACACCCATACCACTAGTTCCTTATCCCTTAGCGCTATTGTTCAGTCTGCATTTGACGCCACCGGCCCGGAGTCACCCCATGCGCCTTTTCAAACATCGTGAAAAATGAACGAGTGGAAGAAAAACCAACCATCTCGGCAATCGCGTGCACCGTGAGATCGGTTGATTTCAATAGGCGTTCAACATGTTGCATGCGAACGCGCTTCAGCGCTACGGATGGTGCCTCTCCATGAATCTCTCGGTAGTGTCGCTCCAATGTGCTGCGAGAAACGCCCGCAAGCTTAGCTAGCTCATCTACGGAAATCCCCTCGATTCCATAACTGCGGATCATCTCCGATAATCGGAGCGCAAAGTTCCCTTGCTCAGGAGTACTGACCGTGGATGCCCTTGGTACAACTTCTCCACAGGCAATTCTAACATCATTCGGAGAACCATTTTGAATTAACTCCATCGCACTCTGCGCCATATGCAGGTACGGATGATTGATGGAACTTATATTCGGAACTCCAACTTTGGTGTCTAACGAATTCGCCCGCCCAAGTATACCAACACTCTCGGGAATACTCACCCCCAACTCCTTACACACCTCTACAAGGGTAACTGCTCGCCAATCATGAAACGCATAAATCATGGTCCTCTCATCGAGCATCTTCAAGCGCTCGACCAAGGCACTATGCGTTTCCATCCAATGCCCGACACTCACCCCTAAGGGTCTCTCCTCCACACTAAGCTGCCAGTACCCGAGACCAGCTTCGCTCGCACATGCTTGAATCACCTTACCCTGCTCAACTTCCTGACTCTGCATCCCCACCGTAGGCAAGAAGGCCACTTGTTCAAACCCAGCTCCAGCAGCGTGACGCACTACCACTTGCGCCAAACTCTCAGGACAAAAATGTAAACTGCTGATCCCTTCACAACGTGAAGCCGCGAGGTTAACCACTGGCACACCAAGCGCTTGCAGTGGTGCCATATTCTCAATGTCCGCATCCAGTGAGGTGATCAAACCATCAATCCGATATGCAGAGAGATCCGGCATCAATTCGTCCCCAGGACTGTATGGTATAATTTGGATAGCATAACGCTGAGCAACCCACGGAAGCTCGAGTAAAGCATCGTGGAAACGATAACTTAATTCGTATCGTGGAGATAAAAGAGTGGCTACCGTCGGTTTGTTCTGGGTCATTGGCACAAAATGATGATGCTAATTTTTATCATATTATGTCAATTCAAGGCTACCATTTGACCCAGCTTTCCTCCCCGCCTATGCAATCAGACCAATCCCAAATATTATGAAAAGCATCACACTTACCAGCCTCTGCCTGAGCACGCTCGCTTCTGCCTATCCCTATCCCGGTGAAGCTCCCAATAAAGCGACTTCAAATTCAGACGGAAAAAATTTCACACTCGAAAATAGCCACCTCCAAGCTACTTGGCAACTCAACGACGGCCAACTGCGCGGCCCGCATTTCACCAATAAAATCAGCAAGGAAGACTTTGTGGCGGACCGTGATCTTTTCGCCATCGCTACTCAGAAACAAATACTCGACCCCGATCGTGTTTACGTCGGGATCCGCAAGAACAATGAGATCATTGAGGCTGTCATCTCCAGTGATGGGAAAAGCTGGGAGCCCATTGCTTCCTATCCAATGTCAACATTCGGCAAATCTATCAAAGCCATTCGTGTTGGCAAGACCAGCAGTCAAGGAAAAGCTGATGATTACTCTGATGCTGGTGAGCTAGGTTCCAGCGAGTTCCAACGCGTCGCCATCACTGATAGTTCAGGAAAACGCAATGACCTTACCTCAAAACCTCAATCCATCCATAAATCAAAACGTGAGGGAACAAAGCTCAGCATTAACAACGAACTCATCCGGATCGATGCCCATGCCAACAGTGCCACCTATGCCGAGTATGCTGGGAGCAATGACTGGCAACTTGTCAGCTGTCGCATCAAAAAAGCTTCCGACAAGGGACTCAGTTGGGGTCCAGGTGTCACTGTCATCTTTGATGATGATTCCTACATTCTCGCTAACATCCGAGGCAAAGACCAATACACTATCCGCTCTGGTGAAGGTGAAAAAATCGTCACCAGAAAAACAAGCGCAGCACTCGATTGTGACCTCAAGGCAAGTTCCTTCACTCTGAGCTCACCGGCCAAACTTGTTGATCTCGAAAACGGTAAGGCAATTACTGCTACATTTCTGGATAAAAACTCCGGACTAGCTGTCCGGTGGAATGCCTCTTTGCGAGATGGGTCGAACTACATTCAACAGAGCTACACCATTGCTAGCTCAAAACAAAACCACATCTTCGGGCTCGAATTCATCAATGGTAAACTAAAAGGAGCCCAACAAATTGGTGAGGTCCCTGGCAGCCCAGCCGCAACTAGCTCGCTCTTCTTTGGCGTCGAAATGCCATTCACCACAAACCGTATCGATCCAGATCACTTGACCAGCGGATTCCCATGCGAGTTGCCAATCGATTCAAATCAAAAATATGAATTTAAATCGGTTATCGGCACCTACCCCACTGGCCAACTACGTCGTGCATTCAACTATTACCTTGAGCGTGAGCGCTCGACTCCTTCTCACCAATTCCTCCACTACAACAACTGGTACGACTTCGCTCCAAGCCGTGAGGCATTCCTCGCAGTCATTGAGGCCTTCTATCAGGAAATGACAGTAAAGCGTGGTGTGGTGCTCGACTCATTTGTCATGGACGATGGTTGGGACGACTACAATGCTGGCCTCTGGGAATACCACGAGAAACGATTTCCTAACGGATTTGATGAAGTCTCGGCTGCATCACGTAAAGCAAAGAGCAATCTCGGCGTCTGGATTTCACCACTGGGTGGTTACGGCGGTGCTGACCAACGCACTGCACACGCAAAAAAAATGGGCCTCATCGAGGACACTCTCGATCTCTCACAACCAAAATACTACCAATGGTTTTACGAAAAATGCCTTGGCTTCATGAAGGACCACGGGGTCAATTACTACAAATGGGATAAAGCAGGAAGTGGTGTGAGCCCACACTTCATGGCTCTGATCCAGTGCGGAAGAGAACTGAAAAAATACAACCCGAAACTCTTCATCAATGTCACTGTTGGCACCTGGCCCTCACCATTCTGGCTCAATCACATTGACTCAACCTGGCGTACCGGTACCGGTGATGTCGCCTGGATGGGTGTCGGTGATGAACGTGAACAATGGCTTACTTTCAGAGATTGGGGCTGCTATGAAAAATTTGTAAAAATCGCCCCACTCTACCCACTTAATTCAGTCATGCACCACGGACTCGTCGTTGGCCGCCACTACCAAGCTACCAAAGTCACCAAGGCCGGCGTCAATATGAAGCACGCAGCGCGCTCCTACTTCGGTACTGGTGCTAACTTGTTAGAGCTCTACCTCACCCCTGAACTCATGACCGACAGCGCATGGGACCAAGTGGCTGAAGCCGCTCGCTGGGCCAAAGAAAACGAAGAAATTCTTGTCGACTCACATTGGGTCGGAGGCAATCCAAAGGATCTTTGCGTCTACGGATGGGCTTCATGGAATCCTAAGAAAAGCGTAATCACACTGCGTAACTCAGCTGATGCTCCAAAAGAACTCACTCTCGACCTTGCTCAGGCTTTAGAAATCCCCGAGGGCTTCAGCACACACTTCATTGCTAAGAATGCATATAATGACCAAGGCTTTAAAGAGGGGCCGCTCAGTGGTGATGTCACCTTCAAGCTCCAGCCCTTCGAAGTCCTCTGCATCGAACTCCTCCCAAAAAAATAGGCTTAGGTCTTTTATAATTAGCTGCAGCCGCCCCCGCTTGATTTAATCAAAGAGCCATTTGTGTATATACGGCTACTCAGGACTGGCTCAGAGATGTTCGCTTCGGCGGGACAACTGCTGTACCTGAGCCTAGCACTACTGCTCTTCTGGGCCTCGGAGCGGTGTCTCTGATCCTGAGAAGACGCAAGTAATACCACTTCGTGATTATAAAGATAGAATGCCCGTTAGGTTGCTTCCTAACGGGCATTCTTTATGCTTACAAGTGTATTGAATGATGCCTACATAGGCCGGCAGATGTAAGAATGCACCTGCTCGACCTATGCTGCTTTGCTAAATCTCATGCGGCTTAGGAATCGTGTTGCCGTAGCGATGGGTGCACTCCGAAATAGATTGCTCGCGGAAGTAATGAAGTAACTCAATACGGCCATTTAAGAGCACCTTCCAGTCTATTAGCTGCGTCGCGGCATCATTGGCTGCCCTACGGAGTCCCTCAGAAGCTCCTACAGCACGAATGCTCGCATACTTACTTGCATCAGCCCCAAGTCGCTTGATCAGTTGGGCTTCAGATTCCACTGAGCAAACCGCACCTCCCGTCTGCGATAGTTTCTCACTTGAAGACACCTCGACAGGTACGCCTGCAGTTTTTGCAGCTAAAAGAACCACAGCGAATTCACTACCTTCCAGTCCATCAGCTCGCACCAAAAGACGCTTCAATGGAACGTATCGGAAATGGTTCGTTTCGCCATGAAGCTGTGTTGGGTCGTGCTCAAGGCTAAATTCCTTTGCCATCCAATAGGCAAAGCTACCCGCTGCTGCATCGAGCAATTCACCCTGAACTGCACCTTTCTTGAGCTCCTCCAATAATGCCTGCACATCTTTACGCACACCCGCACGGTTGCTTGGAAGTCCACTTTGCTCCCACTCCGCAAAGATCGAAACATAGTTAGGGCCACCCGCTTTTGCTCCAGGCCCAAAACAGGAATTCTTCCATCCACCAAATGGCTGACGGCGTACAATCGCTCCTGTTATCGGACGGTTGATATAAGCATTACCTACCTCCACTTGTTCTCTCCAAATCGCTATCTCGCGATCATCGAGAGTGTGGATGCCTCCAGTCAACCCAAAGTCAGAGTCGTTCTGAATGCGCATTGCCTCCTGCAAATCTGTCGCGCGAATCAAACCGAGCACTGGACCAAAGCATTCTGCCTTGTGAAACCAACTACCCTGCTTCACTCCCAATTTGATGCCTGGTGACCAGAGATGTGGATTACCTTCTAACATCTTAGGCTCTAGCAACCATTCCTCACCTTCATCAAGTGTCGTGAGCGCACGCTGTAGCTTTTCCTCAGGCTTCAACATCAATGGGGTTACAATCGAGGATGGGTCCCATGACTGACCCACAGTCAAACTCTCAACTGCATCCTTCAGCTGACGCATAAATGCAGGATTGTCATACACATCAGCCTCAATGATCGCTAACGAGGAAGCGGAACACTTCTGCCCAGCGTGACCGAATGACCCCTTAACTAAGTCTTTAATTGCCTGATCTGGATCCGCTGCATTTGTGATGATTAATGAGTTCTTACCTGATGTCTCCGCGTAAAGGCGCATGTCAGCCTTCCAGTTCTGGAACATCCTACCAGTCTCATACGCACCAGTGAGAACTACCGCTCCAACGCGATCGCTAGATACCAAGCTGCGCCCAATCTCATTGTCCGGACACGGTACAAACTGAAGTACTTCGCGCGGCACACCCGCATCCCAAAGTTGATTCACCATCACCCAAGCTGTGTACACAGACTCTGGCGCAGGCTTCATGATCACACTATTGCCTGCCATCAAACCTGCTAAGATGCCTCCACACGGAATCGCGTAGGGGAAATTCCATGGCGGTGTAATCACAACCGTGCCTAATGGTTTAAATTCTGTGCCGTCTAACATGCCATCCCAGCTGAGACTGTCGGCATAGTAATTTGCAAAATCCACAGCCTCACTCACCTCTGCATCAGCTTCGGGAGCAGCTTTTCCTGCTTCCTGGACCATGACAGCAATTGACTCGCCGCGCTTGCGCTCAATCTCTATCGCAACGTCCTTGAGTATCTTGGCGCGTTCCTCGATGCTCTTTTGCGCCCACGCTCCCTGCGATTGCTCGGCTACATCTAAAGCGCGCTGAACCTCCTCGGCGCTGGCCAATGAATACTGATAGAGGTTCTCGTTCTTCGATGGGTCAATCCCCTGCCCTTTTTGCTCAGTAACGATCAACTCACCACCAATCTGTAGTGGAATGTCAGCGATAGCCGCCTGCTTCACCTGCTCGACCTTATCCTGAATCCAATAGGCATTCTTTCGCAAACTCCAGTCCGTGTCAGCATTGTTGTGGAATGGCTTGGTGTAATCTACTTCATACTGTTCGCTTGCACGGTCCATTGTACGGTTAGGTGTGTCTTGTACCGTGTCTTTAATAGCACAGGCATCAAAGAACATCTGCTTTTGCTTGTTCCATTTTGGACACCCTGGCTTCATTCCAAAAATGTCATGCAAAAAGTTCTCCTCGTGCGTGTTCTCATCTAAACGACGCACCAAGTATGAAATGGCTGAGTGGAAATCTTCCTTCTTAACCACTGGGGCATAGCGCAATAAACCACCTGCTAAGTCTTGCACTGCACGTGCCTGATGGTTTGCCATGCCCTCCAGCATTTCTAGCTCAACGTGTTCTTCTACGCCCTCGCGCGCTCTCACAAGTAAGGAATAAGAAATCTCAAAGAGGTTGTGTGACGCTATGCCTAACTGAACGCTCTCTGCATTCTCTGGCTTGCAGCCGTAGAGCACCATGCGCTTGTAGTTGGCATCCACGTCTAACTTGCTTGTGTACGGCGCCTGTGGCCAGTCGTGAATACTCGCCTCTACTGATTCCATTGCTAAGTTGGCCCCCTTCACAATACGCACCTTGATCGATGCATCACCAGCAGCGGTACGCTTCTTCGCCCACTCAGTTAATTCAATCTGTACTTTGTGTGAGTCAGGTAAGTACGCCTGCAGAACAATACCAGCACGCAACTTCTTGAATTCTTCCTCATCTAACACTTGCATGAAAGCATCACAGGTCAAACGAAGGTCACGGTATTCTTCCATGTCCAAGTTCACAAACTTAGGGCATGTCTCCCCCACTTCATTCACAAACGTATGCTCTTGGGCACAGCGATATAAACGTCTAATCCGATCTTTAATTAACTCGAGTGTCTGATCGTAAGCTACCAAGTTGATCTGAGAAAATACTGCGGAGATTTTCACTGAGATGTACTCACAGTCAGGACTTGCTAGTCTATCAAGAACCTGCTGCATACGATTTTCAGCTTCGTGCTCCCCAAGAATCGCCTCACCTAACTGGTTGATATTCATGCGAGTGCCTTGCTTTTTACGCTTCGCCAAGTGTGGCTTCAGCTTCTCATCCTCACTCGGTAAAATAACCTGATCACTCTCGGCGCGCATCTTTTGAGTAACAGCAGGCATCACCATGTCTGGTGCCAGACCTGAAGCAATCGCTCCCACGCGCATTGCCACTTGCTCATGCAGTGGCAAATAGGTTGGCACACCATATTGCTCTATCAAATAACGAAACTGGTTCGCCGAACGGTCATGGTTTGCTGGACGAAAAACCTGATCAGCCATTGCTAAAGTTAATGCCTTACCTGCTGGGTCTTCCATCATCCGTGACATCTTCCAGGCTTGATACTTCTCTGAGAGTGTTTGCTGGCCTGCCGCCTTGTTCAAAATGATTTCTGCGAGCTCAATTGCCTTCTCTGCAAGTGCTGCGTCGCTGAGGCCCTGAAGCTGGGCTCCATCTAAAAGTGCTACCTTCGTTGACATACCCTCACTATAGTATAGCTCACCCCTGCCGTATTGTGCGTAGCAACTGTACTCTTTGTGAAAATTGGCAAATCAGTCGATTTCTCTTTTGTCACACCTCCCAAAACTGTCCAATCTCATACTGTAATGCATACGCCAGATCTCGATACCTTCTTAGAACAACTCAGTACTCCCCTCATTGGGACCCGTCTCTTTGCGCAAATTCCTGACATTCTCTTCTGTATTAAAGACAGAGAAGGTCGCTATCTCACCACCAACCGAGCATTCGCTGACAAACTGAACCTTAAGTCCGCAAATGACATCATCGGAAAGACCGCCAACGACCTCTTCCCTCCCCATCTCGCTGAAATCTACACAGCTCAGGACGCTCACGTTCTCGACACCGGCAATGAAATTATCGATCGCCTAGAGGTCATCACAAACAGTAAGGGTAGACTGGGTTGGCACCTTGCCAGCAAATTCCCCCTCATTGGCAAAGATGGTGAGATCCTAGGAATTGCTTCTATCTCTCGAGACCTCCAAACTCCCTGTGATGATGACTTGCGCTTTGCCGGCGTAGCTAAAGTCGTCACCTATATCCAAAAACACTATGCTGAAAGCATTGACATCGCATCTATCGCTAAACGCGTCGACCTTTCAGTCACCCAGCTCGACCGCCGTATGCGCAAAGTTTTCAAGCTTTCAACCGCCCAATTTATCCGCAAAACACGCATTGCCGCTGCCACCACCGCACTCAAGTCTACGGAAAAAGCAATCTCTCAAATTGCTCAAGAATGCGGCTACAGCGACCAATCAGCATTCACCAGACAATTCACAGCCACAGTTGGCATGTCGCCTGGCGTCTACCGCTCCAAGCATAAGTAACAATGCCTCGATTCGAGAAGTTTTGTAAATACCTTGTGCTTTTCCTGTGCTTCATGGTTCTGATGACCTGTGCCAATGCTCTGATTTGGAATGAGCTAGTAGAAACAAAGGTCTATCTTTCAAATAATATCAATTTCTTCTACCCACTCCTCTCTAGCGGGTACTTCTCGCCGGGCGCTTGGTACTCAGATCACTTCGACACAGTAACCGCAATCGATAACACCCGCAGCTTCAAGTGCACCGACCAAGTCTTAGCCGGCTGGAACAACTCTAGAATCTCCATCATCTGGTTCGTACTCGTTTTCTCTAAACTCATCCTATCAGGAACTCTAACTCATTGGTCAGCAAAGCGGCTCCCCTACTGAACAACAAAAAAGGCGACCCACTGGATCGCCTTCTTCAAAAATAAATTCTGTCTGCTAATTAGACAGTCATCACCTCTGCTTCTTTCTCAGCAGTGGCCGCGTCAGCTGCCTTGACGAACTTGTCAGTCAAAGCCTGGATGTCGCTCTCAAAATCGCGAAGGCTATCTTCCGTGAGAACATTCTCAGCTTTCATCTTCTTGCCTGCATCCATGCCGTCTTTACGACAACCACGGAGACGCACCTTGATGTCTTCAGAGATAGTCTTCACGCGCTTCACCATTTCCTGACGACGCTCTTCTGTGAGCTCAGGGATAGGAAGTCGCAGAGTCTTGCCTTCGTTGACTGGGTTGAAGCCCAACTGCGCCTCGCGAATGCCGCGATCGATATCTTCCACCGTGCTGGCATCGTATGGCTGAATCATGATCTGACGTGGCTCAGGCGTCGTAATGACAGCAAGCTCACGCAGCTTCATTTTGCTGCCGTAGGATTTCACGTCGACAACCACATTTTCCACCAATGCTGGTGATGCTTTGCCAGTACGAACGGAGCCAAACTCCACACCCATGTGTTCAATGGCTGCTTCCATTGACATTTCGATTTCTTCGAGAACTGATGATGGTTCCATAATATCTATTTCTGTATCTTAAATTTAACCCTCGTTACTTACCACTGTGCCAATGGGCGCTCCTTTGATTACCTTGGCAATGTTGCCATGCTCGTTGAGATCAAACACAATGATTGGAATGTTGTTATCCATGCACAGGGAGAATGCTGTAGAGTCCATCACTGCCAGCTGGTCAGTGAGGCAACGCTGGAATGATATGCTGTCGAAACGAGTCGCTTCTGGATCTTTCTTGGGGTCTGCACTATAAACGCCATCCACCATTGTGGCCTTCAAGATTGCGCACGCACCCATCTCACTGGCTCGCAGTGCGGAAGTCGTGTCCGTTGAGAAAAAGGGACTTCCCGTACCTGCAGCAAATACTACCACAGTGCCTTCAGACAAGTGACGGGATGCCTTGCGGCGGATAAATGGCTCAGCCACATTTTTCATCTCAATCGCTGACTGCACGATACACGGAACACCCTCAGCTTCGAGTGCACTCTGCACTGCCAGTGCATTCATCACCGTTGCCATCATCCCTACATAATCCGCAGTGGCTCGGTCCATACCTCGTGCACTCGCACTGGCGCCGCGCCAAAAGTTTCCTCCACCCACTACAATAGCTATCTCCACACCCGCTTCATGAGCTTCCTTAATCTCAAGAGCGATCCTCCCTACAATTTCTGGTGAGATGTTATCTTGACTACCAACTTCACGGAGGGCTTCTCCGCTTAACTTTAGGACAACGCGTTTGAAGGATCGGTTTGTTTCACTCATAGCTCAGCTGACATTTAAAAAACAAATTGCCGAGACTCATGCAATCTCTATATCTAGGAATGCTGGGAAAAGTCACTTCCACCCCAGTTTAGCCCCTCACATCTGCCCTCTCACCCGATGCAAGCACCCTATCCACACCAGTCTACTCACCTTGCTTGGCAACAAACCGCTGACTTAATTTACTGAGTTGCTCAATCTGCGGTCCTTTCTTATCGCTCGCAACCAATATTGCGCAGGGCATTCCCTCGCGTAAATAAGCCGCGCCATAATCTTGAATCGTCTTCTTCAAGGCGGCCACACTCAACTTTACAACATCACTGAGTGAGACCTCTAACTCTTTTGGCACCTCCGCGTTAGTAACATCCACGGTGACCAATAGCCCCTGATCTCCATACACTGCTGCCAACTTTAATTTGGCCAAGACAATCAAGTTAGCCTCAGGCTCATCATAGCCACCAATGCTCGCAAGCTTGTGGCTCAGCGCCACCGCATTAATAAGATCCTCAGGTAGCGCTCCCGATAGTACAACCGGTCGTGACATCAGCACTGTATAGTCCACACCGCTCTCCTTGCCCATTACGCTCGTGATGTCAGTGCCATGCAACGATAAGGGCTGCCAAACTCGATAAACAGACTTCGTCGACCCACTCGCGAAGCCCGCGATTAGTGCTAGTAAAATGAAAACTTTAGAGAGCATGAATGCCAAATTACGCCACTTGCTGGCACTCTGGCTAGACATTTTCCTTTGGCCGCTTGCATACCTAACGCTTCAAACCAACATAACCATCCACCTCATCCGGAGATCGAATCACACGTGGGTCATTAAGTATCAACTTCTCAAGTTGATTTCTAGCCACCCCTGATAAAGCAAATTCACGTGCCACTGCATTATTGTGATAGTCCATCAGCCTCTCCTGCTTCGTGTTACCATCCAGAGTCTCATGCGCATCCGTAACTAACTTTGCAAAGCCACCACCAAATACTTTTGTTAGCTCATAGCTCCAGTTTACATGCCGGTATGCATCCTCTGGAAATTGACTATTCGCTACCTTCTTCTCTTTAGCTCGCTTCCTAGCATCATCAGACAAGTACATGATCACTGGTGCGCGTAATGGATAGGTTGCTAGAATCTCTAACATTGCGTCACTTACATTGAGTTGAGCCTTATCGCGGATCTGTTCAAGATCTTCCACCTTGAATCGCAAGGCACGCTTACCATTATCCAGCCGCTCCGTGTACAACAAAGCATCCACCGTCACGTCGCCTCCCACAGGAACTGATACATATCCAGAAAAATTAAAATCAGCATCCACTTCGTTCTCATCAAACAATGCCTCCAACCTCCCATAGCTCTCCCTCAATGCCGACTCTGGAGATAATAATGACATGGGAGCACTCATGAATGAGCCTGAACGAAAACCGCCAAATGGAAAATCCTCCGGCACATCCTCAGAGTGTAACACCACCGAGAAATCCTGAACCTGCACCCGAATCTTTGGTGGAAATATCCCAGCCGCCGTAACTTCTACGGCCTGAGCCTCAATCCTTGAACGCACCTTGTCTTTGTTGGTGATACCAATATCAAACTCACTCACCACCCCCTGACTACGTGCCTCAAATGGGCTTGGGATTTGAATCGCCCCTCCCTCTAATCCTACCAACTCAACTCCAGCCTTTTTCGACTTCTCAGCAACCTTTGCCACCACTCTGTCCACTACCATATTGGCAATCCAGTGACGCGAAAACCAGAGAACACTCGATATGGCCAACACAATGACACCAAACCTCACTAACCTCTTCCTCCACTTTCTAGATAACTTCCTTCTCATCACTGACGAACCTTCTTTAAGAGAACGATTAAGAAAAATGGTGCTCCTATCAAGGCCGTGATAATGCCAACTGGCAAATCCGAGCCCACCGTCACACCTCGTGCTAGTGTGTCACACCAAACCAAAAACACGCCGCCAAATAATATCACTAACCACACCAATTCCCTGTGAACCACACCAAACAACATCCTACAAAAGTGCGGTACCATAATCCCAATAAACCCAATCGGCCCACAGACTGATACCACGCCTGCCATCATCAATGACACCGCAAAAAATAACACCCGCCTCACGCGCTTCACCTCCACACCCCGACTCAACGCAAGCTCATCACCCACAGAAATGACATCCAGCTCACTTCTGTATTGTGCAATAAATATCACACCCACCAATACAAAGGGAGCCACAGTAAGCACTCCATCGTAATCAGCTTGCCCCAGACTCCCCATCGTCCAACGCATCATCTTAAACATGCTGCCAGCATCAGCAAAATATTGCGTCAACATCGTCAAACTAGAGAAAAAGAAACTAAGAATAACCCCACCAAGGAGCAAACTCACAGTCGCTAAGCCACCCGCCCATTTAGCGAGATGATAAACTAACATGACCGAAAGCAAGGCTCCCAGAAGTGCAGCTAAAGAAAGCCCACTGACACCTAACAGTGAGAAGTTTACCCCAAAGTTGATCCATAAGGCCACACTGAATGTCGATCCGCTAGCGACTCCTAGCGTGTAGGGTGTTGCGAGCGGATTGCGAAACATCGCTTGAAAAACAAGCCCACCCAATGCCAAGGCCGCCCCACATAGGAATGCCATCATTACTCTAGGGACACGCACCTCCCAGTAAACCAAATGCTCAGTACTAGACCTCTCAGGTAACCACAGAAATGCCTCTCCCATGCTAGGAGCAATAAAAACACTCAGCATTGCCAGCAAAACCATCCACCAAACCCTAGGCTTCATTCCCACCTCCGTTCAAATGCTCAACCACCGCACCACCGAATAAACCTTCCACTCCGCCTTCGCTAAAAAAGTCACTGGATTTCTCATCCGCAAAAACGGCACCTGAATCCAGTGCTAAAACGCGCTGAAACCTCTGCTGAGCCCAAACTAAATCGTGAGTGACTACCACTACCGTGACCCACTCAGGTAACCCAGCAATAGCCGACTGAACATCTAACCTCTGAGCCGGATCTAGATGGGCAAGCGGCTCATCGAGTAAAAGAATGCCTGCCCTCTGAGCTAATCCCGCAGCAATGCACACACGCTGACGTTCGCCACCACTCAATGATGAAACTCTGCGCTTCGCAAACGCATCTACCTGCATTAATGCCATTGCTTCAGCCACCTCTGGGTCAGCCGCACTACCTCCATGGGCATACCGGCCCATCCCAATGAATTCTTCAACACTGTAGGCTACTTCAGCAGCTAACAACTGAGGAACGTAGGCCATTTTTTTTGCCAGTTCCTTGCGGCTGTAATCATTAATTCCTACACCCCCGACTTCCACAGTCCCACCTTGTATCTCCTGCGTTCCTAGGATGACCCTGAGCAAAGTCGTTTTTCCCGCTCCATTCGGTCCAATGATAGCCGTGTGCGCACCAGCCCTCAGATCAAAATCAACCTCATTGAGAAGCAATTTATTGCGCTTCCTAACCACCACTGAACGGCAACAAACGACTACATCAGACACCTCCACCCCCTTGTTTCCTTAATTCTAACAACCACTCCAAAGTATCAATAAAGCGAGGTCCAGGGACGAAATGCTTATCGCCAACCAGTAGGTACACGCGCCCATTACGAACCGCATCAAGCGTATCGTTGCTCTGCCACTCAGATAAAAGTTTCTCTACACCAATACGGTCGGCATCTTCTTGATTCACCATATCGATAATAATATCAGGGTTCATCCTAACCAGATGCTCGCGACTTAGCTGCGGGAAATTTTCTTCACCCTCATAGGCATTGGTAAATCCTGCGATATCCAACAACTCTTGGTGATAGCCACCTGCACCAGCCGCAACCACTCCCTTAATTTTCCCCGACCCATGTTCTCTGCCAATCGACATGAGCACTCTCTTTCCACTCGACCCTAATGCGCGTGCACTGCGGACCGCCGCCTCTAATTCCTTGCGCATACTACCAGCCTCATCTACTCGATCAAATCGCTCACCAACCTTGGTGATGGAATCTAAGATCCCTTCCACTGACATATGATCGACAAGCAATGTACCCATGCCTAAACCCTCGATTTGCTCAGCCAGATCAGCTTGTTCCTTCAGTAAAACCACCACCTGTGGCTTCAATCGAACAATCGCCTCTAGGTCAACATCCAGATAGCCACCTACTTTAGGTTTAGCCAATGCTTCCTTGGGGTATTTAGCAAAACTTGACACCCCCACCACCTGATCACCTAATCCAAGCGCAAAGACCACTTCGCCTGAACTTGGCGCCATGCATACGATAGTCGCGTCCGCACCACCACCGCTCACCGAACGCTGCTGCCTTAGGTGGTAACTCACCACAAAGAGACTCAGGGCTAACAGCCCCAAAATAACGCGCTTTAGCATGCACCAACCTCCTTCATTCTCGCCTGCAACCACTCGGCTGAATCTAATAAACTAGGCCCATCCTGGATCATATTCTCACCCATTTTCACAGTCGACATCACAACTGGAATCCGTGTGTCCCATTCCCGCTCATGAACTAAAAGCTCACCATCCACCAAATATTCTGGTTCGTGGAAGAACACATACACATCAGGGCGCTCATGCATTAGTTCTCCCAAATCATTCTCAAAATAGCCAACTGCCCTCTCACCATAAACTAATTCCCCACCAGCACACTCTACTAAATCACGTATATAACTCAGCCCCCCCACAGCCCTGCGGTGACGTCCTAACCATAACTCCACATACACACGTGGTCGCTTTCCCCCCTCACAAGCTCTCTTGATGCTTGCGAAACGCTCAGCCATCTTGCTCGCTAGCCCCCTTGCAGCATCTAGCTCATTTAATAGACCACCTAGTAAAATAACATTTTCTAACATACCTGAAAAGCTGTTTGGCAAATTGAGGTTGTATATCGGCACCCCCTGCTCAGCTAGCTTCAGGCTAAGCCTTCGCTGGATCCCAGTTGTCAAAAGGACCAGATCCGCATCAAGATCTTTAATCTTCTCGAAATCCGCCGTGATATATTGCCCGACCACTGGAATTCCAGTAGTGTCGATGTAACGATCACAGTACTCTGAGACCCCAACAATGCGCTCATGAAACCCCATGCTATCCATGGCCTCTGTTGCAGAGGACACTAAGCAGACTACCCGCTTAGGCTCTTCGGGAACCTCAAATCGATGGTCTAAATATTCGTTGTGAATGCGTCGCATGTTACCCTTTTACTTCAATCACAGATACAACAAAGCTGCACGACCGAAATCGCACAGCTCGTTTTTATGAATAACTGATGTGGCTACTGTGTAGCCGACCAGAAACTTAGAAGCTCAGAGTGAGTCCACCGAACGCTCCGAAGCCCTGACCCTGGATCGGACCGCCAATACTATCAGATACGTTGTACTTCTCATCAAACAAGTTTTCGAGACGTCCGTGTAACTTCAAATTCTCGTGGATTTGGTAGTTGCCATAGAGACGTGCTACAAAGCGGCTATCAGTCGGTAAGAAATACGTGCCTCCTGGCTGACCGTAGGTCGCACTACCCACATAGCTCGCTCCTGCCCCAAGCACCCACTTGTCAGCATCGTAGTAGACATCACCACTGAAAATGTGGTCGGGTACATCAATAACCTCTTCCTTGATCTGAGCAGTCCAAGCCAATCGGTATTGAACCGTCTGGTTCACAAAGGATCCCGCAAGAGCTGACTCAACACCACTCACTAACGAATCGCCTTCCAAATTCACGCGCTGGCTCACAGTCGGTGAGAATACAGGGAAAAAGGACCCGGGGCTCACTACTTGATTGGCAATTGCATCTTCAAGCGATTGATAGAAATAAGTAACTTGAAGCTCGTGGTTCTCCACGATCTCTTGGTCTAAACCAAGCTCATATCCAAGAATCGTCTCAGTCTTAAGCCCATCATTCTCTACTTGCACACCAAAGGGTGTAACAAAGGCACCACTATCGAGCAAAGTAGGTGTGCGGAATGAGCGTGCCGTACGAGCTCTTAAGCGCGTGTTAGTCTGATCGATGGTGTAGCCACCACCAACATTCCATGCCACATCGCCACCATGCGTGTCGTGCTCGTCATAGCGACCACCAAGCTCAATCAATAAATTCTCAACTGGCGTCCAGAAACCGTTAGCATACAAACCAACGTTAGAGTAATCAACTTTCTGGTCGTTTGTGTTTTCGTAGTCAGACTTGTTATAATCAACCCCACCTACCATCGTGAATGTGTCGTGTGCTACCCATTGGTTGCTCCAGTTGATAGAAAAACGGTCTGTCTTCGTGTTGTACGGTGATGGGCCAAATCCATAATCCGTATCGCTCTCGGACTCCTCGTCGTAATAACCAAATGTCAAATGCGTCTGGTAATCAGGATTCACCACATAACTCGTGTTGAATGCTAAGAGGTGAATGTCGGTCTGAGTATCAGAGCGCGTCTCACCAAAATTATCAATCGTGTGCGCCAAAAATTTGTTGCTAGAACCGCGGTAGCTTAGCTTGAAACGTAAATCTTCACTTGCTAACCATTGCAAGGCGAGAACTGCCGAATCCTGAGAATAATCCTGCAGTGGGTACGCTTCATAGGTGTCGTTAGAGGTGAACGAGGTGTTGAGCTCGATGGCATATTGTAAATCCTGAACCTGACCTTGCGCACTTGCTGCCACTCGGTAACTGTCAAATGAGCCAGCTTCTCCAAAAAGACTGTAGCTAGGATCCCCCTCACCTACAGCTGTGTTGAAACCAATCACACCCGCCGCTGCCTCACTCCCATAAAGCACACTCTGTGGACCGCGCAATAACTCAAGTTGAGTAATCTGGCTCGTCTGCGCATTTGTTAGAAAGTTGTTCAGTCCGTTTGTGGAGTCCGTAATACGCACGCCATCCACTACCACTTGAGTGTACTTGGTCGGCAAACCACGAACGATAATGGAACCAAAGGCTCCAGTCTGACCCGCTGTTGATAGACCTTGAATGCCAGGAAGATCGTTGAGAGCGTCAAGTAGACGATTTTGCTGTTTCAACTCGATTTCCTGCCCAGGCACTACAGATACAGAGGACACTGTCTTGTCGACCGGGTTTTCAAATCTCGATGCCAATACTGTCGTTGGATCTAATGTATCCGTAGCTCCGACACTCGCATTCTTCGCGTCGTCAGCCACAGCCGACACCTGACCAGCCACCATAAGACCAGCCACAACTTTTACGCCCACACTCGGGCTCTTAGATGTAGTCATTTTCATTTTTCTCTCCTTGTGCTCCGCAAGGGTTTGAATTCTCTAACTCATGGCTGGCGACCTGGCTTAACTAGTACTCTCTAGTATCACAGTGGCGGCACCGCTTCGGAATAACCATCTCAGGTATCACCGAATTCCCCATCTATTTCCTGCCCCATCAGAGGCTTCCATGAGTGTGACCAACATTATTGCCAGCCACGACGCGCTTCTAGCGACCACTTTGATTATTGCAACCAAAATGTCACAGCGATTCCACACCGACATCGCCTCCCTCCATCCGATGAATGAATCCGCCACGCTTCCCTACTACCATCTCTGCTGGAAAAAGTTAGAGAAGCACCAACATGATATCCGTGCTACAAAGAGATTCTCCACACTAAAAGCCCTCAATAAACATCAAGAACCCAGACACGTCAAAAACCTAAAAGAGGTTTCGACTCCAAGCCCAGAGTGGTCAAGCCAACTCTGGGGGCTCACATAAAAAACACAACCAGAAGTCTGTAAGACTGCAAGCTTACAAATGAAACCTACTCCATGGCTAGTGCGGTCTCAGCTAAGTAGTGGACATCATTGCGAAAGCTTAGTTTTACTGATCAATAAACCCAGAGGGGGTTCTCAATAAACACTGAGAACTTAAACACTTCAAAAACCTCAAAGAGGTTTCGGCTCCAAGCCCAGAGTGGCTAAGCCAACTCTGGGGGCTTATAAAAACCGATGAGAAGTCTGAAAGACTTCAGACCGGAAAATGATACCCCCCCTCATCACCTTGGTGTGGTGAATGCATGACTCCCCCCAAGCTAACCGCCAGTGTCGCGAACCCTAAACTTTGGCGATCAGAAAAACAAGCGAGCCTCTCGATAGAAGCAACTAACGGGAGGCACCCTTCACCCAATATCAAACAATGATATTTTGACGACTTAGTTGGCACAACACCAGTGTGAGCGCTAATCCACAAACTCGAGTGACATATCCAATGCCACCGCCGAGTGCGTCACCGCCCCCACCGAAATAAAATCGACTCCTGTCTTTGCGATCTCTCCAATGGTACTGAGATTCACTCCTCCACTCGCCTCAAGTTTAGGTCCATCCGCTCCACGCATCGCTACTGCCTGACGTAAGGACTCATTACTCATATTATCTAGCAAGATGTAATCCACCCCCTGCAGCTTGAGGAAGGCGTCTACCTGGTCAAGAGTGTCAGCTTCTAACTCAACCTCTACTTCTGGCTTTTCCTTCTTCAGCCTATCAATACCTGCTTGCAGTCCCCCACTCTCAGCAACCAAATGGTTATCCTTTACCATCGCGCGGTCGTAGAGCCCCATCCTGTGGTTACCTCCACCACCTTTACTTACAGCCATTTTTTCTAACAACCTCCAGCCTGGCGTTGTCTTTCGCGTATCGAGCACGACAGCATCAGTGCCCTCACAAGCCTCCACAAATAGCTGAGTCTTGCTCGCCACCCCACTCAAGCGTTGTGCAAAATTGAGAGCCGTCCGCTCCGCTGTCAAAAGTGACCTCGCCGAACCTCGTATCTCCATCACCCGCGTGCCAGCTGCGACACGTGCACCATCCTCACTCATCATCCGTACCTCTAGCTCAGGATCAACGGTCTTAAATACAAGCTCAGCCACCTCTAATCCAGCCACAACCCCAGTCTCCTTCACCAACATATACGCGCGTGCCTGTCTCTCTGATGGCACAAAGTATTCAGAAGTCACATCGCCACTCCCAATGTCTTCACGGAGTGCCATATCTATCAATTGCACGATCTCTGGCTGCATGCCGGCAACATAGCCGCTGATTTCTCCCTGAAAACCCAAAAAACTTGCATGTTTCGACACCTATGCTTTCACTCAGCGCATGCCGACTGAAATGCAACAAACACTCGCTGCTCCAGCTACCCTCGAAGGCTCCTCCCTTCACACGGGACAGAAAGTGACTCTGACTATTAAGCCTGCTCCAGCTGACTCTGGCTTCCAGTTCCGCCGCATCGACCTCGATGACCAACCCTTCATCGATGCTGACGTCGATAAAGTCCAAACCGTAGAACGCGCCACTACCCTCGCTGAAGGCTCCGTCAAGGTACACACAGTCGAGCACGTCATCTCTGCTCTCACAGGTATGGGGGTGGATAATGCCCTTATCGAAATGGATGCAAACGAGCCCCCAATCGGAGATGGCTCAGCCGCCCCATATGTCGAACTTATCAAACAAGCCGGCATCGTCACCCAGGACGTCCCTGCCAAAGTCTGGGAGATCCGCGAACCCCTCTACTTCGACTCTGGCAATGGCTCATACATCACCATCGTCCCAGATAAAAATTTCCGCATCTCGTGCACCAATGTCGGCCCAGAAGGTCGCTTCACCCAGTTCTTCTCATCCATCGTCACCCCTGGAATCTACGAGAAGGAAATCGCCCCTGCCCGCACCTTCGTCTACTACGAAGATGTAAAACCCCTTCTCGACAAAGGTCTCATCAAAGGTGGCTCACTCGAGAATGCCGTCGTCATCCGCGGCGAAGAAGTCATGAGCAAGGAGCCACTGCGCTTCGACAATGAATTCGCGCGCCACAAAGCACTCGATGTTATTGGCGACCTCATGCTCTCAGGAAAGCGCATCACAGGCCACGTCATCTGCGTCAAGCCTGGCCACGGCCCGAATACCAAAATGGCTTCCATCCTCAAGCGGGAGTACCTCCGAATGCGCTCCATGGTGCCACCACTTGCCATCCCTAAGGGTGAGGCAGTCCTCGATATCAACGACATCCTTAAAATTCTTCCGCACCGTTACCCATTCCTTCTCGTCGACCGTATCATCGACTTCGAAGGTGATAACAAGTGCACTGGCGTCAAGAATGTCACCATCAATGAGCCCTTCTTCCCTGGTCACTTCCCAGGCCACCCTATCATGCCAGGCGTCCTTCAGGTGGAAGCCATGGCTCAGGTCGCTTCCTGCCTCATGCTGCGCAAACCAGAAAACCAAGGAAAGATTGGTTACTTCATGAGTGCAGACAACGTCAAATGGCGCCACCCAGTCCTTCCTGGTGACACACTCTTCATCGAAGCCGAAATTCTAAAAATGCGCCGCAACATCGGCTTCGCCCACTGTAAATGCGTCGTCAATGGTGAGGTCGTCTCCTCAGGGGAACTCAAGTTCGCCCTCATCGACGAATAATCCCATCCGATCTAACCCCTTTACTTCCAGCCAAGTGCCACCCGTGCACTTGGCTTTTTTTGCGCCAAAAAACCTGTCCACAAAGGAAACATGTTTATCTCCTCTAAGTTTGCCGCTATGCTACATGTATAGATTTGGGACAACTAGCCAAAGCGACCCAATCCATTTCATGAAAAACGTTCACCAACACACACTCAGCATAGCCATTCTTGCATCCACCGCACTTGGCGCACACGCCATAGAGCCGACAAACCACCACACCACACTCCCAACATATAAAGAGCACACCCGCACACTCGCGACTGATGGCTTACCAGATACCCACTTTTGGTCAGACCGCAACCCAAGGCGTGGTGACATCTTTCAAGTCGACTTTGCACAATCGCTCAAAGGCAAAAACGTCTTTGTCCACTCTGGCCAAGCCAATGGCCGCGATCAGATTCACAATGCGAACCTGCAAGTCTCTGCAGACGGTAAGCAATGGAAAACCATCGGTAGATTCCGCCAAGGCAAGGCTCAGGGCAAAGTGACCTTTGATGCCACCAAAGCGCGCATCGCATTCTATGGCGACGGCTGGAGCTGGGTTGTCATCCGTGAGATCAAGATCAGCAGTGACCCGCTGACCCTCATTTCCAAAGAAAAAACGATCAATTACGGAGACAAAAAAATCCCTCTAAAGATCACCGTGGACATCGATGGAGCGCAGAGCCAACAAAAGGTCATCGATGACCTCATCGAGCGCTACTTCATCGAATGGCCAATGATCGCCAAGCTCCTCGACGCGCCGCTCCCAACAACCCCAAAGCACCTCTATCTTTGCTTCTACTCGAAAATGGGTCACCCAGCACATGTCTCCGGTACCACCATGGTCATCAGTACCAATCACCTCAAAAATCACACCAAAGACACATACGGAGTCTTTACCCACGAACTCACCCACTTTGTCCAAAACTACCGCGGCAAAGCGCCCACTTGGTTCTCCGAAGGCACAGCCGACTACATCCGTTACATGCTCCACACCGAAAGCCTCTGGGCCCGCAGAAACCTCAAACACCAAAACCGAAAGAATCCTCTCGGATCCTACTGGAGCTCCACTGCCTTTCTCATCTGGTTAGAAAAAACCTACAAAAAGCCCATCACAGCCAAGGTCTCGTGCGCCTGCAGCGACGGAAAATACAACGATGCCATCTGGCAACAACTCACCGGCAAATCGCTTGAAGAACTTACCAAACTCTACCAAGCGGAAAATTAATACCATCGAACGAAGCGGAATGAACGAATGATCGGAGTGAAGGAGTCCCGCACGCGCGGGACAACTGAATGACAACAATGACCTGATGGATAACAATCCGCTCTACTCTAAAATCACGTAGCCCAGAATTTCCAAGACTGAACCACTCACCATTCGTCAAATCCGAGTCGAGAGGTGGTAGAACACCTACATAACATGCAAGCACCTAAAAAAATTAGCCTCGCCACCCAAGCTGCTGAAATCCTCAGACAGCAAATCCTAGATGGCAAATTCGCCGATATCCTCCCCGGCGAAACCCCACTCTCAACCAGCCTGCGTGTCTCAAGAAAAACCATTCGTGAGGCCCTCACAATCCTCGAAGGTGAAAAGCTCATTTCCCCAGCGGAGCCCGGTAAGCGCCGCTCTATCACCCTCCCGAAATCACACACTAAAACCCCAGCCCAAGAACTTGAGGTGATCAGAATCCTGCTCCCGCAGCCACTCAAGCAAATGCATGCCTCGGCGCAGCACCTCTTCACCTCACTCATCCAGCACCTCCCCGCACTCGAAGAAAACATCTACTTCCATAACCTCCCTTATACCTCAGCGAAGCTCGATATTCGCCCACGCATCGAAGAACTCATCAAATCCCACCGCGCCACACTCTGGATCGTCTATGAACTCAATTCAGAAGTCGCGGAGGTCATGCGCGCTAACAATAAGCAGGTCATCGCATGCGGTGGCAATGTCAAAGCCGAATTCCCAGTGGTCGCGTACGACTCCGCTTCGGCAACCTCCCATGCTATCAACAAATTATTACTCAATGGCCACAGGCGCATTGTCCGCCCACTCACGCATCACGCCCAGAGTTCCACCCACATGGAAGAAGTGATGCTCAAAGCGGGCATTCCAGTCCAAAAAGAATTTAACTTCCCTCACTACCAAGGCAGCACCGAAAGCCTCCAAAAACTCCTGCATAGACTCTTTCTTCACCCAAACCCTCCCACCGCATTCATCACTTCAGGCCCGAAGGAACTCATCACCCTCATCACCTGGCTCGCATCGAGAAAACTCAGCATCCCAGAGGATGTCTCCTTACTGCATATCGGCTCAGACCCCTTGCTAGAGGCCTTCGTTCCTAAAATTGGCTACTACAGCACCCGTGGTGGCCCCTTGATTCGTGAAATCGCTCGCCTCTCCACCATTGCCCTAGAAAACCCCTCCAAAAAGCTAAACCACAAGTTCTTCTTCATGGACTACGAGCCAGGAGAAAGCATCCGCAATATCTCCATCTAAACCCTTCGAATCCCCCCTGCTTCACACAACATTCTTCCTCCCAATCCCAATTTCATGAGACTGAGACCTGCTCAGTCTCTGCTACCACACCATTTCCAGCTACCACACTATGCAAAAGCTCACCAAGGTTTACGAAAAGCGTATCGCCACCGCTGCCGAACGTTTACTCAACCCATTGATCTACCCTAAATCTATCCCCTTGGAGATTGCCGCCTATGAAGTGGCTGGCCCACCAATCAGCTATGAAGAGGCAAAAGACGCTACTTATGCCCCAATCGCTGAGGGACAATCATGGGGCGCCCAGTGGGACACCACCTGGTTTAAAGTCACTACCACCATCCCTAACGATTGGGCCAATGAATCAGTTGTCGCACGTATCAATCTCTCATTTGACCACCACGAAGGCTTCGGCAGAGAAGGCCTCATTTACCTAGACGGCACACCAACCACTGCAATCAATCGAAACCGCCAAGCGATCCCACTCGCAGATCCATCCCAGGGGGGGGAAGTCATTGAGTTCTTCATCGAAGCTGCAGCCAATCCAGGTGCTCAGTGGGGCTGGACAGATGGTGAATTACTCGACCCAAAGTATGGCGGCGACCACCTCTACGCCCTAAAAACTGCCCAGTTGTCCACTAAATCTAACACAGCCTACCAACTTTCTATTGATTTCAATTGCTGCCACCAGGCAATGCTTGTCCTCCCTGAGACTTCACCAAGGCGAGGCCAATTGCTCCGCGCACTAAATGAAGTCTGCACACAACTCGAAAAACAATCCCCTGAGGCACTCGAGTCCGCACGCGCAATCCTTGCGAATGTCCTCAGCAAACGCAATGGCGACACAAATCACCAGATCTCAGCGGTCGGCCATTGTCATATCGACACAGCCTGGTGCTGGCCCCTGCGCGAAACTATCCGCAAGTGCGCCCGCTCGTTTAGTTCGGCACTGCGCTTAATGGAAAAGCACCCGCACTACACATTTGTTTGCTCCCAACCGCAGCAATACGCCTGGATGAAAGCCTACTACCCATCGATCTACCAAGATATCAAGGCTGCTATCAAACGTGGCCAATGGGAAGCAATCGGCTGCATGTGGATTGAAGCTGATTGCAATATCCCCTCAGGGGAGTCGCTCGTGCGCCAAACCCTCCACGGCAAACAATTCTACCAACAAGAATTTGATCTCGAAATCACCGACCTATGGCTCCCGGATGTCTTCGGCTATGCCGCTTCCCTACCACAAATCCTTGTCAAATCTGGAGTCGATTCCTTCCTCACCCAGAAGATCTCGTGGAGCGACACCAACAAGTTTCCTCACCACACATTCCAATGGCAAGGGCTCGATGGCACTAAGATCTTCACCCACTTCCCACCAGTAGATACCTATAACTGCCAACTGACAGCAAAGGATCTCAAGCGCTCCGAGGAAAACTTTCAAGAAACTGATCGTGCCACACGCGCGCTCATCCCATACGGCTATGGTGACGGCGGTGGCGGCCCCACAGACGAAATGCTCGAGTCCCTAAAGCGTTGGGAAAACTTCGAAGGCCTACCAAAGGTCGAAACTTCTACTGTGAAAGAATTTTTCGCTGCCGCAAAAGTGGACGCTATCGACCTCCCCACTTGGCGCGGTGAACTTTACCTAGAACTCCATAGAGGCACTCTCACCTCTCAAGCGAAAAATAAGTTAGGAAACCGCAAAGGAGAACTTCTCCTCAGAGATGCTGAGTTCCTCCAAACCATTGCTTCAATCGTCAACCCTGGCGAACTGCTAGAGTCAGATCCAGCACCTGATCGCGCAGTCTATGATGTCCCCGCCCATATCCATGAGAAAGAGAGCTCAATAACCGCCGTCGCCCTTGACCGCGCTTGGAAGCTTCTCTTGCTCAATCAATTCCACGACATCATCCCTGGATCATCTATCAATTGGGTCTATCAAGACTCTGACCGTGATTATGAGACGATCCAAGCAATTGGTAATGCCGTCCTTACTTCTGCATCACAACGAGTTTCCCAACAAATAGACACCTCTGAAATCCAAGACCCATTGGTGGTATGGAATACCCTTGCCCACGAGCGCACCGAGATTATTGCTCTCCCTGATGGTGAACTCACTGAGATCACAGTCCCTCAGTGCGGCTACACAACCATCTCTGCATCCAATCCCCCTAAACAATCCTCTCCTAAACTCACACTCACCCAATCACCCTCAGGATTCATTATCAATAATGGCCTCATTGAAATCACACTGAACCATGACGGCACAATCCAAAGCCTCATAGACCTCGAGCTAAACCGAGAAACACTCAGTGGACCAGCCAACCTGTTCCAACTCCATCACGACATCCCTAACTTCTGGAATGCTTGGGACCTTGATGTCTTCTATACCGAAAATACGGAGAACCTAAACTCACCAAAATCCCTACACCTACACAATACTAACGACTTACAGTGCATTTTCACACTGAAATTTGCATTCGGAGATTCCACTTTGACCCAGAAGATGACAATCTCAGCTGGCACCAAACGGATAGATTTTGATACCGAAGTCAACTGGCAAGAGCGCGACAGACTCTTAAAGGTCGCCTTCCCAACTAACATCCATTCACTACGTGCTAGCTACGATATCCAATTTGGCCACGTAGAGCGCCCAACACATGATAACACCAGCTGGGATGCAGCAAAGTTTGAAGTCCCGGTCCACCAATGGGCTGACCTCTCAGAGGGCGACTACGGAGTCGCAATCCTCAATGACTCAAAATACGCCATGGATATCCGTGAGCACACCATGCGACTCACACTCTTGAAGTCCGCAAATGCTCCAGACCCTGAAGCTGATAGAGGCACCCACCGCTTCAGCTATGCACTCTATCCACATGCCGGCACACTCCAACAATCAGATGTAATCGAGCAAGCCAGCGCATTCAACTCCCCCCTTCTTGTCCAGCCCACGGAGCAAAGCGAGGGCAAATTGCCATCCACTCAGTCGCTCATTAAGATCGATAAACCTGGTGTCCAACTCGCCGCTCTCAAGCTCTCAGAAAAATCCCAAAAACCAGTCACCCGGATAGTGGAAACGCGAAACTCCCGTGGACCTATCACAATTAGCTCACCCATCCTACAAGCTGCACCCACACCTACCGACCTTCTAGAGAGACCACTCGAGAACATCCCCCATCAGACTTCCATCCAACCCTTCGAAATCCAAACACACATCTGGCAAGTCTAGCTGGTGTCAGAAAAGTAATGGATATCATTGTGAGAGACGATTTCCCTGACCAATAGGCTTAAACTCTTGAAAAACCTCAACGAGGTTTCGGCTCCAAGCCCAGAGTGGCAGAGCCAACTCTGGGGAATGGCAATAAGCCGACCAGTAGTCTGAAAGACTAAAGACTTGAAAGTAATTTAGTCTCTATCCCCCAATGTCATGCTCATTGAATGCTGTGTAGAGGCGCCTAACTGGAGCCATTGCCTCAACCTAATCGCAAGAAATGCCATCGAGGGCTTAGCTGAAACTATAGGAGTGCGTCCCCGCTATTTACCTCTTTTGGATGACCCTTTCTTCTCCTTTGGGAATCCATCGCGATTGAATTTCAACTTCAACACCCCACCTTCAGCCTCTTTCTCCGCCATTACTTTTTCTAACTGGGCCAGCTCTGCTTTCGCAGTATCTCCCACGAGTGGTTTTTTCTCAAAGTAGTCCGCTGAAACATCATAGCATGGCCCCTCGTTGCCATAGACTTTGTACGACTGGTTGCGTACCCATGCTCCTAACTCTGGAGTCCCCCACTTTGGGTCGTAATAACAATAAGTGTAAGCACGCTCCTGGTAGTATACATCGCCCTTCAAAAGCGGTAGAAAACTTTTGCCATCTATCGTGTAGTCTTTTGGTCCCACACCTCCAGTAACTTCTTGGATGGTAGCGAAAAAATCTGAGAAATCCACGAGCGCCTTGCTAACTTGCCCCCCCTTGACTACCTTATTCCAGCGCACAATCAACGGCACATGAGTACCTGTGTTGTCTAAGCGCCCTTTGCCGCCAGCGTAGTCTTGACCATTCCATTGAGAGTGAATCCCACGCATCGTCCCATTGTCCGAGGTGAATAAAATAAGCGTGTTATCCTCTAAGCCTAATTCCTCCACCTTTGCTAACACCTTGCCTACAAGTTTGTCTGCATACTCCACCATATCCACATAATACTTCGCATTCTTCTTTGGCTTCGCCGCCGCTGGGTCCCAGTCATCACTATCAGGTGTCGCCTCGAATGGAAAATGCGGCAAAATCATCGGGTAGTACAAAAAGAATTTCTCATCTTTATGCTCACTGATGAATTGGAGCGCAAAGTCATTCACAATGTCTGGCCCGTACAATCCCTTTCCACCAACTTCTTTACCATTCTGAGCCAATCGAGGATGCAAATAGCGTGATCCAAACATCTTCTGGTTCAAGTACCACACACAATACTGATCAAATCCAAATTTTCTTGAGAAATCATCCTCAAGCGAACCATCAAGTTGCCACTTGCCTGCTACTGCAGTTGTATATCCCGCACTCTGCGCCACATGCCCAAATGTCCTCTGGTTAGGGTTGAGATACTTAAATTTCTCATAGTTACGGAAATTATAGCGACCGGTCATGATCTTGATCACGAGACGGCGTGCATAAAGGTTGGCTATAGCAATGCTCAAATCGCATCCCTTCCGCAGCCATCTGATCCAGCACCGGCGTCTTGTATGTCTCAGCTCCATACACCCCAAGACATTCCATCCCCATATCATCAGTCATGAATAAGATGATATTCGGCTGCTGTGCCATTCCCCATGTGCTGGCTGATAACCATACCAACCCCATTATTAACTTCCTAAATCGGTTCATAGTTCACCTTATAGAGACATAAAACCACCCAGATGATCAACTTTTCTGCCGCCTAATTTTCTAAGCCAACAGGATTGAGGATAATTGTCGCGTAATACTCTCGCTGTACACATTCGTTCTAGAGCACAAAAAAGGCGCAACCACGACTGCGGATGCGCCTGACAAATTTTTCAATGCGAGCTCTTAGGAATCCTCAGTATCTACCTCTGGCTTTTCCTCGCTGATTTCGGCAGCAGCTGGTTCCACAGCCTTAGGTGTCTCATTCTGCTGCCTTCTGCGTGGCTGCGCAGCTGGCTTTGGTGTCGTCTTGCGAGCTTGCTCTTCCAAGAAAATTTCAGCGAGACGGAAACTACGCTTAGCCAAATCGCGACCTTCCTTGTCACCAATCAACGCAAGCCCTTCCTCGTTGACCTCACCTAAGAAAACCTTCCACGCTTTCTTGCTGAGCTCTTTCGCATCGATCGGCAATACGGGTGCTGGTTGTGCTACCTGCCCCTGCTCACCTTTGTTGCGATTGCGACGGTTGCGGCGGTTGCGCTTATTACCTCCACCTTGCTCTTGATCCGCATCTTCTCTCGCATCGCTCTGCTTTGGCTCAGCTTGCTTTGCTTCTACCTCAGGCTCACTCACCTCAGGCTTGCTTTCGTCACTCTTCTGGCTGCGCACGTCGCGCACACCCTGAATAGGTTCGGCTGGCTTCTCACTCTCTTGAGTTTCGCCCTCTGCTGCCTTAGCGGCCTTCTTTGCTGTCTTTTTCGTAGAGCGCTTCTTCGCAACAGGTGCCTCTTCAGTGGCTTCCTTAGCTGGCTCTTCCTTGGTCACTTCGGGAGCAACTACTTCATTTGCTTCAATCTCGTTAGATTCTGCAACTTTCTTTGCTGTACGCTTGCGGGCTGTCTTCTTAGCCGCAGTCTTTTTGGTACTCATTATAATGATGCTCGCGTAATCACGTCACACAAGCTTTTGGATGGATGTTATTTCCTGAAATCTGGCCGGCGGTGCGCTTCGGCGCTATCTCACTCGGCTCAAATCCCATTGAATGGTCGAAGATGTCTGCACCACATTTTTCTCATGCGGCTCTTAACAAACATTTTCCGTCTGTGAGAAACCGTATATTCAGCCATCTGTAAAGCATATATCCCATTCCCAATACGAATTTAACCATTCTTTACCAACAGCCGCTCAGCTCGACAGCACACCAGCCACCACGCCACAAAAAAAGCGCCTCATTGAGACGCTTTCCAAATTTTATGGCCATTCAAACTACCAATTCTTAATATCGTCCTCGGTGTCAAACTCACCATCCGGACCGGCAGACCATAAGTCGAAGCCATTCACAACATTGTTGTTTAAATTAGCAGCGGGATCTGAACTGTGGTTGTAGCGCATTGGCTTCTTCCACGGATCCACAATCAACAAGTCAGCATTCACATAACGCCCTTTACCCTCATACTGTGGGTCAATCTCGGGAAAAGCTGGTGTCCGATCATCATCTACCTCACCGTCCAAGTCGTAATCGCCAGCAAGTACGGCATACAGGTTTTCAGTGCTCGTGTTGCCACCATCTCCTGTAGGCATTCTAGATTCACTGTCCAACATGCTACCAAGCTCGGCAACATCAGCTTTCGATAAGCTCAGTGACTCCAAATTTGAACTGACATTTTCGATCATCACTTCGCACTGAGTCACCTTTGCTTGGCGATTCACCGCCATGTACGTGCCAAATCCAATGCCGCCCAAGACAGCGAGTATCGCTATCACAGTGAGCACTTCGATCATCGTGAAGCCCTTTCGGCTCGCCGTCTTATTTGTCTTCATCAATTGCGTTTGTTTGGGTTTAGGGTGTGCTGTCCGTTCCTTATTCTAGCACACCCCACAAGAGGCAGCGCTGTCGACTAGCCGCCCACTGACTGAATCATCTTGATCAATGGTAAGAACATCGCAAATACGATAGAACCCACAATACCCGCCAAGAAGACAATCATCACTGGTTCAATAATGGAGGTCAATGCCGTCACGGAGCCATCCACTTCATCGTCATAGACGTCTGCGATTTTAAGCAACATGTCAGGAAGCTGGCCAGTTTCTTCACCAACATCTACCATGCTGATAACCATCGGCGGGAAAACCTTGCTCGCCTGCAGCGGAGTCACGATCGACTCACCTTCCTTCACACTGTCGTGAACCTTATCAATTGCTTCAGAAATGATCACATTGCCTGCGGTCTCACGGGTGATCGCTAGTGCCTGCAAGATCGGCACACCAGATGTTACCAAAGTACCAAGTGTACGGGAAAAACGAGCAATCGCACTCTTGCGCTGAATATCACCAAACAAAGGTAAGTTAAGCTTGAGATTATCCAACACTTTACGTCCACCTGGTGTCGTGCCCCAGGCTTTCACACCTGCAAAAATTCCTCCAACTGCGAGTAGAATCCATACCGCATTGGGTAGTGGTCCAGTCATCGCAATCATGTTGTCTGAGAATCCAAACACAATCTCCGAAATCTTCGGAAGCTGAGTCCCCTCATCAAACATCTCCTTGAATTTAGGTACAATAACCAACATCAAGAACACCAAGATCGCCACCGCAATGAACATCACGATCAATGGATACACCATCGCCGCAACAATCTTGTTCTTCAACTTGTTCGCCTTCTCCATGTACTCAGCAAGACGCGTAAGTACCACTTCAAGAACACCACCAAGCTCACCAGCCTTCACCATGTTGACATACAACTTGTTGAATATCCGTGGATGCTGAGCTAACGACTCCGAAAACGTAGAACCACTCTGCACGGAATCAGCTAATGAGTTCAATGTACCCTTTAGCACTGGGTTGGGTTCCTGCTTCGCCAACACTGTCAAACTACGCATCAATGGCAGACCTGAATCAATCAAGGTCGCTAACTGACGTGTGAAAATCATCAAAGTCTTCGGCTTAATCTTACCCCCTGTCGTCTTCTTCGCCTTAGTCTTACCCTTGGACTTGCTGCGTGCAGGCTTTGCCTTACCTTTCCCCTTTGCTGCAGGAGCTGACACGCTGCCCTTGCCTTCCTCTACGACCTGTGTCGGGTATAAACCTTGGTTGCGAAGCTGCTGAATCGCTTCCGCTTCACTGCCCGCTTGTACCGAGCCGGTTGTCTGCTCTCCCTTTGCATCGAGCGCAGTATATTGAAAGTTCGCCATATGAGTGTTTTTTTAAATATTTATAGTCAGTGAATGTGGAGGGATCACCAGCCCATGAAAAGCTTAAAGAATGCAATCTCCCATTTTTTATTAGGTGTACTTAAGTACCTCTTCAATCGTCGTGCGCCCTGAGTAGATATTCGCGAGTCCATCTTCACGCAGGGTGCGCATCCCAAGCTCGATCGCCTTCTGCTTCAGCACCACTGTTGGAGCTCTCTCAGTGATGAGCTCACCGATCGGGTCTGTAATGTCGAGAAGCTCAAAGAGCCCCTGACGCCCTTTGTATCCTGAGTTGCCACATGTATCACACCCGCGACCAGTATAGAACTCCTTGTCGCCTAACTCATGCGGTGATACTCCCAGTTGAGTTAGAATCGCTTCGTTCGGATCATACGGTGAACGACAATCAGGACAAATCGTACGTACCAAACGCTGCGCTAAGACTCCCTCTAACGAGGCTGCAACCAAGAAGGGTTCTACACCCATATCAACCAATCGTGTCACGGCACCTGGTGCATCATTCGTGTGCAATGTACTCAAGACCAAGTGACCAGTCAGTGAAGCCTGAATCGCAATTTGCGCTGTCTCCTTGTCTCGAATCTCACCCACCAATATGCGGTCTGGATCCTGACGCAAGAATGCTCGTAGAATTCTCGCAAAATCCAAACCAATCGGCTCGTTCACCGGAACCTGAATAATCCCATCAATGTCATATTCCACCGGATCTTCCGCCGTGAGCAATTTCGCATCAATCGTGTTAATCTTACGTAGCGCCGCATACAATGTCGTCGTCTTACCTGCCCCCGTTGGACCAGTCACAACAAAGATACCATTCGGCTTCAAAATCGTTTCATTCACATAATCGTAAATGTGCTGAGGTAATCCCACGGACTCCATGTCGAGATTCACACTGCTGCGATCTAACACACGAAGCACCACTGACTCGCCGTGCTGAGTAGGCAGAGATGATACACGCATATCCACCTGGCGATCACCAATCTGCTTAACAATACGTCCGTCCTGAGGAACCCGTGTCTCAGCAATGTTCATGTTAGACATCACCTTCACACGCGAAATGATTGCCTTCGCCAAATGCGGCGGTGGCGGTGCCATCTCGAATAAGCCACCATCCACACGGTAGCGAATCTTGAAATCATTCTCAAATGGCTCAAAGTGAATGTCTGAAGCCTTCTCCTTAATCGCCTGGAACAACACAAGGTCCACATAACGAATGATCGGGGCGGAGTTTGCTTCAGAAGCCACATCCTCAGTACCATCCTCATTGGTAACAACATCGATCTGATCTAGAAGACCATCCATCGCACTGCCGCTGCCCCCATAGAGTTCGTCGATCTTCTCTTCGACCAAGTAATCTGGTGCTACCGCAATGATGATCTCTTTACCTAACGCAAAGCGTAGATCTTCAGCGGCTTGCGGATTGAGAGGGTCAGATAATACTACGTGCAACCCTTCCGGACCCACATTCACTGGTAAACACCCGTGCAGACGAGCCATGCCCGCTGGAACCAAACTCAATAACTCAGCCGGCGGATTGAAATGGTTCAGATCTACCAACTCCGCACTCAACTCAGAGGCAATGACTGGCCAAATCTCATCCTTGTGCGAGATGACCTCAAAGTCATGCAAGGTCTCTGCCATTGTCTTCCCGCTTGCCTCCATTGAAGACATTATGTCCTGCGCAAGGTACTTATCGACCATGCCACGACCCATGAATATTTCTAAAACTTGTTGATTGTCCATTGCTCTCTTGGGGTTAGTTGTCAGCCATTGTTACGCTAATTACTTCTGCAGCTGAGGTCAGCCCAGCCTGCACTTTTCGAATGCCATCCTCTCGGAGGGTTCGCATCCCCAACTCTCGAGCCCTGGTCCTCAACTGCGGTGAGGTCAGGTTCTCATTAATCATGTGACGCACTTCGTCGTCTACTTCGAGAATCTCAAAGATCCCCATACGTCCCTTATAGCCTTTGTTGCGGCATTGCTCACAACCACTAGGTCCATAAATTGTGCTCGCTGTCTGATTTGGATCAATATTGAGCATGCGCATTTCACGCTCATCTAACACAGCTGGCTCCTTACAAACCGGACACAACTTACGCACCAAGCGCTGCGCAATAATCGCACGCACCGCACTGGCTACCAAAAATCGCTTCACACCAATGTCCGCCAAACGCGCTACCGCACTCGGAGCATCATTCGTGTGCAATGTAGAGAACACCAAGTGACCTGTCAGCGAGGCGTTAATCGCAATATTCGCGGTCTCTGCATCACGAATCTCACCAATCATAATCACGTTAGGAGCCTGACGTAGCATCGCTCTCAGCGCCGCCGCAAATGTCATCCCAATGTCTGACTTCACCATCACCTGGTTGATACCCGGCATCTCATATTCCACAGGATCTTCCACTGTGATGATCTTGCGGTCAGGCTGGTTGATGTAGTTCAAGCAAGCATACAATGTTGTCGTCTTACCAGAACCCGTCGGACCAGTTACCAAGATAATCCCATCGGGCAATTTAATATAGCGTCTGAAGTCGTCCTGGTCATCAGATAAGAACCCTAACTCGCCAAGACCTAACACCAACGCTGACTTGTCCAATATACGCATCACGATACTCTCACCGTGGTTGCTCGGCACACTAGAGACACGCAAATCAATCTCCTTATCACCTGCCTTAATCTGAATACGTCCGTCCTGAGGCAAGCGCTTCTCAGCAATACTCATCGTACCACTCATCACTTTGAGGCGAGCAATAATCGCCGGCAACAGCTTCTTAGGGTGATTATCTACTTCAATCAACTTACCATCCACACGGTAACGAATCCTCAAGGATGCCTCTAATGGCTCAATGTGAATATCACTCGCCCGCATCTTCAATGCCTCTACCAATATCTGCTGCACCATCTTGATGATCGGCGCATCATTCGGGTCAGCATCCTCGTCACCAAACGAAAATTCATCCAAATTTCCCTCGTCGCTTGTGCCACCACCATAGTACGTCTGAATACATTGGTCGATCGCACTGCCAGTCGCACACACAGGATTCACTTCACGACCAATCACGTGCGGCAAGGTGTCTAACACCTCAAAGTTGAGCGGATCAGAAATTGCTACCGTCAATGCATACCCATCGTCCATCACTGGAATAACACGGAATCTCCGTGCCACATCCTCTGGAATATGATCAAACATGTCAGGCGATATCGCCGTACTGCGTAAGTCAATGTACTCCATGCTCGAACTCTGTGCACAGACCTGTGCCACCTGTTCCTCACTGACTCGATTCTCGCGAATCAATCGCTCCACAACACTCTCTGTGCCGGTGAGCTGCGCTCGCGCTGCCGCTATGTCATCATGGCTGATCAATCCAGACTCAATGATCAACTCTAACAAATAATCTTCGTTCGAATACACGGGTTTCTCTAGATAGGGTATATATTAGTGGGTTTTCCCTAAGACCAGTCGCTGGTCATTGGAATGGCTAGCACACTGGCCAACTCACCCCCACACGTCAAGGTAGCAAACGAAAATTTTACACGATTTACCTAGCTCTACACAAAACGCATCCACATCGTCCATACATCACCCGCCAATCCCCACTTGCACACTACATCCATCATACACATTTCACCCCTTCTCACCCCACCTTTCTGCAGAATACGCAAATCCAAACTTAAGACTAAAAAGGGTCAAAAACCACTTTATCTATCACCAAGTAGCCCACCTAAATCCATACATATCACTCCTAAAAATCCCAACGGAATTAACTCCCCCAGCCCAAGGTCGAACCGAAGGCGACCCCCTGGGCTGTATAGCACTTAATTAAAAATCCAATCCCTGAATAGACATACTGAACGCAGACTCTTCAAAAACCTCAACGAGGTTTCGACTCCCAGCCCAGAGCACCAACTCTGGGAACTTGCAAAAAACCAACAAGAAGTCTGAAAGACTTCAGTCCCGTAAATGATTTTTAATCCCAATACCCCATCTCCTAAAAAACCTCCGACAGAAAAATCACCTCAAATCCCCAACTTTGATTGCCTAAAAGCCACAAGTTACAAATACTACCCCTAACAATGGCCAACGGATAGAGGATTACTGTCCACACGGCCTAGCATCTCACACTATCATCCTAAATGTTTGAATTCATAGAAATTGACTTCGGCATCTTCGCCACCTTCGTCCTAGGTCTAGGTATCCTTGCTCAATGGCTCGCATGGCGCCTAAAGCTCCCATCCATCCTTCTCCTACTCTTCTTCGGATTTGCCGCCGGCCAACTCTTCGGCGTCAACATCGATGATTTCCTCCCAGGCCCAGATGGTGAATCCATCATTCTCTCACTCGTCGGCCTCTGCGTAGCCGTCATTCTCTTCGAAGGCGGCCTCACACTCAAATTTTCTGAACTTAAGGAAAGTGGAGGCCCTGTTCTCCGCTTATGCACAATCGGAGTGGCCATTTCATTTGCGCTCACCACCCTTCTTGGCATCTATGTCTTTGATTGGAATTGGCGCGTCGCCGCCATCATGGGCTCAATCCTTGTAGTCACCGGCCCCACAGTAATCGCCCCATTACTGCGCCACATAAAACCCTCAAGGAAAATGAGCTCCATTGTCAAATGGGAGGGAATTGTCGTCGACCCTATCGGCGCTATTATGGCCGTTCTCGCATTCCAAACCGCTCTCGCGGGCGGCGTCGAACAAGCCCAAGCTTCCATCCTCAATGCCCTTGGCATCACACTACTTGTGGGTGTCGTCTTCGCTTTCCTCCTCGCTAAAGTCATCGAGGCCCTCCTCAAACACCACCTCATCCCCGACTTCCTGCATTCAGTATTCTTGCTGGCTATTATCGCCATGGCTTTCTCTGTCTCCAATGCCATCCAAAAAGAATCAGGACTCCTCACAGTCACTGTACTTGGTATTGCCTTGGCGAATCAGAAATCTGTCTCGGTCAAACACATCCTCGAGTTCAAGGAAACGCTCCGCACGCTCATCATCTCACTCCTCTTCATTATTCTATCGGGTAGAGTAGATGCCACTAGCCTGCAGAATGCGCTCCTACCTGGCATCGGACTCCTCCTCTTCCTCGTCATCCTCGTGCGCCCACTCTCCATCTACCTCTCGACTCTCTTTCTCAAACAAACCAATTTCAAAGAACGCACCTTCCTAGCCGCCCTCGCACCTCGCGGCATCGTCGCCGCCGCTGTCACTGCCATCTTTGCTCTTGAGCTCACCCACGCCGCAGAAAAAGTCAATGGCTTCCCACCTGAAGTCGTCGAACAAGCAAAACTCATGGTCCCAATCATGTTCATTGTCATCGTCGGCACAGTGACTATCTACGGCCTCGTCGCTTCCCCACTCGCTAACTACCTCGGCATTGCCACTAAAAACCCTCGTGGCGTACTCTTCGCCGGAGCCGATGGCTGGATCCGTAAACTCGCCAAAGCCCTCCAAAATGACGGCCACGAAGTCCTCCTCCTCGACACAAATTACTCTAACATCGCTGCCGCCACAGTGGATGGCCTCCCCGCGAAACGCGCCAACATCCTCTCTGAATACGTAGAGGAAGAGCTCGACTTCTCTGGCCTCGGCCAACTCATCGCCGGCACCCATAACGACGAAGTCAACAGCCTCGCTGCCAGCGAATTCAACCACATCTTCGGCTCCGCAGATGTTTGGCAAGTCGCTCCACTCGATGACAACGCGCACCACACCACCGCCGTTGCATCCCATATGCGGGGTAGAATCATTTTCCCAAAACGCCCAAACCACAAGGAGCTCTCGCGCATGAGTGCTGACGGTAGAGAAATTAAAACAACCACCCTCTCTGAACAGTTCACATACGACGACTTCCTCGCCCGCAACCCAGATGCCATCCTCATGTTCATTAGCAGCCCTGACAAGGGACTGCGACCAGCACACGATGACACCAAACCCCCAACCGTAGGTCACACCATTTACGCCTTCGTCACCCCGAAATCAGACGCACAACCTGCGTAACCTAACACTCATAGGCCATGTACCAAGACCTCGAAGCTGAACTTCACGACCACTTTTGGCACGCGGAACAAGAGCACGCTGACGAACTCCCACTCCTCTCACACTTTCTACACCACCATCCCGGTCGTGCTCTAGAAGTGGGGTGCGGCTCAGGTAGACTCCTCCTCCCTCTGCTCAAACAAGGTTTCGATATCGATGGGATCGACACCTCAGAGGAAATGCTCGCATTGCTAAAAAAACAATCGAACACCTCTAACTACTACCTCGGTGACGCCACGCACTTCAACTTCCCCCATTGCTACGCAGCTATCACTATTCCCGCTTTCACCCTCCAACTCCTCAGCCGCCAAGACGCCCACGCTCTACTCATCAACCTAAAGCAGCACGCCAAACCCGGCGCCGCACTCTACCTAACCACCTTCATACCATGGGCTGAAATCACCGATGAACTCGAGTGCGACACCTGGAACCTCGATAAACAATCACCATACAAAAATTCTTCACTCGCCCTCTGCCACACCAGACACTCGATTAATCGAGTCGAACAATCCCTCCACCGAGAACACCACTATTCTATCCAAGATGCTCGAGGAGCGACCACCGCAGAATATAAAACCGAGCAATCACTTCAGTGGTACCTTCTCCCAGAGCTAAGGTCGCTGCTCAACCTAGCAGGCTGGTCACTCGAATCTTGGCATGCAGACTTCCAACTCAACCTTCAGGACTCTGATGCCGCGGTCCTGACACTTTTCGCAACTGCGACTTAAGCTCACCTACCATCGACTGCAATTCCGCCATCTCAGCAACCGCTCGCGGATCAAACCTTAACCTCCTGTGCTCCATCACCACAGAATCCACCAAAGCAGCATCCACCTCGCCGAATTCCTTTAGCCGACCAACCCACGCACCATAATCCTCCCCAGCACCTCTCGGCCCCACCTTCTTGCGTACCAGCTTCTCTAACTTATGCAATGGGGTCACGACAACATCCCCGTCCCACAGATAACCGATCTGCCCATCTGACTCGCGTCGGCTTCTTGCACTCCACAAACGATAGACAATCCACAAAACTAAGATCCCTCCTGCGATACCTGCACGTGTTAAAAAGAGACTGCGATTCTCCGGATCTATCCGCCATATAAAAAAATCCTCCCGCAGAATAGCAATCTGCTCACGTAACCAATCCACTGGATTGATCTCACTATGCGCTGCAACACCTCGGAAATCAGGTGGAGTCGTGTCCACATTTATCCATTTACCATCAATGTACGCTCTCACCCATGCGTGCGCATGCGTCCCTCTAACATTCCAGCGGTCTCCATCTCTTTCCATCACCGCATAGCCCACTGTGTAGCGCGCTGGTATGCCCACTTCTCGAAGTAAGAGTACAGTTGCGCTTGCGTAGTATTCACAATGTCCCTTTTTTACCGTCTCTAGAAACCACTCCAATTTGGTCCGTTCGTAATCGCGCTCGCCTGGATCAAAATCCGTCGAATACTCAAAGGCCTTCGCAAAATACCTCTCAATCGCCACCACCACATCCTCCGGGCTATCCATCTCCCGCAAACCTAGTTCATCCACTAATGTGCTGATAACAGCTTGCTCATCCTTATCCACCTCATAGTCCACCCCCTCCACTGGCTTCACATCCATCACCTTCCCCTCATCATTAGCATACAAAGTGTAATTGAGAACCATCTCTCGCTCAACAACCTGCATCGACCCCATCGTATTGACCTGCAACTCCGCAACATCACCAAGAACATCAGAAGCGCCAAAATATCCAGGAACTGATGGAACTACTGTCGAAGACTGCTTATGAGTCACAGTCCCTCGCACTTCGTAAGCATCGTCCTCATCCACGCGCTTCAATCGACTAACATCCTCGTCCCTATAATAGCTATACAGCTCTCCCTCATGCTGCAAAGCCCTCCGAGGACGCGCCGCATACGAGCCCTGAGGTGCACTAAACCCCTCGCGGTTGTAAGCATACGTCCACCTCCCATCGCGATACAAATTGTAGCTCGCCAACTTTAAATAGTTGGGACTTCCCTCACCCCACACACGCCACTCAATCTTGGGATTCAACTTCACGTCCCCCAAATCCCCTAAGTGCGCATTCAGGTCTGCGAAATAGGTGTTATTCTCCATCAACCCTCTCCCCATACGCATCTTTTCCTTCGCCCACAAATACACGGTCGTCATCCCCCACTGAGTGACCCAACCGAGCCCAATCACAATCGGCAAAGCCCATAATAACCCTCGTAATTGCAACCCTCTAGACCGATACACGCTCGCAACTAACAAAAAGAACGCCGCACACAAACTCGGCCAGAAAAACCAAGGAAGCTCCTCACCCGTGCATCCCGCTGTCAATACCCCGAATAAATACGGATACCCGGTATTGACCTGGCGCGGATGCACCTCGCGCCCCTCCTTCCGATCTTGCTCCATCCTCTTCCGGCTAAAATAGAAAAAATTATTCAGATTGACCCGATCACTACTGCCATATCGCTGTACAAACTCCACCGGTAGCAACAAAACAGGCAACCAGCGCACCACATTCAGAGCCCCACTCCTCCCCTCATCATCAATCCAACTCAGAGCCACCACCATCGCAATCAATAATAATGAAAGCTGAAACGCCTTCACCTGACCACTCTCACCAAAATCCCACTCCACCTTCACATAGCGACGCCCGTCAAGAATAGCCGCCAAAACAAGCGCGACCACCAAACTGCCAGCATTCAGCCCCCAAAATAGCAACAGGAAGCTAGTCAACAATACAGGAGGAACCAATATCTTTAAATCATTACGCGCCACACCCTACTTCTGCCACCAACTCAACACTCTGTCCACCACCACTTCTCACTTCTCACTTCTCACTTCTCACTTCTCACTTCTCACTTCTCACTCCTGACTCCTGACTCCTCACCTCAAACCCAAAAGCCAACCTTTACATCCGCTCCATTCCAAACTAGGTACTCAGCATGAATTGGATCGCAACACTTTGGGGAATTTTGGGAGTCACCGCTCTCATTGGAACCGCCATCCACAGACTCTACCTCAAAGCTGAAGTTGCTCTCTCTGGTGATTACGCCCTAACAACCACACACTGGGTTGTCATGATTGCGTTCTCACTCTTCATGCTCGTCGCGGAAGGATACCGCGGATTCCAAAAGAAATTTTCTCCTCGCACCGCTGCCAGAACCCACTTCCTATACAACAACACCACCCCAAAGCGCCTCATCCTCGCCCCCTTCTTCTGCATGGGCTACTTCGATGCGAACAAGAAAACACGCATCATCTCTATCAGCCTTACTCTGGGCATCATTCTCCTCATTCTCCTCATGCGCCTCATCCCCCAACCGTGGCGCGGTGTCCTCGATGTCGGCGTCGTCCTTGGCCTCTCCTATGGCCTCATTTCATACTTCTGCTTCCTCATCAAAGTCTTCACTAAAAAAGACCACGGTCATTCCCCAGAAATGCCCTAACACCTCCCCCCCCAACCACAGATCCCCACAGCCCCCACAAAATACCCCCACCCACTCACACTCTCTAACCGAGGGTCCCACATCGATAAATCCACATTTTTCGATAGGGTAGGGACAGCGCATTGAGTTGCGCCGCCCCTCCCACCAAACCGTACGTGCGGATTTCCCGCATACGGCTTTCCAGTCTGCAGTTCCTCTTCAGGACTCAAGGTTTTCAAGCCGTGCTTGCTCCATGTTAAATAAGCCCAGATTGTTGAAGTAGACTATTTGGTACCTTTTGTTGTCCCATCCTCTTCCGTTGCCTTTGCGTTTGTTATTGCAGCGGATGATTGTTCTCAATCTTCTCCTCGGCAATTGGTCTAACTTTTCGAGAACACTACCTTGAGTATCCTTGTAGTAGTTAAAGTAGCCTCGTAAGATCGGGTTGAGTTTCTCGATGGTTTTCTTCAGACTCTGTCCATGACATCTGGCTGTTAGTGGTCGGAGCTTATCTCGAAATTGCTTTCTGCTCTTCTCACTGACCCAGCGTTTATTCTCAGTGCGTAAGTGATACCCTAAGAAGTCGATACCTCTTCTGGTGCTCACCTGTACGATCTGAGTTTTGTCTGGGTGGAGCCTGAGTTGGTTTTCTGTGCACCATTTCTCAATGTATTCCTTGGCTTGTTGCGCTTGAGTTTCTTCGTCACATAGCACTACGAAGTCATCGGCGTAGCGAACCATTGTTAGTCCTTGTCGGGCGAGTGCCCAGTCCAGTTCATTGGGATAAAGGTTGGCCAACAGGGGGCTAATGACTGCCCCTTGTGGACTTCCCTGTTCGGATGCATGCAGCGTTCCGTTCTCGTCAACTTCTGCTTTGAGAAAGAGCTCAATGAGCTCTAACACTCGGTTATCGCTGATATGTTGAGCTACTTTTCCCATTAGGATCTTGTGATCTATCTGATCGAAGTAGCCTTGGATATCCGCATCTAACACCCAGTGTTTTCCTCGTTTGAAGGCTATACAGATTTCTCGCAGGGCGAGCTTCTGGTGCCTTTGTGGACGGAAGCCGTAGCTGCGCGGTGCGAACTCATTTTCAAGTATGGGTTCGATGACGTTGCGCAGTGCGGTTTGAACGATTCGATCCCTGACGGTTGCTATACCGATGGGCCGAAGCTCTTTCTTTCGTCCTGGTTTTTCTAGGTAGCAACGACGAATCGGCTTGGTCCGATAGCTTCCTTGTTTGAGCTTTTCGCTCAGCCATTGGAGGTTACTTTCCAAGTGTTCTTCGTATTGCGCAATGGCTTGCCGATCCACCCCCGCTGCACCTTTGTTCGCTTTGACACGTTTGAAGGCGCTGCGGAGGTTTTCGATTTTCCATACCTTGTCGATGAGGCTGTACCATTTGCCTCCCTTCACCCCTCTCTCGAGGGTCTTGAGCATCTTTGCTGTCCATACTGATCCTTCCACCCAAACCCATTGATCATTGCTGATGACTGGCGTGTCGGCTTCTTCTGCTTGTCTAGGGGTATCCCACTTGAGCAGATACACAGCTTCTTCGGAGAGGTCATTCTCTTCGATTCTTGCTTCTTTTGGATTATATTGTTCTTTCATTATATGGATGCATCGATTTGCTTTCCTGCTGCCCTTGGCTCCATCTGCTTTCACAGGTTTCTTAACTACTATGGCGGCTCTGACTCCTCGCAGCCCATTGCTGTAAGGCAATGACATTGGGACTGCGAGGTCTCCCTAGTCCACGTCACAAACACTTCCCTTCATCCTGTCACCAACCGCCCCACGCAGCCCTAACTGGCACAGTGTCAATTCCCGTTAGATTCTTGCTATGTTCTATCATTTTCCGACGGATCGTCGCTTTTGAGAAGACTTCGCCATCCACTCGAGAGGCTCGTCGCATACGTAGAGCCGAATCGTGTTCGTCGCCTACGGGCTGAAGTTTTACCTTAGATTGCTTCCCACCCCACCTCGCGGTGACGCAGTTATCTTCGGCGTTATGACCCATTAGACACTTGGGCTATTTGCGGACTTTCACCACAATGTGTTTGTGCGCTGCTAGGCGCACGAGTGCGGTAGCATGCTACCGCTCTAACATTGCTGAAAATCGCTTCAGCGCCATCTCTCCACCAAGCTATCATCAGACCTCTCTACATTCGGAGGGCTCCAACTCCCCCCTCGATCTAGGTGACTAAAAACCTTCAGGCGATACCACTCTCCCTTGGGTAGCCCCTCCCTCCCCGAAACCACATCATCCCCGCGCCGGCCATAGTCTAGTCGCATTTTAGGCCAACATCACTCCCAATTGGATTGTCACCTGCTGCACCTCCCAACACCCAGCAAAATGTAGCGTAGGCCAACCCACCACCACAAATTACCACCACAGTCTCCCAACAAAACTCCCTAACAACTAAACTCTCCAACCTTGGCCCACCTTTTCACGAGGCAACACACTCGAATGGATAGTCAGCCACCCCCTCCCAACTTCAATCCTAGTTTAGCCGCACCCTAAATCAAATTGACGCACTTTGATACGATCAAATGCCTTCCACTCAGATGGCCCCCTTAGTCTAACCTTATCTACTCCCGGACTATCACACGACCCGCTCAGCAACTCCCTTTCATTCTCAAATCTCTAGATGCAACAGTTTCCGTCTTTTGCTAATAATACACCCACATCCCCCCTACTAAAGATCACCTGATCTAAGTTTTTTTTGACGACTGCCGTATCATGCCACCGCTCTAACATTGCTTAAGCTCGCTTCAGCGCCATCTCTCCATCTCTCCATCAAGCTATCAACGTCTCTCCCCACATTCAGTGAAGTTTCAGCTACCTACCATCAAGCGGATCGAACACACTTCAGGCGACACCACTCTTGCTTGGATAGCAGACCACATCATCCCCGCACCGTGCATAGTTTAGTCGTATTCTAGGCCACATCATTCCCTGTTGGAATGTTACCTGCTGCACCTCCTAATACCTACCAAAAGTATAGCGCCCCCACGCTCCAATAGTAACCTCCACTAGTAACCTCCACTAGTAACCTCCACTAGTAACCTCCACTAGTAACCTCCACTAGTAACCTCCACTAGTAACCTCCACTAGTAACCTCCACTAGTAACCTCCACTAGTAACCTCCACTAGTAACCACGACACGATATACCCGATAGTGTGGGACTCCTTGCGTAGAATTACCTCAGACCTCATCCCACTTACTCTAATTATAACCCGCTTATTTTTCGGTGTGCGCTAGTTTGCCACCGCTCTAACATTGCTTAAGCTCGCTTCAGCGCCATCTCTCCATCTCTCCATCAAGCTATCAACGTCTCTCCCCACATTCAGTGAAGTTTCACCTATCCCTCCATCAAGTGGGCACGAGCACACCTCATGAGGTATCAGACTCGCACGGACAGTCCACCGTGCCCTCACAGCACCAACCATAGTCTAGCCGCACCATGTACAGCATTACAACCAATTGAATTCTCAATAAGCGTCCTCCCCACTGACAATAAGCGCCTTGTGCATCCCACCATCACACAACCCACTGCAGACTTCTATAGCATGTTCTGACCATCAGGCATAAAGACCCCATCTCCCCATCTCCCCATCTCCCCATCTCCCCATCTACCCATCTACCCATCTACCCTTCTACCCTTCTACCCTTCTACCCTTCTACCCTTCTACCCTTCTACCCTTCTACCCTTCTACCCTTCTACCCTTCTACCCTTCTACCCTTCTACCCTTCTACCCTTCTACCCTTCTACCCTTCAGAAATTAGAAATCCGAAATCCGAAATCCGAAATCTTCCAGAGTCGCTTTGGGCTCTAATGAAGAACAAACTACAGCCAGACCATGAGTTAAGCTTTCCAATTAGCCGACCTTCAAAAACAACATGTAATGCACATTACATAATAACCTCCTTTCTTTGTTCAAGCGGACTCCTCACTCCCTTGAAGCCGATCTTCTTACTCAAATGCGTATAGATCTCAGTCGTTGCGACATCGTTATGCCCCAACAACTCTTGAATCGTTCGAATGTCAGCCCCGCCTTCGAGCAAATGAGTAGCAAAACTATGCCTAAGCACATGCGTAGTCACGCGCTTATCAATACCTGCTTCACGACAAGCCACCTTAAGAGAACGCCGATAAGTCTCCTCATGCACGTGATGTCTACGCATCAACCCACCAACTGGATCCATAGAATAATGCATCGCTGGAAAAAACCAAAACCACTCCCAACTCTTACTACCCTTCGGAAATTTTCTCCCCAGTGCTCCAGGCATTGCCACACCTTCACACTGCCTTTCCCGGTCAAGATCATAGTACACCTCCTTAATAGAACATTTATGGGCTCGTAGTTTATCGCTCAACACATCAGGAAGCACTGTCACCCGATCCTTCTTCCCCTTTCCTTGGCGCACGGTCAGCGTCCCCCTCTCTATGTCCACATCCTTCACCCGAAGCCTCAGTAACTCTTTCAACCTCAATCCTGCCCCGTATTGCAACTCCGCCATCAGTCGATATCTAGGTTCAAACTTTTCTATCAAACGAAACACCTCACCACTACTTAAGACAGTGGGGATGTGCTTCGTCCTACGTCTAAACTTCACACCCAGATCGACAACCTCCTTTCCACAAACATCTTTGAAGAAAAAGACGAGCGCATTCAACGCCAACTTCTGTGTCGAGAAACTCATCTCCTCTTTCTCGACCAAATGCGTCAGCCACTCGCGAGCTCGTGCTTCATTGAGAACCTCTCTCTCATCACCTACCCACACAGCATAACGTGCAGCCCTTCTCCCATACGTCTTCAGTGTCCTCTGCGAAAGCCCTCGACGATTCCCAACATGAAAAACCGCAAAGTACACCCGCTCATAAATGCTCTTGGGAACCTCACCATCCTCGATACGACATTTGTCTAACCACTTCCCGTACCATCGCATCCCCTCAGCCCACTGATCCAATTGCCACTTCTCCCGATCCTTCCCCTGAACTGCGGCTTTCCAAAATTTTCGACCAGTCTCAATCCCTGCAGCTTTTCGATGCTCAAGCCGCCAAGACTCATACCAATGCAGCACAAAGCAATAACGATCCTTCTCAAGTCGACTCAAATCTCGGCTCTGCATAAGATCCTCCTCCCACGCCCCAACACCATGCACACTTCGATGCCTCTCAATTGCCTCCAACAATGAAACATTACTCATAAGAACACTATACTCATACGACCACACTATGACAACTAAAAAGTAAATCTATACCTCCGCACCTCCTTCAATATCCCAATAATCAATAAGCTCACACGACATCTAGTCGAAGAAGACTGATTTTTTATATCGCCATCCTCAATGCTATCTGATTCATTACTCAAGTCGTGCTCTTCATGCACTATGCTTCCTTTTGCTTATTGGTTTCTTCAGTTATCTGTAGTGTGACCAAGGGCGGCAGCGTCTCCAATCACTTCTGAGCATACTTCCAGCCTAAAGAATCAACGTAACTACCTCTCCTCCCCTACCGCCACATTCAAGCAATTCCATCAATCACAAATTTAAAGCAATACAAACGTTACACCCCTCCATAATGTTAGCACCTACACCTTCAACATCTCCAAACTTTATGACTCCCAATAATTCCCAAAACACCCACACCGTCACCCTCACCGGACTTTCCAAAGCTTATATCTAGTGACCTCCCAACCAACTCATTAACATCACATTACATTCTCCCCCACTATAAGTCACACACACCCTCCTAATGTGACCTAATACTGTTATACTAAATATGAAAGCCCTACTCTACACTCTAACATCAGCACTAATAATTAGCGCATCAGTAAATGCAGCTGTAATCCCAGAAGGTACTGGAATCATTTACGGAAAAGACCACGTATTCTCACTCAAAGCTCCCAAAAAGTGGATGCTTGATAACGAGAGCGCAGCAAAGCAAGGTGTTCATGCTGTATTTTATAAGCAAGGAGGCTCCTGGGAAAACAGTACCACTGTAGCCTATGCGCGTGCTCGTCCCATAGATTCTGAAGTTAAATCCATTGAAGATGCCGTTAAGTATCTCATCAAAGACTTCAAACAGAACGGAAACCCAAACTACGCTGGTAAGAAGGTCAAGACACTCAAGAGTGAATCTGGCAATAAGGGTACAATCTACCATTTTTCTGGAGACCAGTGGGGCAACTATGAAGCTGTGTGCTACTTCAAGGAGAACAAGACTATCAACATGATTATTCTTACAGGTCGTAACAAGAAGGATTTCGAGTCATCGCTTAAGGCATTTGAATCCCTCTGTAAGTCTTATTTATTCATCGGTGAAGAACTGAAGCAGACCAACAAAAACTGACTTTGTATAACAAGACGCTGCACCCAACCGCTGACCGCGGTTGAGCTCCGCTCACCTTTCCCAACCCTCAATCCGTAACCAATAAATCACAGTACATCCCCGTCAGCGGTGCGGTGTGCTTTACGTTAGGTTTGAAAAACGGATGCGTCAGATCAATTTCTAAGCATAAATAGTGTTCAAGTGAGTATTTAATCTTGACTGTCAATTTATTGCACTAGTATAATAATCTTTGCGGAAGCGTTAAGAACCAGAGAGGCTTAAGCCTCGGCGATTTTTATAAGCTTTCTCCAAGATTATTATACAGAGGCTGTGATCTATAGATCAGAGTCAGCAAGATTAAATACTCACTTGGACAGTGACTCGGAGAAGAAATTGAACTTACGGACTGACTGGGCGGCTCGAAGCGTCGCCGCTGATTTTTCATACGAGCAATCACTGTTGGATAATCGTCCATTGATCTCAACAGCAATTGATCAGCTAGGTCTAGATGCTAAGAAAAATCGGTTTCTCTTCTCGTAAGATGAATAGGATTAAATCAACCTAACAAGGCGTACACCATCACACAAAGTGTGAGGTGTACCTTTACGTTCTACTAAATAACAAATGCGCACCCTCAATATATTCAGATGCGTTTTCTGCGTATTAACAATTTGCTTTCTCTTAGCTGGTTCAAAGCTCTTTCTATTTACTCTTATTCCCTGGTTTATCCTTTGTCTTAATGGATTTCTGATACTTTTACCGATCCTAATTATCTATTTGATTGTCTACGCAAGAGGGGATCTAAGCGGAGTATTATCGGGGGCATCTCTAGAAGTTATACTTTTCTCACTACCCTACATAATCTCAGATTTAGGCGTAACCAAATCGACTCTATTATTTATTGTATTCCCTACGATAGTCTCAATAAGCAGCCGAAACATTCTAAAATACTTCATGACACCACTTCCTGAAAAGTGCCAAGAATGAAGCCCACCGTTTTCCGATTGAATCTACTACGCCAACAAAGAAAATTATCTCTGTAGAACAAGACGCTGCACCCAACCGCTGACCGCGGTTGAGCTTCGCTCCCCTCTTCCAACCCTCAATCCGTAAACAATAAATCACAGTACATCCCCGTCAGCGGTGCGGTGTGCTATACGTTCGACTAAATATAACAACACTAACTATGACACCTGCACCACTAAGCAAACGTACTATATCATTCATTATCGACACAATTGGCTTTGCTGCCATCATTTGGATTTTTGGCCATATCATGCTAGCTGTTGGAGATAAAAAGGGTGACCTCACTTTTAATCTAACTTTTTTCATACTGTTGCCGATCACAGCACTTACATGTTGGCTAGTTGGTAACAGCCCAGGAAAAAAGATCATGGGATTATCCATTGTTGACGAGCAAACTGGAGAATCTCCAAGTACTTCACAATATATCAAACGCTGTATTTTATTCGCCCTTTTGCCATCACTGAACATAATTTTTGCGATTCCTGTTTTGGCGTCCAAGAAACGAAAAGCATTCCACGATATGATTGCTGGCACGATGGTCATCGAAAATTAGCTCTGTCGAACAAGACGCTGCACCCAACCGCTCACCGCGGTTGACTTCCGCTCTCCTCTCACGCAATTCTAACTTAAACCCACTATCAAAGCTTTCTGGTCAAGTTCGCGGCTGGTGTGCTTTACGTTCGGTAAGATATAAATATGAAAAAAATTTATATATTGATACCAAGTCTAATCATAGCTCTCATTATTGGAGCGTATTGGAATACAAGCTCTATAACTCCAATCCCAACATACCCGTATGTAGCTACGGATATTGGCGTATATCAAATAGATGATTACAGGTCCATTGAGGTTAAAGAAATTGACGGGGTTCTACGTTACAGCGAAATAACAGTTGATGAATCTGTGCGTGACAGAATTGGGCAACATAGTGTTGGTAGGACTCTTGATCTCGAACTATCAGAAGGGTGGAGCATTACTTTATTATCTAGAGATTCGATCCAGATACAAAACGGTAAAGGTCATACTATAGATCGGAAATTCGGGCAGTCAGATAATATAGATCCACCAGTAATAACGCATACAATTGTACATAAAATCGAGAGTGCTGACACCTCCGCAACTCACAGTAATAAATCTCCTGCGGTACGAGATAAGAGCTCCGAAAAGTAAATTTAGATCAGCAGACCGAACAAGACGCTGCACCCAACCGCTCACCGCGGTTGACTTCCGCTCTCCCTCCACGCAATTCTAACTTAACCCCAATATCAAAGCTCTCTGGTCAAGTTCGCGGCTGGTGTGCTTTACGTTCTGCTAAATATGACAGTCTCTGCACATAATGCGCTCGCTCAGTTAAAAATCAGTGTTAGCAACTTGGCTCTTGATGCTAAAGATCAATTGAAGATTGAACAACGAGTAGATATCACTGATGAGTTAGCTCTAGAATACGATAACTGGTATCACGCAACAATATATCGAGATGACATTGGAATGACTCCTGAACGCAGATCGACATTAGACCTACTCGACAAGTACCTATCGAGCATGAAGCCAGAGCTATTTGATGAAGAACTATTGAGCTCAGATCTACACTGGTTTGAAGTACGCCGTATTGCTAGACAATCTATGGCTGAGTGGGGCTGGGAACACTAGCGCTAAAATTGACTTTTGCAGAACAAGACGCTGCACCCAACCGCTGACCGCGGTTGAGCTTCGCTCACCATTTCCAACCCACCATCCGTAAACAATAAATCATAGTACATTGCCTGTCAGCGGTGCGGTGTGCTTTACGTTCGACTAAATATGCACCGCAGAGAAATACTTCCCACATGGATAAGATTCTTCACATGGATACATCTATTTTATTTCGTCGTCCCATTGACCTTCATCTTAGGTTTATTCATGCCAGATAGAGATGTCTACACATTCGATTATTTCGGACTTTCTTATGAAGGTTTATCACCGTGGAATCCTAATGTAATTTGGCTTATCATCCTCCTTACATTTTCAGCAATCGTAGCTTTAGCCATTATCATGGAGAAAGATTGTGCGATACTTTTAGGCAAAATATATGCGGGGTTAGCTATAGCTACATGCCTCTTCTCGGCAGCATATCAAGCCTATACAGAACAATATTTACACCTTCCATATGAACTTCTGCCACTCTTATTCTTTAATGGTACACTATATGAGAAGGCTCAAGCGTGGGCTAATTACAATAAAACTGCCTCTGTCGAACAAGACGCTGCACCCAACCGCTGACCGCGGTTGAGCTCCGCTCACCATTTCCAATCCACCATCCGTAAACAATAAATCATAGTGCATTCCCCTGTCAGCGGTGCGGTGTGCTTTACGTTCTGCTAAATTATGCGCGCTCTAATCAAAAAGAATGCACAAGAGATACGTTGTCTTCACGGACGTATTCATGAGACGTTTGCAGAGCAACCACACGGCACAGCCCATAAAGAAGCCTGTTCAGATTTCCATTCAAAATACGACTCTCTAGCTTTCCCTGGAGGATATGAACTTGGACTACGAAAGATCATCGAAGGGGATTCGGCAGCTCTGGAGTCTGCTCTCTTATTCCTCGAAGTTCAGCCCTATTTCTTCCGTTCTCAGTACATCAGAACTAAACTCATCAGATTATTGAAGCGTGCAGATCTCTCAAAGTCTCAGAAAACAAGATTCAAGAACTGCATTTCCAGATGACATCCTATCTCAAAAATTGCCTTTGCAGAACAAGACGCTGCACCCAACCGCTGACCGCGGTTGACTTTCGCTCACTTTTTCCAATCCTCCATCCGTAAACAATTAATCAAAGCGTATTCCCTGTCAGCAGTGGGTGTGCTTTACGTTCTACTAGATAGACCATTGCAGAGAGCTCCACTACTATTCCAGTATAGACGAGACAGTATCTCATTCCTTTGCGACACTTCTAACCCTAGAAGTTTGTCATGATTACCCAGAGGCTGTGCATGCGGGACTCTGGTGATTCATCATCGTGAACTTTATGAGCATTATTCCTAACTCGCATAGCTGGGTATTACTCCCAGAACTCTCGGCCTTCCATGCGATGAGCCAAATTACGTTTTTAGGTTCGCATCACTTTCAGAGATCCTCGACGTCGACACCTCAATGTAAATGACCTGTAATAGAACGACCTTGCTACACCGTTGCATAAATCTATGATCCGTTCCGAAAGATAATTTTCCATCCAGTTGGAAACCATCTATTGCACCACTTTGTAGAACAAGACGCTGCACCCAACCGCTGACCGCGGTTGACTTTCGCTCACTTTTCCCAATCCTCCATCCGTAAACAATTAATCAAAGCGCATCCCCTGTCAGCAGTGGGTGTGTTTTACGTTATGCTAAAAAATCCACTTTCGCTCAGACCTTCAAAGACAGACGATCTGAGTTGGCTTAATTCATTCTATGAGTCCCAAATGAAGCCATTAGTGGAACAAACTCACACTTGGAATTCTACCATCTTCAAGAAGAGCTTTGACTCCCAGAACACTTCTATCATCAAACACAACTCAGAAGACATCGGTATGCTTAAAGTTCAGCGACATGATGACTTCATTTATCTAGCAGATATTTTGATTAAGCCCGAGTTTCAGAACAGAGGTTTAGGTACATCACTCATCTTAGAACTTATCTCAGAAGCAAAGCAGAAGAACATCCCTCTTAAGTTGCGTGTGCTAAGGGTAAACCCAGTTCGCAGCTTATATGACAGGCTTGGTTTCACAGTTGTAGCTGAAGACGAATATGCTGTATTCATGGTTATTCACTGATTTGAGGGATATAATTCTACTCGCCCACACGTTCAAAATTGCCTTTGCATAACAAGACGCTGCACCCAACCACTCACCGTGGTTGAGTTCCGCGTCTCTCTCTTATAATTCTCACTTTAAACCCATAGCGCATTTCCTCGGCAAGGTTCGTGGTTGGTGTGCTTTACGTTATGCTTAAAGAATTATACTCTTGGATTATAGATGATAGTGAAGATGATGATCTTGAGAAAGAATCTCCATTATGGTCTGACATTGCTAATGAGCTAAACAGGATGAATTCCAGTCGTAAGGTCGAGCTTAGTAATGGGGATGATCTAAACTTTTCATATTCAGAGGGCATAGGAATTGAGATGGAATTCTATAATGCCTGTATTCATTATAAGCCGGATACTTTTCCTAGCGAAGAGGCAGTGCGTAGGTTTAAACTATTTTTTGAAGATAACTTTGCAGAACTATTATCATTAGAGTGGTCTCCAGTCATGGGATACAATAATATAGATGTTGAAACAATTAATAGATATTTGCATAACAAGACGTAGCACTACAACTCCCTATGGCGCGTCTCCAGTGTCAGTTTATGAAAACTATAACCATTAACTCAGTATCGACGCTCGCTCTCCCATAGGGAGTGTGTGTACTTTACGTTATGCTGAATATGACAGAAGATGAAAAAATCATAGATGTTCTTGAACGCTACATGGTTGCAGCAAAGGACGCAGACCAGCAAGCTCTACAAGAATTTTGCACCGATAGACTCATGACACAGTTTGGATGGTTTTATCGCTTTTCGATGCGCTGCGTGAGAGTGTTTTTCCCCCGTAGAATCAGTAATCTGGAACTTAAAGATGTAACAGTTGAGAGTGTTAAGGGAGAGAAGGCGGTTGCCCACTATACAGTCACTTGGGGTAATAAGCATAGATACGAGAGGGTAGTTCTACTGAAGGATGGTGAATCGTGGAAAGTAGATGGCAAATTTGTCTAGTATTCTTCATACCAATCAACGAAATCCTCCTTGCATAACAATTCGCAGCACATAACGCCTGCCCGTTCGGAGTTCTTAATTACGTTTTATGAAAATTAACCATCAACCCACAGTCGAAGTGCCGCAGCCAGACAGGCGTATGTGTGCTATGACGTTCTGTGAGAGAAAATAGACGTTCTAATTTCATCTCCATCTCCCTTACTGTGCTGCCTATCAGTTGCTACGATTATTGCTGAAGCTCCATACTTCGAGATCATGCTGTGAAGTTAACAAGTGGGAGTAGTGAACTATCTTCTAGAACCGTGCTGCTCAATCACGGTGAGTACATTCAAAGCACACTTTAGAATTTTTTCTCAAAATCTCCTTCTACGAATTGTGGGCGCATCCTCTATGCGGTTCGTGGCGTAGTAATTACTCAATTCATTGCGTAACGATGTTCGTCTCATCCACTGTTGGTGAAGTCGCTCGTAGTTCGCTCAGCACGATAAAAACATTGGTTTTACTAGCGTGTTCAGTTGCGATGTTTTAGGGTGTTTCACAGAACAAGACGCTGCACCCAACCGCTGACCGCGGTTGACTTTCGCTCACTTTTTCCAATCCTCCATCCGTAAACAATTAATCAAAGCGTATTCCCTGTCAGCAGTGGGTGTGCTTTACGTTAGACAAAAATGAACACAGTCACTCACGCTTTACTTCCAGTCGTTGCAATTTGCCTTTATCAGAGGTTTAGAAAGAGTGATTTCTCCCTTAATAAGTTTCAGTACGCATTAATCACTTTTGCTGGTGCAGCACCGGATCTATTCACACCACACTTCAGCATCGCTAGTCGTTACAGTAGTTGGTCACACACACTTCCAGCATTAATAACCTTCACTGTAATCCTCCTAACTACCGCTTCATTTAAGTTTAAGACACTTACCACTAAAGTAGCTGTTTTTATGGTTGTAGCATACAGCCTACATTTAGCGTGTGATGCTTTGTCTGGAGGGATTCCATGGCTCCTGCCATATTCGGACGCGATTCTGGGAGACTATTATATTTCACCTTCCCTCTGGATTCCCTTTGACGTCATTCTAGTGTTCACGACCTACATTCTTGCTCGCACTGTCAAGGATTCCTCCTCTGCGACCACCTCTGTCTAACAAGACGCTGCACCCAACCGCTGACCGCGGTTGAGCTTCGCTCCCCTCTTCCAACCCACTATCCGTAAACAATAATCACAGTACATTCCCGTCAGCGGTGTGGTGTGCTTTACGTTCTGCTAAATTGACATGCGTTTCGGCAATAACACATCGACTCTAAAATATGGAGTTATCACTGGTTTAGTCATTGGACTCGTAGCCTATATCTTCAGTGCGATCATGTTCATTTTCTATGAACACCAGCCATTTCAAAAACTCATCCCTTTATCACTAATTATCCTGATACCAGCTATAGCTATCGGACTTGGCATTTTACCCACAGTGTTTTTTAGTATCCACATCAACGACGGGTGTGTTGAGCATAAATTACTCGATAAGTGGGTGCTGTCTCGTGCCCAATTATCAGACTTCAAAACCATGAAATCACCTGCTGGGTTCTTCGCAGCTAAGATTACTTTCTCCGATCACACTAAGATGCGATTGGTTGGCATAAGCGTCGATCCACTAGCATCATTACAACATACGCTAGACTCAAGTAGGGCTAAGTCTAATGAGCACGGTAATATAGATTTGATTTAAGATGTCTATTCCCGCTAGGACTGCCTTTGCAGAACAAGACGCTGCACCCAACCGCTGACCGCGGTTGAGCTCCGCTCACCATTTCCAACCCTCTATCCGTAAACAATCAATCATAGTACATCCCCGTCAGCGGTGCGGTGTGCTTTACGTTAGCCTAAATAATTCACACCTAAACTTTTTCCAGAAGACTCATGATCCAAGCTGCAATAGACGGAATAATTCTATGGTTCATCATTATGGTCTTTTTTAGACAAGACGGTGACACAGAATTAAACAAACTCCTCTTCATTTGCTTATTTGCCTCCATCATTTCTTTAGCGGCTCATTTCACCATTGGCGAATGGGCTGGGTACATCAAGATTCCTATCATTTTTGTATGTCTCGGAAAGTATTGTGGATTCAACCTGCCCACATCCTTAAAGATTACAGGTATTTACACAGCAGCTATTCTCATACTCTAAGCGTTCAAAACTGACTTGGCTAACAAGACGCTGCACCCAACCGCTGACCGCGGTTGACTTCCGCTCACTTTTCCCATTCCTCTATCCGTAAACAATTAATCAAAGCGTATCCCCTGTCAGCAGTGGGTGTGCTTTACGTTCTCCTGAATGAAAAAGCGTACGATAAAGAAATTAGCGCTAATGACATGCCTAATTGTATTATGTGTATCATTCCTTGCGCCAAGTTTGTTCAGAAGCCTTGAGGCCATAAACTGTGAATACCAAGACATTGATATAAACTCAGGTCGAGTACGGTCCACAAGGATGGTTTACTGGATTCCTTTTAGTGTAGTATACCAAGAGACTCCGATAAGTAGAGTTTTAGGCTATGGAACAGATCCATCGCATATTGGTGACTGGAGGCGAGTAAACACATTCGTAAATTTTTCTAGTGTATCTCCTCATTATAGTTTTCATGGTGCTATCGCAGAGAGCAGGAACGTTGGTCTTTTATGGGAACACCAACACACAAACAAAGAAGAGCGTCAGGTTATAGCGAAGAAGATTTTAGCTTTATGGCAAAGTGCTGAATCAGTTCATGGATCTGATGAGTATCTTGAGAAACTCTGGCGAAAAAACCGACAAGAAACTAAATTGGGAGAACAAGACGCTGCACCCAACCGCTGACCGCGGTTGAGCTCCGCTCACCATTTCCAACCCTCAATCCGTAAACAATAAATCACAGTACACCCTCGTCAGCGGTGCGGTGTGCTTTACGTTCTGCTAAATTTCGCTGTTCTTTAAGACGTGCAGCACTTCACGATAGTCATACAAACTAACAACAAAATAAAAACCCAAGTTGATTCCTCAAAAGATGCACATTTACGGATTAAAATATGAATTAGACTGTCTTTCATCTGAGTTAGAAAAGTCGAATATTATGACTAGAGACCTCATGCTCCTTCGATGTAGCGCTGGAGGTCTCGGAGAACACATACTTGAAATCATCAGCGAATCCAACGTGGAGTGGGTTGCAGCTCTGTTTATCTACCTCAAGAGCAGAAATAAGCGTTACAAGTACACCAAAGACGGAGCAGTTCTTGAAGCCAACAATGTAAAACCTGAAGAATTTGCAAAGATGATGAATAAAGTTAACTCTATCTACATCACTGGTGAAGACTGCGAAGACGACACTGAATAAACTACCTTGCAGAACAAGACGCTGCACCCAACCTCGGACCGCGTTTAGTCGTTTTGAATATTTCACTACATTCTAAATTTTAAAGATTCAGCACACCGCTCTGGTCTAGTCCTCGGTTGGTGTGCTTGACGTTCTACTAGAGATATCCCATTGCAGAGTGCTCAACTAGCTATTTCAGTCAGACAAGACAGCTTAGAAAAGCATTTTCTAACTCTCAGTCTTATCAGTTGCGATGCATTCACAGAGCCTGTGCACGTGGAACTCTGAAAGTTCATCATCATGATCTTATCGAACATTATTCTAAATTCAAAAAGCTGGGTAAGACTTTCAGAACTCTCGGCCTTCCATGCGATGAGCCAAATCAGGTTTTTCGGTTTCCTGCGTTTCTAGAGATCCTCGACGTCGATACCTAAGCCTAAATGACCAGTCATAGATGATCCTTGCTACACAGCTTTAGAAAATTAAGATCCATTTCGAAGTATGACCCTCCATCCAGTTGGAAACCACCGAATACACCACGTTCGTAGAACAAGACGCTGCACCCAACCGCTGACCGCGGTTGAGCTCCGCTCACCATTTCCAATCCACCATCCGAAAACAATAAATCTCAGTGCATCCCCGTCAGCGGTGCGGTGTGCTTTACGTTAGCCTAAATAATATGAACCTTGCTCAAACCACATCTACACCCTTCGCGCTGAGTGATCTTCTCGGCGAACTCCAAATGGTGGCATTATGTGTCTCAATGTTGTTTTCATTACTTTTTTGCATCATAGCCGTGACACGATGCAATTACCGATTTCTTGTGACACCTCCCATACTGGCACTCTCTATGTCGCTCTTGATACTGGGTATCACGTTTTTTAATTATGGGGTTTCCACGTATTCAATGGGTAAGAATCATGTAGGCAAGGATCCTTCATTCTATTTGATGGATATGGGGGCAATGCAAGCAGGTATAGGAGCAAATTTACTTTCACTTGCAGTAACTGGAGGCATGATCTTTCTGAGCTACTTGGTCATTCAGATCCGCAAATACAAAATGGGCTAACAAGACGCTGCACCCAACCGCTGACCGCGGTTGAGCTCCGCTCACTATTTCCAATCCACCATCCGTAAACAATAAATCAAAGTACATTCCCCTGTCAGCGGTGCGGTGTGCTTTACGTTAGGTTTGAAAAACGGATGCGTCAGATCAATTTCTAAGCATAAATAGTGTTCAAGTGAGTATTTAATCTTGACTGTCAATTTATTGCACCAGTATAATAATCTTTGCGGAAGCGTTAAGAACCAGAGAGGCTTAAGCCTCGGCGATTTTTATAAGCTTTCTCCAAGATTATTATACAGAGGCTGTGATCTATAGATCAGAGTCAGCAA